>DASPWJ010000220.1:0-17923 GCA_035621895.1 Burkholderiaceae bacterium | reverse complement strand
GCTGCCGAAACGGGGTTAGCGCAATCATCTATTTGGGCGGGCGGCCAATGACGACGCTTGTGCAGCGTTATTCCAATCGGGACAAAGGTCGAACAGCATGTTCGTCATCGTCGGCTACCTGCTCGTCCTAGGCGCCGTTTTCGGAGGCTATGCCCTTGAGGGCGGCAGCTTCCACGTCCTGGTCCAGCCAATCGAGCTGCTCGTGATAGCCGGAGCCGCGGGCGGCGCGTTCCTCACGGCCAACTCCGCCAAGGTACTCGGTGCAACGCTCAAGGCGCTGCCAAAACTGCTTCAGGGATCGAAATACACCAAGGCGCGATACATGGCTCTGATGGCCCTTTTGTTCGACATTCTGAGCAAGATCCGCAAAGAAGGGATGATGGCCATCGAGTCGGACGTCGAGGATCCAAAAAAGAGTGCTCTATTTCAGAAGCACCCAATGATCTCCTCAGACCATCACCTCATCGAATTCGTCACGGATTACCTGCGCATGATGGTCTCCGGCAACATGAATCCGATCGAAATCGAAAGCCTGATGGAACAGGAGATCGAAACCCATCATCACGAACTCATGGCGCCGTCCCACGCACTGCAAAAGGCTGGCGATGGGCTTCCGGCCTTTGGCATCGTTGCCGCGGTAATGGGGGTTGTAAAGACCATGGCCTCGGTAGGTAAGCCCCCCGCGGTACTAGGCGAGATGATCGCCGCAGCGCTCGTCGGCACATTCCTGGGGATCTTGCTCTCGTACGGATTCGTCCAGCCGCTGGCCGCACTGCTCGAGCAAAAAGTTGACGAATCGACCAAGGAGCTGAACTGCATCAAGGCCACATTGCTGGCCAACTTGCAGGGGTATGCGCCCGCACTCGCAGTCGAATTCGGCCGCAAGATCCTGTACTCGACCGAACGCCCAACCTTCCTCGAACTCGAAAAGCACGTCAAACAGAAGCGCTGATCCATTGCCTAACACCCCAATACCATGAATAGCAGCAGCGAAAAGGCCAAATCGACGATTGTCATCAAGCGCATCAAGAAGGGTGGGCACGGCGCCCATGGTGCGGCCTGGAAGATCGCCTATGCGGACTTCGTCACGGCGATGATGGCCTTCTTCTTGTTGATGTGGCTGCTCGGATCGACGACCAAGGGGGACCTCAAGGGCATCGCCGAGTATTTCCAATCGCCCCTGCAGGTTTCGCTTTCCGGCGGCGACGGCGCCGGCGACTCCGATTCGGTGATCACCGGAGGTGGAGACGATCTCACGAAGGCCGCCGGACAGATCAAGCGCGGCGAGATTCAGGCGAAAAAACACCGCCGAGACGAGGTCCAGCGCAAGGAGCGCGTTCGCATGCTGGAATTAAAGCGGCATCTCGACCAGGCGATCCTCGCGAGCGACAAGATGGTGCAGTTCAAGGACCAGATCCGAGTTGAAATCACGCCCGATGGTCTGCGCATTCAAATCGTCGACGACTTCAAACGGCCCATGTTTGACACGGGCAGCGCCCGGGTCAAGGACTATATGCGCGACATTCTTCGCGAATTTGGCAAAGTTCTAAATGAGGTTGACAGCAAGCTCGTACTCACCGGCCACACCGACTCGGCCCAGTACGCGGCTGGCGACAAGAGCTACTCGAACTGGGAGCTTTCCGCTGACCGGGCCAACGCCTCGCGCCGCGAACTCATCGCAGGGGGCATGGAGCCGGCGAAGATCGTTCGCGTCGTCGGGCTGGCCGATTCAAACCCGCTCGACAAGGAAAACGCCATGAATCCGCTCAATCGCCGGATTTCGATCATTGTCCTGAACAAGCTGGCCGAGGAGCGGATGCAAATGGCAGGCGGGGAAATCGAAGCCGGCGATGCCGACGACCTCGAGCGCAGCGTAGCCGGCGAATCGCACTCGAAGGCGGACTTTGCAGTCGACAGCACAGACGCCACGCCCAATGCCGGCAATTCGGGCCAAAGTGGCGCGACGTCGGTGCCGTTGTCCGCACCGAGCACTTCTCCTTGAGAGCAGATTGCAAATGATGAGGCCACTTTTTCTCGCATTTGAATCACCCAGGCGGACCGCAGAATCAGTCTGCGGGTGCGCAAGCGCCTCAATGTTGCATGGTCGCGCGGTGCGCGCCAGTGTCGGGCTACTCTGTAGGAGCACGTATGAGTAACGAGCCTCGATTTCTTATCGTCGATGATTTTTCCACCATGAGGCGGATCGTTCGTAACCTGCTGAAGGAGATCGGCTACGGCAACGCCGAGGAGGCCGAAGATGGAATCGCGGCGCTACATCTACTCAAGTCGAAGAAGTTCGACTTCATCGTTTCGGACATCAATATGCCCAACATGGATGGTTTTGAGTTACTCAAGAGCGTTCGCGCCGACGAGACACTGAAGGGCATTCCCTTTCTGATGGTGACGGCGGAGGCCAAGAAGGAGGACATCGTCAGCGCCGCTCAGAACGGCGCCAACGGCTATATCGTGAAGCCCTTCACAAAGGCGACCTTGGAGGAAAAGGTTCAAAAAATCATGCAAAAACACTCCTAAACGGAGCAACGACCATGGGCCACAGCGACTCCACACCATTGCGCGACCTGCTTGCCACCAATGAAACGATCCGCGCTCCCGAAAAAGAGGTGAGCGTTTGGGGCGACATGTCTTACATCCAACCTTGGGACGACGACACCACCCCAACCGTTACGTCGAGAAGCGAAGACGCGCAGGCGACCCTGGTCGCAAGTTCTCGTCGCGCAGCCAATACTCAGGCGCCGCAGGACCTTTACCAACGCATCGGGTATCTGACGCGCAACTTGCACGAAGCCATCCGCGATCTTGGCTACGAGGATCGTCTGGCCGATTCTCGCGATAGCCTCCCAGAGGCCCGTGACCGCCTCGCATACATTGCGCGCGTTACGGGCGAGGCCGCCGAAAAGGTACTCAACGCCGTTGACCGCGCCCGCTCGCTGCAAGAAGAGATGGCGCAGCACGCCCTGAGTCTGCAGGCTCGCTGGGCCACCCTTGCTAGCTACAAAAGCGAGGGGCTCGCCACGGACGCTGGTGCCGCGTTAGTCGAGGAGACGCGCGAATTTTTGGTCATGCTCCCCAAACGGACCGAGACAACCAATGCAATCCTCACCGACATCATGATGGCCCAGGACTTTCACGACCTAACCGGACAGGTCATCTGCAAGGTCGTGCAACTTGCGCAGACGCTCGAAGGACAGCTCGTGAGGCTGCTGGTCGATGCCAACGGGGGCGAGCCGCGAAAGAAGGCGCGCGCGGGGAGCTTTGAAGGCCCGGTGATCGGTGCGCAATCGCGCAGTGACGTTGTGGCCGACCAGGCCGGCGTAGATGAACTGCTGTCGAGTCTAGGTTTCTAGCGATCAGACCGGCATGTTCATGATTTGGTCGTAGGCCTGGGTCAAGCGGTTGCGAACCTGCACCGCGGCGGCAAAGTTGATCGCCGAGGTATTCATGGCGATCATCGTCTGCTCCAGGCTTACGTTGGGGTTTTCCAGCTGAAACTGCTTTTGCAGCTCTTCGGCCTGCATTTGGCTGCTGCTGACCGCCTTCAGCGCCGAATCCAACGAGGCGGCAAAGTCTAATCCCGCACCCTCGCGACCTGCGGCGCCCGTTGCGCCCGCCACACCCTTTGCGTTGGCAACGGCATTCGCAATCTGCGTATTAATGCTGGCCAGATCCATCTTTCGCCCCCGCGAATAATGTTTTCGATTTCGGGCACGACCTGCCGCCGGCAGTAACGGCGCCCCAAAACTCGGCACGACTGTAGCGCTGCGCCGCGAGCGCTAATGAGGAAATCTGGCCCCCTTTACCGGCGCAATTTTTTGCGCCCGCCAAAAAGCTGCGATTTGTCCTGCACATCGCCCTGGCAAAGCGAAACAGTAGACATTTCCTCGGCTTATCGATGCATCCGCACCCTAAAGGGGCCGAATAATTGGAACGCCCCAAACTGACGCAAACGTGTGATCAAGGCGGCCACGACGAATTCTGATGGATAACCCCGCACTCACTCCCGGCGCCTCCTCAAACCCCGGTCTGGGTTTCCTCGCGCGCCTGTCACCACGCACGCGCGCACTGATCATGTTGGGTGCCGCCGGGCTGATTGCCGTCGTATCGGCGGCATGGCTATGGAGCACTTCCCCGAACTACGGCGTGCTTTTCACGAACGTCTCGGACCGCGACGGCGGAGCGATCATCGCTCAGCTATCGCAGATGAACATCCCGTACCGCAGCACCGACGGCGGAACGATCCTTGTTCCCTTCGACAAAGTGCACGAAGCGCGCCTTAAGCTGGCGTCGCAGGGACTGCCCAAGGGGTCCATCGTTGGTTTCGAGATCCTCGAGTCACAAAAATTCGGCCTCACACAGTTCCAAGAGCAGCTGAACTACCAGCGCGGTCTGGAGGGCGAGCTGGTGCGCTCGATTCAGACTCTGGCGCCGGTTGCGGCGGCGAGAGTCCACCTGGCCTTGCCCAAAAACTCAGGTTTTCTGCGCGACAAAGAACCGCCGACTGCCTCGGTACTGCTGCAGTTGCATCCAGGGCAAGCACTCGACCGTGCCCAGATCGCCGGCATCGTACATCTGGTCGCTTCGTCGGTGCCAGAACTGAATCCGAAGAACGTCTCCGTGGTCGATCAGCACGGCAATTTGCTGGCCAATCAGTCCGACGGTGCCGTCGGCCTGAACTCCTCGCAGCTTGACTATGTGGCCCAGATCGAGACCACGACGATCAAGCGTATCGAGGACATCCTGGAGCCGATCGTCGGGCGCGGTAACGTGCGCGCCCAGGTAACTGCCGACGTCGACTTTTCCAACGTCGAGACGGAAGACGAGTCCTACAAGCCCAATCCGGGCCCCGACAAGGCCGCTATACGCTCGCAATCGACAAATGAAAGCACGCAACCTGGCGCCAGCGGTCCGCAGGGAATACCCGGTGCCTTGTCCAATCAACCGCCGGTACCGCCGACGGCACCCATCAACGGGCAGCAACCACCCCTGAACCCGCCCGCTGCCGCGGCAAACAGCGCGCCAGCGAGCACGCACCATGAACAAACGACCAACTATGAGATCGACAAGAACATCCGGCACACGCGCAATGCTAGTGGTCAAATTCGGCGCCTCACGGCCGCCGTTGTCGTGAACAACAAGGCACCGGCCGATGGCCAGGGAGCGGGTACACCCTGGGATAGCAAGGAGATCGAAAACTTGCAGGCTCTTGCCCGCCAGGCGATGGGATTTAACGAGCCACGGGGAGACTCGCTTAATTTGGTCAACGCGCCGTTCACTCAACCCGAGCTCTCACCAGCCGAACCGGTGCCGCTGCTGCAGCGTCCTGATGTGCTTGCCCTCGCCAAGGAAGGCGGCAAGGCGCTGCTGTTTCTCGTGTTGACCGCAATCGTGGTGTTCGGCGTTCTTCGACCAGCGATGAAAACCATTGGCACCGCGCCCGTCGTCACCGAGGCACCGGCAGCAACGCCGCCGGCCCTTGCGCCGCCCGCGGGCGGCACCCCGCCGTCGATCGAAGGTGTGCGCCAGATCGCCAAGAGTGACCCAGCGGCAGTCGCCAACGTGGTCAAGGCCTGGGTCGGCGACGCCAGAGCCTAAGCAACGCCATGGCAGCCGACGACTCCGGCATCGACCGCGCCGCGATCCTCCTGATGTCCGTTGGGGAGGAAGGTGCCGCCGAAGTTTTCAAGTACTTGACGCCCAAGGAAGTGCAAAAAGTCGGCGAGTCGATGGCCAAGATGCGCACGGTTTCGCGCGATCGTGTCGACGCAACCATCAAACGCTTCCACGAGACACGCGAAGGCAATTTCTCTTTGGTGCGCGATACGGACGAATATGTGAGTCAGGTGCTGCGCAAGGCCTTGGGTGAGGAAAAGGCCAATCTTTTGATCGATCGGATCCTGCAAGGCAGTGACGTCTCCGGCATCGAATCGATGAAGTGGATGGATCCGGCCGCAGTCGCCGAGTTGCTTAAAACGGAACACCCCCAGATCGTTGCGTCGATCTTGGTACACCTGGAGCGCGACCATGCGTCCGAGGTGCTGAAAAATATCCCGGAGCGCCTGCGCAACGACATTTTGCTGCGCATCGCTACGCTCGACGGCATTCAACCAAAGGCCCTGGAGGAACTCAATCAGGTTCTGTCGCGTGTACTCGCGGGCAGCGACAAAATCAAGAAGGCAACACTGGGGGGAACAAAGGCGGCGGCGGAGATTCTCAATTTTCTGGGCAATGCCATCGAGACGGTAGCGATCGAGGCGATCCGCGAACACGACGCCGATCTGGCACAGAAGGTTCTTGACCAGATGTTCACCTTCGAGAATCTCAATGACCTCGATGACAAGGCCATACAGGCGCTACTGCGCGAAGTGCAATCCGAGGCCCTCATCGTCGCCCTCAAGGGTGCCGACCTGACATTGCGTGAGCGCATCTTTAAAAACATGTCGACTCGCGCGGCAGAAACCATGCGCGAGGACCTTGAGGCCAAGGGCCCGGTGCGGCTTTCGGAGGTCGAGGCCGAACAGCGTGAAATTCTCAAGATCGTGCGGCGTCTTGCCGACGAAGGCCAAATCCAACTCGGCGCCGGTGGCGGCGACGATGAATTTGTCTGAACCCGGCGCAATCGTGGACTACGAGGCTTGACATGGGGGCATCGGATCGGTTTTCGCGCACTATTCCCAAGGACAAAATTGGCGGTACGGCCAATTGGGAGCTGCGTCCGCTTGCAGGCGGCACGCGCATTGCCGGCTCAGTACCGCTGTCGGCACGCGGCACGGGTGCGGGTCGTGAGCAAAACGGATACGAGCAAGGGCGCGCGCAGGGCTATGCGGATGTGATGCGCAATGCCCAGCAAGCGCGGGCATCCGATCTGCAACGCCTAGAGAGCCTGCTCACCGGCCTGGAAAAGCGCTTTGAGGAACTCTCGCTGCAAACGTCCGACTGCTTGCTCGACCTGGCGCTGGACATCGCGGGCCAGGTTCTTCGACATGAAATTCAGACCCGACGCGACGTGATTCTGCCGGTGGTGCGCGAAGCGCTGACATTGATCGTCGATGCGCACGCCCATCCGACGGTGCGGCTATCACCGCTTGATTTTGAGCTGGTGCGCGAATCGCTGCGAGCCGATGGTCAGTTTCACGGCTGCCGCTTTCTCGCCGATCCAACGATCCAACCTGGTGGCTGTCGAGTCGAGTCGCCCCATGCGGAGATCGATGCGACCTTGGCCACGAGATGGCGTCGCGTCGTGCAAACCTTGGGGTCGGATGCGCCCGTACCCGAGATCACCATTGAAGACGCGACCGACGAGCCCGGCCGCAAACCGGACTTTCAATGAGTCGATCAGCCAACGCGCCGCAGCTCTCGGCCTTTCCCCAGTTTCTCAGGGAGTGCCGCTCTATCGTGACCTGCGCCGAACCCTTGGAATTGCGAGGTCGGCTCACGCGTTCGGCCGGTCTGGTCATGGAGGTTGTCGGGCTGAAATTACCCGTCGGCGCCCGCGTTGCCGTCGTGCAGGCGGACAACGCGCGGCTAGACGCTGAGGTGGTGGGCTTTTCGGGCGAGCGTCTGTTTCTTATGCCCATTAGCGAGCCGCAGGGCATTCGACCCGGTGCCATGGTCGTGCCCTTCGAGCCTGCTGCGCCGCGACCAACTCTGGCGCAGCGCAATCACCCGCGGCGCCGCGCGGAGGACCGTGCACGCCAGCTACCCATAGGCAATGCACTGCTCGGGCGGGTGATCGATCCGAGCGGTACGCCGCTGGATCGGGGTGGACCTCTGGTAGCGGCCGACGGCAGTGCTTGCGAACTTCATCCCTTGACGCGACGCCTGATCAACGCGATGGACCGTGCGCCGGTGCGCAATGCGCTGGATGTCGGAATCCGGGCCATCAACGGTCTGCTCACAGTCGGTCGCGGCCAGCGGATCGGGCTGTTCTCCGGATCCGGTGTGGGCAAGAGCGTGCTGCTGGGAATGATGGCCCGCTACACCACGGCCGACGTCATCGTCGTAGGTCTGATCGGCGAGCGTGGCCGGGAGGTCAAAGAATTCATCGACGATATTCTCGGGACCGAAGGTCTGCGGCGCGCGGTCGTCGTGGCTGCCCCTGCCGACACGACGCCGCTCGTACGCATGCAGGGAGCGGCTTACGCAACGTCGATCGCGGAGCATTTTCGCGATCAAGGACGCGACGTGCTGCTGCTGATGGATTCGCTTACGCGCTTTGCCATGGCCGCGCGCGAAATTGCCTTGGCAATCGGTGAGCCGCCTGCCACCAAGGGATACCCGCCCTCTGTATTTGCCAAGCTACCGCAACTGGTCGAGCGGGCCGGCAATGCCTCCGCGGGCGGTGGTTCAATCACGGGCTTTTACACGGTGTTAACGGAAGGCGACGATCCGCAGGATCCGGTCGCCGACGCAGCTCGGGCGATCCTCGATGGCCACATCGTCTTGTCGCGATCGTTGGCAGAGGCCGGACACTTTCCGGCAATCGACGTCGAGAGTTCCATCTCCCGTGTCATGCCCGCCGTCTGCAGTGTGCAGCAGATCGAATTTGCACGACGGTTCCGAGCGCTGTATTCGCGCTACCAGCGCAACCACGATCTACTGTCTGTCGGAGCGTACGTTGCAGGGGCCGATCCCACCCTCGACGCCGCCATTGCTGCCCATCCGCGGATGGAGCGATTCTTGCAGCAATCCATGACCGAGCGCGCAATGCTCAGTCAAGCGCAACAAGACCTGGCAGAACTCGTTAAGTCGGTGCCGATCCTCGGTAACTAGCAGATGTCACCATGGTTTTGCACAAGCAAACGTAAGACAGCGGTCACAGGCTGTCCCAATCCAAAATGAACCCCGAGACCTTGCAAACCCTGATCGAGCTGGCCAAGAGCAAGAGCGATGCGGCTCAGGTGCGGCACGCAACCTTGCAACGCGCGCTCGAGCAAGCCCGAGCGCACTTAGCGACGCTGCGCCAGTACGCTCAAGAGTACGAGGAACGCGCCCGTTGCCGCCCCGGAGATAAACGAGACCCCAGCGCAGAGCGCAACCAGATCGTGTTTCTCGAACGTTTGCACGAGGCTGTTGCAGCGCAGGAACGGGAAATCGAGGCACGCGAACAGGCCGTGGCGCAGGCAGCCAGCGAAGTCGCGCTATGTCTACGCAAACACAAGAGCTTAGAGACGTTAGCGGCACGGCGCCTCGAACGCCAACGCCGCACCGAGGTGCGGCGCGAGCAGAAAAACACCGATGAGTTCGCGCAGCAATCGCAGAACCGCGCGGCGGCCGTCGGATTGGGTCAGGGAGCCGCTTTTGTCGGGAGTGATTCATGATTTCGAGCACCATTGCCAATGCGTTGACAGCAAGTAACTCGAGCCAGCGACAGGATGCCGATTCCTCGTCACCGGCCGCCACGGACGCTTCAAGCGATAGCGCGAGCTTTTCATCCGCGATGGCCAACGCCCAGGCCGCATCTTCACCAGACGACGCAAACAATCCCGAGGGGGGTAATGCGCCTAAGCAAACGCCCGCTGACACTGGCCAGGGGGAAGATGCGACAAACGCACAAACTGCCATCGAAGCGGCCTCGTCACGCGAGAAATCTGCCAGCGCCAATGCGAATTCGCGGTCCGCGGCAACGAGCCGCGTGGTTTTGTCCACGCAGCGAGCCCCCGCGCTGACCCACGCATTCAACACGGGTAAAAGCCCAGCGCCTTTGGGACACGCCGTCGTTGCGGAAGCTCGCGACAGCGCCAACCGCCCGACAAGCGCAAAGGACGAGCCGGACAAGTCCACGAGCAGCTCAGAAGCGCCAAAAGTGAGCACCGCGCCGACGACCGACACGAGTGCCCCGATGTGCGGCAACATCTTGGTGCCGACAGACGCCAGCGTTGGCGCATTCATGCAATCAGCCGCTGCACAGACGATCCGTCCGGAGCCGAGCGCGGCTGCGGCAAGCAACCAGGCGGCCCTGCCGCCCAGTAGCGAAGCAACCGTCGTTGGGTTGGGCGCCTCCGATCGTGTCGACGCGAACACCGCCGAGGGCACGTTTGCGGCGCAGGACCAAAACCAAGCGGTGCCTGCTTCTGGCCTTGTCGCGGGCATCAACGCATCCGCCACGAATCCGGTGCAAAGCTTTGCGACGCTCTTTGCCCGTCCCGCGAAGGCCGAAGGCGAATCGGCCAACGGCAACGCGCCAGAGACAATCGGCGATTCCGTGCTTGCAAACGGTGGCACACCGCTGGGTTCATCGTCGACGGCAGCCCTGACAAGCCTGGCCGGCGCACCAATCCACGATGTTGCAGCGCTTGGCCTTGGCCCCGCTCAGGTCAACGTCGCAACACGGGTGGGCGATTCGGGATTTGGACTGGACGTATCGCGACAGCTTGTCTTGCTGGCCAAGACGGGGGCGCAGTCCGCGCAGCTGTCCTTGCAACCGGCAGAACTCGGACCGGTGAATGTCTCGATCCAGATGAACGGACTACAGGCGTCTTTGGTGATTTCGGCCAGTCATGCCGCGACCCGCGCCGCGCTGCAAGAGGCGCTTCCCCATCTGGGTGAGCTTTTCCAAAGCAGCGGTTTGCAACTTGCCGACGCACAGGTCGGTGATGGCTCGTCAGGCAATGCGGATCAGGGCGCAGCGCAGCGCCAGGCACTTGGGGTAAACGATCCGCTCAACGTGCCCGCGATGACACGCGCAACCGCGATTGGCGTCGACGTAGTGGCGGGCAACCGGATAGCCGGCAGCCGCTTGATCGATACCTTTGCTTAGTGCCAAATCGCGCGCATATTCGGCTGATTGCGGCGACGACCCATTCCCAATAATCGCTAAAGATTACCGGTTCGCTGCCGAGGCGACAGCGGGCGGTTTGCAACGCTTTTGGGGAAATGATGGCCGATATGAAGGCAGCCGCCGCTGCGGCACCAGCCAAAGACGCATTGGGCGCAGCCAGGGGTAAGGACGCGGCTGCGGTCCCGGGCAAGGCCGCGAGCCCAGCTCAGGCAAAAAAGCGAAACCTCAAACCCATCATCCTTATTGCCAGCGTCGTGCTTTTGCTCGCCGGTGCGGGCGCGGGCGCCTACCTGTATTTCGGTGCCGCGCGCCCAGAGTCCGCATCCTCCGAGACCGGCAAGACCAAGGCGACAAAAGGCAAAGACGCGGAAAAGGGCAAGGACGCGGGCAAGAAAGACGAGGCGAAAAAGCCGTATTTCGTCGAATTCGAGACCTTTACGGTCAACCTAAAAGATCCGGAGAAATTTCTCCAGATCAAGTTGACATTTCAGGTGAAAAGCGTCGAAGCGGCGGAGGCCATCAAAGAACTTATGCCAATCGTCCGCAGCGCCGTCATCCCCGTGCTTAGCTCCCAGGATCCGGCGGATTTGATCGCAAAAGAGGGTAAGGAGAAGCTCAGCACGGAGGTCGTCGCAGCTGCCAACAAGGCGATCGCCGGAACGGCCGCCGATCAATCGATCGATGCGGTGCTGATCACCCACATGCTCATACAGTAACGACACAAGCAAACAGCTGGCGCTGGGAAAACGCAAACATGTCGGAACAGTTTCTCTCTCAGGACGAAGTCGACGCACTTCTCGAGGGCGTTACCGGTGAGTCGCAAAAGCTCCAGAAGGACGAGCCAAAGGAAGGCATTCGCGATTACGACATTGCGAACCAAGAGCGCATCGTGCGCGGGCGCATGCCCACCGTCGAGATCATCAACGAGCGCTTTGCGCGTAACCTGCGCGCTGGCATGTTTAACTTCATGCGCCGCAATCCCGAGATCTCGGTCGGTCCGGTGCGCGTCATCAAGTACTCGGCATTTCTGCGCGACATCGTTGTTCCGGCCAACATCAATATCATCACGCTCACGCCGCTTCGCGGCCAGGGACTGGTGATTTTCGATCCGAATCTTGTGTTTTGCGCCATCGACACCTTGTTCGGCGGAACGGGAAAACAGCACTTTCGCATCGAGGGGCGCGATTTCTCCGCGACCGAGCAGCGCATCATCCAGCGCATGATGGAGCTCGTGCTGGCCGAGTACACCAAGGCATGGGGTGCGTTGGTCAAATTTCAGTTCCAGTACCAACGCTCGGAGATGCACACGCAGTTCGCCAATATCGCCTCTCCGTCGGAAATCGTGGTGGCGGTGACGTTCAATCTGGAAATCGGCGAAAGCGGTGGCGAGATCCACTTTTGCTTTCCGTATTCTTCGCTCGAACCTATCCGCGACATTCTGTATTCCTCGTTGCAAGGCGACGGCCAGGAGCCTGATCGTCGCTGGGTACGTCAACTGACGCAACAGGTACAAAACGCTGAGGTCGAGATCGCCGCGGAGTTGGCGCAAACGGAGTTGACAGTCGGGCAGCTCATCGGGCTGCAGGTGGGCGATTTCATCGCCTTGCCCATCCGCGACATCATCCCCGTCAAGGTCGACGGGGTGCCGGTCATGGAGTGCCGCTTTGGGGCCGTGAACGGCCACACCGCAATACGCGCGGAACGAATGCTGAAGTACTCGCACTTTAGCGAGCACTTTTCCATCGAGGAGAATTGAATATGAGCCAGCCGGGCGGAAACGGACCCGCGGGCGGCGAGGAAGATTGGGCCGCTGCGCTCAAGGAGCAATCGGCGACCGGTGGCGGTGCGACCATCGAACCGAGCTCAGCCGTAGAAACTATCGCGCAGCCGGCCAACATTTTTCCCCGGTTAACGCCCGGAAGTTCGCCAGACGGTGCCCAGGACCTGGATCTCATTCTCGATATCCCGGTTCACCTCACGGTGGAGCTAGGTCGCACCCGAATTCCGATCAAGCACATTTTGCAATTGGCCCAGGGCTCGGTCATTGAACTGGACGCGCTCGCCGGTGAACCAATGGACGTCCTGGTAAATGGCTGCCTAATCGCGCAAGGCGAGGTGGTTGTGGTCAACGAGAAGTTTGGCATTCGGCTAACCGACATCGTGACACCTAGCGAGCGCGTACGGCGCCTGCACAAGTAAGGCCGGCCATGCGGTGCACAGGGAATCGGCCAACGAGGGCGGCAAGCGACGGCGCTCCGGCCGCGAGCCAGCTCTTAGCGGTCGCTCGACGGCGGACTCTTACAAGAATCGGCGGCTCGCTCGCGCTGGTAATAGCTGCCGCGGTGGCGCAGGCGCAGGCCGCAACAACCGGCGCCCCGGCCGCACCCATCGAGGGGCCCTCGTTTGTGCCCATGGCGCTGGCACTTGTCCTCGTACTGGGTTTGCTCGGAGCGGCGCTGTGGGTTTTGCGCCGCGCCGGCTTTGCGCCGCGTGGCGGCAGCAGCCAGTTGCGCCTAGTGACGCAATTAGCGCTCGGGCCAAGGGAGCGGGTCGTTATTGTTGAAGCAGGCGAGCGTTGGTGGCTGTTGGGCGTTGGTGCGAGCGGCGTGACCCGTTTAGGCTCGCTGCCCAAGGGCGAGGCGGGCGCCAGCGCACTGCCGCCAGCGTCCTTTGGCACCTTGCTCGAGAAGCTGCGCGCGGGACAACGCTGATGCGGCCCGGTCACATACTTTCGGCACTGACACTGGCCGCAGTGGCGCTAGCGGCGCTATTGCAGCCCGCGTGGGCTCAGACGAGTCCCATCGCGATCAGCGCGGCGCCCGCAGCCGGCGGTACGACCCAGTATTCGGTGCCGATCCAGACGCTGCTGTTTCTCACGGCCCTTGGGTTTTTGCCGGCCCTGCTGCTTCTTACGACCTCCTTTACGCGCATTGTCATCGTCTTGTCACTGCTGCGCATGGCGCTGGGCACGCAAACGGCACCCCCCAACCAAGTCATCATCGGCCTTTCACTGTTCCTGACCTTCTTCGTCATGGGCCCGACTTTCGATCGCATGTACGAGCAGGCCTATCAGCCCTTTAGCCAGCAGAAAATCTCGTTTGAACAGGCTACCGACTTGGCTGCAGTGCCCATGAAGGAATTCATGCTCAAACACACACGCGCAAACGATCTGGAACTATTCGTCCGCATGGCACGCATAGAAAAGACGGCGGCCGCGGTCGATAAGCCAGCCGATCTGCCTTTGCGCGTCGTCATCCCGGCTTTTGCGACCAGCGAGCTCAAGACCGCGTTTCAGATTGGTTTTATGGTTTTCATCCCCTTTCTCGTCATCGACATGGTGGTAGCAAGCGTGCTCATGTCGATGGGGATGATGATGCTTTCACCCGTGCTCGTGTCTTTGCCCTTCAAGCTCATGCTGTTCGTCCTGGCCGACGGCTGGAACCTGCTTATTGGCTCCTTGGTCGCAAGTTTTTCGCCTTGACGCTGGGCGGCCACCGCGCGACTTGGCAATCGACTTCAAAAAACTTCCGCGAAGGCAATCATGGACCCACAAGGTGTAATCACGCTTGCGCAACAAGCCCTGTACACGGTCGTTTTGCTATCGGCGCCAATGCTGCTCGCCTCGCTCGTGGTTGGTCTGGTCGTGTCGATCTTGCAGGCCGCAACGCAGATCAACGAGATGACACTTACCTTCATCCCCAAACTGCTGGCAATGATTGCGACTTTAGTTCTCGCCGGGCCCTGGATGATCACGTATTTCGTTGATTTTTTGCGCCGCCTTTACCAGTCCATCCCGACGATGATCGGCTAGGCGTCAACGCAAGCGATACACCATGCTGTTCACCAGCAACCAGATCGCCGCGTGGGCGGGCTATGTTTTCTGGCCGCTGGTGCGTATTCTTGCCCTGACCAGCACCGTGCCGGTGCTGTCACACCGCTCCATTCCTCTGCGCGCTAAGGTGGCGATCGGCGTAGCGATTGCATTGGTGCTGGCACCCACGATTCCGACGCCAGCGATGAGTTCGACACTCGATGCGGTGTTTTTCGAGATCTTGGTTCGCAACATACTTATTGGCGTCGCGCTGGGCTTTGCGATACGCGTCTTGTTCGCCGGCATCGAACTCGCCGGCCAAATGGTGGGGCTTCAGGTCGGGCTTTCCTTCGGAGGATTTTTCAACCCGGAAGCAACCGACATGGACAATCCGGTCGCTAATTTCGTCTCGCTTCTGGTGCTTTTGCTTTTTCTCGCGATCGACGGGCACCTGATGGTGCTGTACGGCCTGCGCCAAAGTTTCGAGATCTTTCCGATCGCCGAAGCGAACCCCCGAACGCTGGCGTTTGATGTTATCGCGGGATTGGGCGCGCAGGTGTTTTCCATCGCGCTATCGATTTCGCTACCGGTGCTCGCCGTCATGCTGCTCATCAACGTTGTTTTGGGAGTCATGGCGCGAGTCTCCCCGCAGCTCAACCTTTTTGCGGTTGGTTTTCCGATTACGTTAAGCGCGGGTATGGTCGTACTGTTTTTGTTCGTGCCGCACCTGGAAGCGCCCATCCGAGCTACGTTGGAACGTGCCTTATCCGTTTGGCCTGGGGGCTGAAGGCGAGGCTAGCGAGGGCTAGAATCGTCCAACACGCCAACGCTTCCGGGCGCCGGAAAGCGTCCTGCCAGATAGCCACAAAGATATGAGCGATTCGCGTAGCGGTGCCCGGATTTTGGTCGACCAGCTCTTATTGCAAGGGGTCGATCGTCTTTTTTGCGTTCCTGGAGAAAGCTATCTGGCAGTGCTCGATGCCCTTGTCGACACTCCAGGTATACGGCTCATCGTGAATCGCCACGAGTCGGCTTCGACGTTTATGGCCGGAGCCTATGCGCGACTGACCGGTCAACCCGGGATTGCATTTGTTACTCGAGGTCCTGGCGCCTGCAACGCGGCTATTGGCGTGCACCATGCGCAGCAGGACTCCCTGCCACTTGTTCTGCTGGTCGGACAAGTACCCACCGCCGTTTTGGAGCGCGAGGCCTTTCAGGAGGTGGAATGCCGCAGGCTCTTCGGATCGATGGCCAAGTGGGTCGCCCAAATCGATCGCGCCGACCGTATTCCCGAGTTCGTTGCCCGAGCCTTTCAGTGCGCGACGAGTGGCCGTCAGGGCCCGGTCGTCCTTGCGTTGCCAGAAGATGTACTGGAGCAACATGCACTGGTGCGGGATGCGCGGTGCCACCAAAGCGTACAAGCGGCGCCGAGCGACACCCAGATCGCCGCATTGCGTCGCCTGCTCGGGCGGGCACAACGGCCGATTGTGCTGGTGGGGGGAGCAGGTTGGAGCGCAGCCGCCAGCGAGAATCTGCGCGGCTTTGCCGAAGCCAATCGGCTCCCGGTCGCATGCGCGTTTCGTTTCCAGGACGTCTTTGACAATCGTCACCCGAACTATGTCGGCGACGCCGGTCTGGGGATCAATCCAAAACTTGCCGAACGCATCCGCAGCGCGGATCTCGTGTTGGCGTTGGGCGCACGCTTAGGCGAAGCAACGACAGACGGCTATAGCCTTTTGCACGCGCCGGTGCCGCAGCAGGCACTGGTGCACGCGCATGCCGGATTGGAAGAACTCGGACGCGTCTACCAAGCCGACCTAATGATCAACTCCGGAATGCCACAGCTGGCCGCGCGTCTGGCGATGATGACGCCCATCGATGAACCGGTCTGGGCGGATGCCGTGGTGCAAGCGCGCGTCGAGTACACCATGTGGCAACAGCGCCCTGAGGTCCTTCGCCGGCATCCGCCCCAACTTGACCTATGGCAGCTGATGCAGCAGCTGCGCGCTGCGCTTCCCAATGACGCCATCATTTGCAATGGTGCGGGCAATTTTTCCATCTGGCTGCACCGCTTTTTTCCCTATCTCACGCCCGGCACACAGCTTGCGCCGACCAGTGGCTGCATGGGCTACGGGTTTCCCGCCGCAATCGCCGCGAAGATCAGCGCTCCTGAAAAGACGGTGATCTGCGTCACCGGAGATGGCGATTTCCTGATGACAGCACAGGAGATGGCCACCGCCTGTCAGTACAACGCCGCGGTCTTGATTCTTGTGTTTAACAACGCAATGTATGGCACGGTGCGCTTGCACCAAGAGCTGCGCTTCCCCGGCCGGGTGAGTGGCACTTCGCTAAGCAATCCCGATTTTGCCCAGCTCGCGCGCGCGTACGGCGCAAGCGGTTTTCGTGTCAACCTTACCGAAGAATTTGGTCCGGCGCTTGCCGAGGCGCTTGCGAGCATGCGCAGCCGACGACTACCCGCACTCATTGAGTTAACGTGCGATCCGCAGCTGCTCTCGCCATCGGCACACCTCGATGAATTGCGCGCTCGCGCAGCAGCCGTAGGCCGCAAGGACCCACCGTCCGTCTAGTTCCTGGGCTAGCGCCGTTTCGGTATTAGGAGCCGGGTATACGCGCGGCTGGCGAAGCAACCCTCACGAGCTCGCCGATGCGCACCCGCCGCCCGGCGACGTCGGTGAATTCAGGGCCGTCCGGCACGTTTGCCGGACGCTCGTGGGCCGCCAGCAAAGCGGTGGCCGCCTCATCCAGGGAGATAACGTCAACGTCCGTCAGGCTCTGCGCTGCCTCGTCCCCGGCTCGCCCCGCAGCAATGTCAGCGAGCAGTGCCTGCAGCGCAAGATCATGACTGCAGCTGCGGTTACCGACGACACACGGTAGCCGAACGCAGCGCGCGTCGACGAGGTGCTGGCGCGATGCCTGTACCACGAGCAGCTCACAAAGTGCGAGTAAGACACCCTCACTGTCTTGCGGCCAGGGTCCTACCTCGGGCCTCGCCTCTGCGGTACTTGCCAATACGAGTTTGGGCGGCTTGCTTTGGAAGTGGCATGCTTCGAGCAAAATGCGGGTCGTATCGAAACTTCTTAGCAACGCCGCATCCAGATCCCCGGACTCGGGTCCGGCGACCGTGCCGGCGCCCAATGCCGAGAGGTGAAAAACGCTGTCGGTCGCCGTTCCCATCATGCGCGCAAGAAATCGCGGCTGTTCGTAGTCTCCTCGGACGTACTCGATCCGGCTGTCAAGAAACAGTGCGGCTGGCTGGGTGCGATCTACGGCGATGATGCGCCGAACCGGTATCGGGT
>DASPWJ010000219.1:0-2884 GCA_035621895.1 Burkholderiaceae bacterium | reverse complement strand
CCGCCGCAGGGCTTACCCCCGGTTGACCACGAGTACTACGTGATGCAAGGCGATTTTTATACGGCAGGGAAATATCGCGAGAAGGGACTTCAGCCATTTGACATGGCGCGCGCCATCGACGAACGGCCGACCTATGTGCTATTTAACGGAGCCGAAGGCTCACTCACCGGCGAGCGCGCACTCTTGGCCAAGACCAACGAGAGCGTGCGAATTTTTGTCGGTAATGGGGGACCGAACCTCGTGTCGAGCTTTCACGTGATCGGCGCAATCTTTGACAAAGTTCGCTTCGAGGGTGGAACCAACATGCAGGAGAACGTGCAAACCACCCTTATTCCGGCAGGCGGGGCGGCGATAGTGGAGTTTCATCCTCGCGTGCCCGGCAGCTACGTACTTGTTGATCACTCGATTTTCCGTGCCTTCAATAAGGGAGCGCTCGCGATCTTGAAGGTCGAAGGGCCGGAGGACAAGTCGATTTATTCGGGCAAGGAGCTTGACGCCGTCTACTTGGGTGATCGGTCTCAGCCCAACCTCAGCGCAGTGAGCGCAGCAGCGCGCGCCGCGTCGGGAGGCGTGCTGACCGTCACGGACCAGGTCGAGGCTGGCAAGGCACTATTTCAAGGCACTTGCTCGGTATGCCACCAGCCCAATGGCGCAGGCATGGAGGGAGTATTTCCGCCGCTGGCGGGTTCGGACTTCCTTGCCGCCAACCCGCGGCAAGCGATTCCGATCTTGCTGCAAGGACGCAAGGGCAAAATCACCGTAAACGGAAAAACGTATGACTCGGTGATGCCCCCAATGAGCCAGCTTAACGACGACGAGGTCGCCAACATTCTGACGTACGTACTAAACAGTTGGGGCAATCCCGGGGGACGCATCGACATGGAAGAAGTGCGCAAGGTGCGTGCCTCTTTGAACAAGCCCGGAACAAGCGGCTCCGAGTGAAACTGCGGGACATGCCATGGTGCTGCCCCTTCGCCAGGCAATTGCCGCCGCCTGCACGATTGCGGGTTTGTGCGCTTTCGCACCGTTGCAGGCGGCCCAGTACGTTGTCGTGCCGGGCGCTTTGTTTCGTGGCGTGCTGACCGGCAACGATGAACCCCCATTGCCCGTTTCGCGCTTTGCCATGCGTGTTCGGCCGGTTACCAACGCCGAGTTCCTGGCATTCGTCCAGCGCCAGCCTCGCTGGCAGCGCGGCGCCGTGCCAGCGATCTTCGCAGACGCCGATTATCTAAGGGTTTGGGCCAAACCAACCGAGCTTGGCAATGAAGTCGCGCAAGACGCCCCGGTCACCAGAGTGAGTTGGTTTGCCGCGCAGGCCTTTTGCGAAGAGGAGAATGCTCGACTGCCGACATGGCTTGAATGGGAATACGTCGCCGCGGCCGACGCTACGCGCACGGACGCCCGCTCGGATCCAGCCTGGCGCGCGCGTATTCTGGACTGGTATGCGAGCACGGCCGATGCCAGCAAGCAGCGGGTTGGCGGAGAACCCAACGCCTACGGCGTAAGCGATATGCACGGTCTGATTTGGGAGTGGGTTGACGACTTCAATGCGCTTTTGGTTGATGCCGACAGTCGAGTGCAGGGGGACGCCGAGAAACTGCGGTTTTGCGGCGCTGGCGCAATCACGATGAAGGACCGCGAGTCGTACGCGATTTTGATGCGCATCGCACTGCTCTCGTCAATGAACGCGGCCGGCAGTACCGGGAACTTAGGGTTTCGGTGCGCCCGGCCTATCTCAAAGGCTGCCCCATGACCAATTATTTGCCTTTTGGCGTGGTGTCCCGCAGGCATTTCGTCGCGCTGCTGATGCTGGTTGCAACCGGCGCCACGGCGGCGACGTTAGCTGACGCCAACCTGCCAACAGATTCTATATACCAACTCGACATCGGCCTGCAGGACCAAGCAGGGCGATCCTTTCGCCTCGCCGAGCTGCGAGGCACGATATATGTCGTCAGTATGTTCTATTCGTCCTGCCAGTACGCGTGCCCAACGACGATCGAGACCATCAAGCAGACATTGGCCCAACTGCCTGAAGATCAGCGTGGCCACGCGCGCGCTCTAATAGTGTCCTTTGATCCGAAGCGCGACTCGATACAGGTTCTTGATCGTGTCGCGCGCGAACATGATCTTGATCCCCTGGTTTGGACCTTGGCGCGCACCGACGAGACATCGGCGCGCAAATTAGCGGCGTTACTGGGCGTACAGTACCGGGCGCTTCCGGACGGCGACTTCAATCACAACACGCGCTTGCTGCTGATCGATCGTGAGGGCCGTATCGCGGGGCAAACCGACCTCATAGGCAGGCTCGAACCAACGTTCGTGGAACGCCTGCGGACGCTCACACCTTAACCTTGACCACTTGCGGCAGACGAAGTTCGCACGCAAACGCTCGTGAATCACCAACTGCAGCTTCGTCTGCAGCGGGATAACTCCCTGATGAAAGAACATCGATCGCATCGCCTTTGGTGTCGGATAGGCGGGTCTTCGATCGTTGCGCAAAACAGGGTCGCGTGATGCATTACATTGCGATTCGATGCAGACCTCTGCGCTTCCTGTACGTAGTGCGTAAAGGGATTGCGAACCCGATAGCCATTACTTCGTCCGGGTTCGGGTTTGAAGCAACCCCATTTCGACCAAACACCGTGCATACCTAGCCGAAATGCATATTCCTTGCGGCACGGCCAAAACTTGCAATGCCGAGAGCCCGTTAAATTGGTGAGCAGCGTCCAGCGTGAGGCTCACTTGTCCGTATAGTGCGCGATCGCGATGACAATCGGTAGCGCCAGTTCGGGAATAAGGTAGCCGAGCCAAACCCCGCGAGGCTCTGGCAATCCGACCTTAAATATGGATATCAGCCGTCCGACGCCACCGAGGAAAACCCCAA
>DASPWJ010000218.1:0-17142 GCA_035621895.1 Burkholderiaceae bacterium | reverse complement strand
GGCAATGGCGCCTTGTCCATCCGCGGCGGCGCGCCGCACCGCCTCCTCGATACGCGTCAGGCCATCGACGACCGAGTACTCGGAATGCAGGCGAAGGTGGACAAATTCGGTAGCCATAGGCGCCAATTTTAGTGAACCTGCGAAAAGTTCTGTGGACCGCGCTGATATACCATCGCGGCTGCGTTTGCGATCTGGCGTGCGCGCCACCCCCTTAGGACAGCTTGCGTGGAGTTCAGCTACAGCCTCGACGTCATCGGCCCGATATTGCAGATCTGCCTTATCGATCTGCTGCTGAGCGGGGACAACGCGATTCTCATCGCCATGGCATGCCAGCACCTGCCGGAGGGTGTGCGGCAAAAGGCCGTGCTCATGGGTACCGGTGCCGCGGTGCTGTTTCGCGTCTTGCTGACTTTTGCCGCTACGCTGGCGCTGCGCTTGCCCTACTTAAAGCTCATTGGCGCCGTGTTGCTGCTACTGATCGCGATCGAACTGCTCGGCAGTGACACGAGCAAGCGCAAGGCGGCGCCCCCGCATGACCCGAGCGAAGGGATCTGGAAAGCGATCTTGCTCATTGTTGTGGCTGACGCTGTCATGAGCCTGGACAACGTCGTTGCAGTAGCCGCCGCCGCGCAAGATAACCTGCTCTTTTTGTTCCTCGGTCTGCTGCTTAGCGTCCCCATTTTGATTTTCTCCAGTCTGCTGGTTGTCCGGCTGCTCGATGCACATCCGATACTGATCGAGGCTGGGGCGGGGCTGCTGGGCTGGATCGCCGGCAAGACGGCAGTGAGCGACCCGGCAATCGCCACTACGCTCGATGCGCAGTCTTTTGGCCTGGCGGCGATGGCCCCGGTTCTAGGCGCCGCGTACGTGCTGCTGCAAGGGCGCTTGCTACGCGCACAACGCACGGCGCAAGACGAGCAGCGCGCCATGCGGTCGCAAGCTCCTGGCAGCGGCCGGGCGGTGGCCCAGGCTCTGGCGGCCGCGGCGCCGCCGCGCTTTAGCGCGTCGCCCGAAGCGGCCCTGGTTGCCCAAAGCGATGAAGCATTTCCCAAGAAATTCTCGACCATGGATCTGGCGATCATGGCTGGCGTCGCAGCGCCCTTGCTGGGTTTGCTGGGGACGTTGGTGTACGTGATTTTCCATGCGTTCGCATCGCATTGACGCCCCGGTCCGACCCGCCCCATTTTGAGTGTCATTCGTAGGACAATGCGGTGATGGATGAACGATACGAACCGCAGGCCGAGGAGCTTACGGCCGCTACGCCCGCGCAACGCCCAGGGACCTTGCGCCGGTACGCCGAGGCGCTGCAAAACGTCTTGCAATCGCTGGGCCTTCAAGGCAGGGGGCGGTTGGTAGCGGTAGCTTTCGTTATTGTGGCCTGGTTGCTATCGGGTATCTATCGCGTGGAGCCCGACGAACAGGGCGTCGTGCTGCGCTTTGGCAAATGGGTTGACACGGTCGATCCGGGCCTGCACTACCACCTGCCTTACCCTTTTGACCGGGTACTGCTGCCCAAAGTAACGCAGGTTAACCAGCTGCAGCTTGGCGGTGCCGGCGAATTCATCGGCGCTCCGCTTGCTGCTGGTGGGCCGGTTCGCGGGGACATCGCCAACCAGATGCTCACCGGCGACGAAAACGTGGTGATCGCCGAATACGTGGTGTTCTGGCGTATCAAAGATGCGGGAGCCTATCTCTTCCACGTTCTAGATCCCGCGGCGACCTTGCGAATGGCCGCGGAAAGTTCCATGCACGCGATCATCGGCCAGCACCCGATCCAGGCGGCGTTGTCCGACAAACGCCAGGAAATCGCGGATCAAGCAAAGGACATGCTGCAACGCATCCTCGATCGGTACCAGGCCGGCATACTGATCACCCAGGTGCAGTTGCAACGGGTCGACCCGCCCGCGGCGGTGATCGACGCATTTAACGATGTGCAACGCGCCCGCGCCGACCAGGAGCGTGCTCGCAACGAGGCCGAGGCCTATGCAAACGACATACTGCCGCGCGCGCGTGGGGAAGCCGATCGCATGAACGAGGAGGCGAACGCCTATAAGGAGCAGGTGGTAAACATCGCGCGCGGCGAAATTCAGAGCTTTCTCTCGGTGTACGAGACCTACCGCCAGGCCAAGGACGTGATCTCCTGGCGCATGTATCTTGACAGCATGGACCAACTGCTTAAGAAGTCGGGCAAGGTCATCATCGACTCCTCAGGCAAGGGACTGTCGGGCGTCGTGCCCTACATGCCCTTGAGCGAAGGCAAGGAAAAAGCAGCACCACCTGCCGCTGCGGCGCAAGGAGCTGCGCGATGAACCGGCGCCGCATCGCTCTGGTGGCCGTCCTGGCGCTGGCTTTGCTGGGGCTGCTCTCGCTTTTCACGGTACAACAAACCGAGCAGGCGCTGGTAGTGCGCCTGGGTAAACCCGTCGACGTTGTACGTGCGCCAGGACTGCACCTGAAGCTTCCCCTCACCGACTCGGTCGTGTATTACGACACGCGTCTGCTCCCACTAGAGCCGCCGAGCGAGCAGATCATTTTGGGCGACCAAAAGCGCCTCGAGGTCCAGGTCTACGCTCGCTATCAGATTACCGACCCGCTGCTGTATTACCAGGCGATACGAACGGTTGAGCAAGGGCGCTCGCAATTAACCCAGATCGTGAGCTCGGCAGTGCGGCGCGCCTTGGGGCAAGTAAAGCTAACGGCACTGCTGGGCGAAGAGCGGCGCAGCATCACGGACATAGTCCTGCAGGAAGTGATCGATAGGGCCAAACCACTGGGCATCACGGTTGCCGACGTGCGGATACGGCGTGCGGACCTGCCAGCCGAAACCAGCCAGGCAATTTACGATCGAATGAAGTCCGAGCGCCAGCGTCAGGCCAAGGAGTTGCGCGCCCAGGGTTTTGAGTGGGCCCAGCAGATCCAGTCGCGCGCCGATCGCGAGCGCACAGTCATTTTGTCGCAGGCACAGCGCCAAGCCTTGACCACACGAGGACAAGGCGATGCCGAGGCAAACCGCATCTATGCGCAGGCCTTTGGGCGGGATCCGAAATTCTTCGAGTTTTATCGCGCAATGCAGACCTACCGCCAGGCGCTGGCCGACTCCAACCCTACGTTGGTCCTGTCGCCAAGTTCGGAGCTACTGCGCTACTTTGGCAGCAACGCCACGCGCGACGTGCGGCCCTGATAACAACGCCGCGGCGTCGGCACGTGATGCGCTCTCATGCCCATTGGCTATGAGCTCATTCGGATTGCGTCGTTTGCCGAGGGCACGAGGATCCCGTAGGCTTACCGTTTCTGATCGTTTGGGAGGAGACCATGGCGCAATCTGGTGGCCGCGAAAAGTGGCACTTTGAAACACTCTCGGTGCACGGTGGCTATACGCCCGATCCCACGACCAAGTCTGTGGCGGTGCCGATTTATCAAACCGTTGCCTACGCTTTCGACAATACACAGCATGGTGCCGATTTATTCGACCTGAAGGTGCCGGGCAACATCTACACGCGCATCATGAATCCGACGCAAGATGTGCTCGAGCAGCGCCTAGCGTCGCTCGAAGGCGGCATCGCCGCACTTGCGCTGGCATCGGGCCAGGCCGCGGTGACTTATGCAATCCAAACAATTAGCGAGGCGGGCGATAACATCGTGGCCTCCAGTGCCTTGTACGGCGGCACCTACAATCTATTTGCCCACACGCTGCCGCAGTTTGGCGTCTCCACGCGCTTTGCCGACTATCGCAAACCGGAGGCATTCGAGCCGCTGATCGACGCCCGAACCAAAGCGGTCTTTGTCGAGTCACTGGGTAACCCGCAGGGCAACGTAACAGACATCGAGCGCATCGCGCAGATCGCGCACCGCCACGGTGTGCCGTTAATCGTGGACAACACGGTGCCAACGCCGTTTTTGTGCCGGCCCTTTCAGCACGGCGCCGACATCGTGGTGCACTCGCTCACCAAATACCTCGGTGGTCACGGGACGAGCTTGGGCGGAGCCATTGTCGACTCGGGCAAGTTCCCGTGGGCGCAGCACAAAGCGCGCTATCCGCGGCTAAACGAACCCGACGTCAGCTACCACGGTGTGGTCTACACGGAGGCGTTGGGGCCTGCGGCCTACATCGGCCGCGCGCGTGTGGTGCCGCTGCGCAATACAGGAGCCGCAATTTCGCCCTTTAATTCGTTTTTGATACTGCAAGGCGTCGAGACTCTGGCACTGCGTCTTGATCGCATCAGCGACAATGCGATCAAGGTTGCGCAACATCTGCAGCGCCATTCCAAGGTCAGTTGGGTCAACTATGCAGGGCTCGAAGAGCACCCCGACCACAGGCTGGTGAAAAAATACCTATCGGGCAAGGCCTCGGGTTTGCTGACCTTTGGGCTCAAAGGAGCAACTGGCCAGGGTCGCGAGCGTGGGGCGCGTTTTCTTGATGCGCTGCAGCTTTTCACGCGGCTGGTCAACATTGGGGACGTGCGCTCTCTTGCTACACACCCGGCCTCGACGACGCACCGCCAGCTCTCGCCAGAGGAACTGGTCGCTGCGGGCGTTTCGGAGGACGCGGTTCGCCTGTCCATTGGTATCGAGCACGTCGATGACCTGCTCGCCGACCTCGACCAGGCGCTCGCAGCCGTCTAAAACGCCGCAAGCTTGGCTTCAGCGGCATCTGGCGACCCGCTAAAACGGGTAGTCGATGCCGCTGAACACCGCGACCTTCTCCGAGCCATATCCGATGTCAAGATAACCCACGACAAAGGGGCTGGCGACGAGGCGAAAGCCCATGCCAGTGCCAATGTGTAGCTGCGAAAACGGGTTGCCGGACATCGAGGAAAACACCTTGCCCGTGTCGATGAAGGGCGCAATCTCGAGCTTTAGGTCCGTACCGAAGAAGTGAAAGCGCTGCACCCAAGTGCGCGCCTCAAGGCTGCCCGCGAAATCATTGCGATCGACAAAGCGCCCCGGGCCAAACGCGCGCAGTGGTTGCGCTTCGGCGATCACGCTGCGATCTCCGCCCAGACTGGAGAGCGCCCAAAACGGCGCATCCGTGTAGGTTGGCATGTAGCGCAAAGCAACGTGCGCTACGAGCGTGAGATCCGGCCCCGCAGGCTCAAAGAAAGTAGTGTCGATCCCCACAAAGGTGTACGCGTCGTTGCTGCCAAGCGCGCGGGTGGAAAAACCGGCAAAAGCAACCAGCCGCTGGCCGCTGCGCGGCACGACTACCGAATCGCGCGTGTCGTAGCTAAAGACCAGCCGCTGCTGCAGCTCGCTGACATCGCCAATTCCCATCAAAGTGGGATACCGCACCGTTATGGATGGCAAGGAGTTCAACGCACTTTGCTCGATCTCCACTGAATCGGCGCGTGCCATATAGGCCAATTGCACTGCGTGCGAGAAGTTGCGTGCCGCGGTTGCTTCCAGGCGCATCTGGCTGTCGATGAATGTGGTCTGGTTGCTGTAGAGCGAATCGTTGCCCAGACCAAAGAAACGGCCCGTGCCACTGCGGTCGTACATGGCGTGCGCACTCCAGGACCAGGCCTGGTCGCGGCGAAGACCCGCGTCGAACTCGGCATTAAATTCACGCTCGACGTATTGTTTGCCGCCGGCAACGAGCGACCACTTCTCGTCGTCGGAGGGATTGCGAAAAATACGCCAGCGCGCACCCCAGCCGAAGTATTGGCTGTGAATGATGTCGGGGGCGAGAATCTTTTCGATTTCGCCGTTGGCGTTATTTGCCAGCCACACCGGAATCAAGCCCAGTGTCACGCCACTAAAAGGCGCGGTGTCGATTTCCGGGACGGGGATAAAGGGCAGCTTGCTCAGATCAAACCAGCCCGACCCCGCGCCTGCAGGCAGCTGCGAGGCTGGGGGGCTGGATGTCGGTGCGCTCGGCTCCGGTGGCGTGGCTTGCTGCGCGAGCGCACCCAGCAAAGGCACAGCCGCCAGGATGAGTGCCGCGGCGTACCGAGTGCAAAACGCGCACACGAACGCCGTGCATCAACGGCTGGGACCGAAGCGATAGAGCAGCTCAAAACCGTACAGACGGGGTGCGCCGGGTATCTGCCAGGAGGTCGCCGGTACTGGCGAGGCCGGTATGTCGACGCTGCCGCCGGTTACCGCGTATTGGCGAGCACCAAGGTTAGTACCGAAGGCAGCAAGCTCCCAGTGTCCTTGGTGATCGAAAAGGTACGCTGCGCGCGCATTCAAGGTTCCGTAGGCTCCCTGGTTGTTAAAGTCGTTAAAGACGCTGAACTGCTCGGAGTCCTGCCAATCGTAGTCGGCGTGCAGGCGCACAATGCCATCCCAGGCCGGCTCCTCATAGCCTATACCCAGGCCCACGTTGTACCGAGGTGTGAGGTAAAACTGGTTGTGGGACTCGTCGATCGTTGGCAGCCCATCGCCCGGGCTATAGAGAAATTGACGGTAGCGGGCGTCGGTGAAACCGAAGGCTGCTCGCAGCGACCAGGCGCGCGCGAGGCGCAAGTCGGACTCGAGTTCTGCACCGCTGACGCGTGCCTTGCCGGCATTGATGACATAGGTCGATGGTGTACCGTTGACCAGCTCGGGCAGCAGGCGCTGCATTTGATCGTAATTGCCCATGAAGATGTCGGCGTTGATGAGCCACACGCCGTTGAGCAGATCGGCCTTTGCGCCCAACTCGTAGTCGGTGAGTTCTTCTGGACGAAAGGGTTGTTCCGTCACGCTGTTAACGGGTATGTTCCAGCCGCCCGAGCGCTGGCCGCGGCCGGTGCGAAAGTAACCATTGAGCTCCTCGGTAACGCGGTAGCGCGTGGAAAACTCCCAGGACCAGTAGGAGAAACTGACCTCGTCGTTCACGGACGGGCAAGCACCCGGGAGCTCCGTAATCGTGCAGACCGTTCCGATAACCGGCAAGTTGGTGAAATCGTTCTCAAAAAGCTTGCGCACGTCGTCCGTGCGGCGCACGCCCGCGGCCGCGGACCAGCGTTCCGTCAGATGGTATTCCCCATGCAAAAAGCCTGCACTCGAGATGTTTTCCAGCGAGTTAACTTCTATGACCGCAGCGGGAATGACCTGGACCGGACAGGGCGTAATCGGCACCGGGCAGGGAAGCAGCGGGCCGCTTGCCGGCAGAAAAGCCCCGAAGAAGTTTTGATAGGCGACGGGTTGCGCGGGGATCTGCGATGGGGCACTGCCATCGTCGTGGAACCAGTACAAGCCGGCAACCCAGTCGAGCTTCTTCTCCAGCGCCGCACCGGCTAACTGCAGCTCGGCGCTTTTCTGGCTGGAGCCATTTTGCAGCGCCGTATCAAATAGCGGCAACGACGTTGCGTCCACGTCGATCGCTGTGTCATTGTGAATATGCCGGTAGGCCACGATGAGTTTGGCGCTCGTCGATGCACCAAGCGCCTGCGTGAGCGTGAGCTGCGTGGCATCCAGACTCGTGTTGTCGTGCGACGGCAAATCGGCATCGGTTTGATAAAAATCGTTCGGGATCACGACCGGTGGCAGGCCAAATCCCGGAGCCAGCTGGCCGATCTGCTCGACAAAAGTGCCGTGCAGCGGATGCAGCAACGCACCGACCTCCTGCGCATTAAAGTGCTCGAACGTCCAGTACGCGTCAAACTCGCCGTTCGGCCGCCACAAAGCGCCCAGACGCACTTGGTAGCGGTGCTCGTCGTTAAAGTCACCTTGTCCGCTAAAGATGCTCGATCCGTAACCGTCGCGTTCATTGTTCTGGTATGCCAAGCGAAACGCAAGGGTGTCGCCCATCGGCACGTTCAATATTCCTCGTCCCATGAACATGTGCTCGATCCCGCCATCGGCCGCAACCTCGGCGCTATAGACCCCAAGCTGCGGACGGTTGGTGTTAAACGAGATCGAGCCGCCCGTGTTATTTCGCCCAAACAATGTGCCTTGCGCACCGCGAACGATCTGGACCGTGTCGATGTCAAGCAGCGTATTCATCGCCGCCTGACCGTTGGCTACGTAGACGCCGTCGACGTAAATCCCAACAGCTGGGTCGTAGGCAATCGCCGAACGCAACGCGGTTTGCCCTCGTATGGTCACATCCATCGCCGAGACTGATTGCGGCGAGGGCATCATGCGCAAGTTCGGTACCTCGCGCGCAACGTCCTCGAACAAGATGGCGTCTTGCTCTTTGAGCTGTTCGCCGGTCTCCACCGTGACCGCTACCGGCGCTTCGATGATTTTTTCGTCGCGACGTCTGGCGGTAACGACAACTTCACCCAGGTCGGTGACCGCCACCGCCTCGTCAGCGAGAGCAACCGGTGCGATCCCCACCAGGCCGCTGGTAGCGATGGTGCCGCTTAGCGCAAGCCAGGCATACCGGCACCATGCCCTGCGCAAGCACACGTGCACCACGGCCGCAAGCGCAGCCGTCTTCCCCGCCCTTCCTTCGCGCATCGTTGTCTCCCCGGTACAGGTTGCGATCGAAGAAACCCTTTGCCCTTTTATTCGATGAGCTGTGCCGCAAGAAAGACGCGGCGCCGGCATTCTTCGCCACGCTTGCATCTTAGACGCATCCATTTGCTGGGGAATACCAGCAGTGGGGTTGCGATGCGTCGACGCAACGGTAGTCCGCGCAACGTAAATCGTCGAGCTTCGTCAAGCCGCAGGTGGGAATTTCTTGCCCTGCCCCAGCGCCTAGCGCAGGGCACCGGCCATCGACTCTGCGCCGGACGATCGACGTATTACATACGGGAGCAAAACCGCTACACGCCTGGCGCACCCGGCGGGCGCGGGATGCGCCGCTGATGAATCGGTCAGAAGATGCGCCACCGCAAATTGCCACCTTGTGAAATCGTCTCCTGAGGCCCGTATCTAGGCGATTGGCAAGGCGCCCGCGCGAGTAGCGGCAGCGAAATCCGCGCAAAAAGACCCGCAATTCAAAGGTATTTTCCCCGAAGTAGGCGGGAGCGTTTCCAACACAATTTCCCATTGAGCAGCCTGCTGATCGTGCTACGCACGCGCAGTTTGTGGCCATCGATTGACCAGCAATCGCAGCGGGGCACGAACCGTGGCCAATGGGAGGGGCGCTCAAGCAACAAAACTGCCACCGTCGTCGAAGGCTCGTCATGAGATACCCGCGCAGTGTCCATACCGCAATGCACATCGCCGCGGCGACGCGACGCCTCGTAGAGCGACTCGGTGCAAGCATCCTAAGCTTCCTCGGAGCGTGCGCCTTTCAAGCATTACGGCGCGATGAAATCGATGCCCACGTGCCTTCGATCGGCCAATTGTCGACGCCGCTGCCGATGGCCACGCGGTAAGGCGCCCCAAGGCGAACGAACCCTCCCGGCGTCTGCACTAACGATGTTTAAGCCAATGCCCGCAGCCGCGTGGGACCATCGGTCAGAAGACCGCGCAAGATCCCCCGAACATTTGCGTCAAACGAGCAGGCTCTGCTGCCTGCCGGCCAGTGTCGGCGCACAGCTTGCATTTGGGCGCCCGGGACAACTGGACCTTCCCCGCTTGGCGCCAAGCGCCGCGAGGAGCCATGCTTAAGCGAGGATTGCCCCTTTGGGTCTTGGCCTTCGTGCTGGCCCTGACGATTACCGCGGCGACTTTTAGCTTCGTCCGACAATACGAGGTTCATCGCGCGCAGGCCGAATTTCGCGCTTCCGCCGTGCAAAGAACCGATCTGTTGCAGGCCGAGATCGCGCTGGCAATGAGCGAACTAACAGCGCTAGGTGCCTACTTTGACGCGTCGAGCAACATCGACCGACAGACCTTCCATCGGTTGGCCCATTCGATCCTGAAGGCGGGCTCCCCGATTCGGGCGCTCGAGTGGATTCCGCGTGTTCCTGCGGCACAACGATCAAGGTTTGAGCAGACGGCGCGCCGTGACGGCTTTACGGGCTTCGAATTTACGCAGCGCGAAGAACAAGGTTCGATGGTTTCTGCGGACGCGCGTGCGGAGTACTACCCTGTGTACTTCGTTGAACCTCTACAAGGAAACGAGAAAGCGCTCGGATTTGATCTGTCCTCCAATTCTGCGCGCCGCGCGGCACTGGATAAATCAATGATTACCGGAGAGCTTTCCGCTACCAGCCGCGTAACCCTGGTTCAAGAAAATTCGGGCCAGTACGGCTTTCTTGCCTTTCGTCCCGTGTATCGCGATGGCATCGTCCCCGAAGGCTTTGCCATGCGCAAAGCCAACCTGGTCGGATACGTCCTGGGTGTATTTCGGATCGGCGACATGGTGCAGTCAGGTATCGAGGACATCGGCTCCAAAGTGCAGTTGACCCTGATCGATGCCGATGCCGAACCGGGCAAACGCCTGCTGTATCCCAACGCAGCGGACAACGACACTATGGATGCGCTGCCGTCGGATAACAAGGTGACGAGAATTCTTCCTGTCGCTGGCCGCCTTTGGACCGTCATCGCCACTCCAAAACCCGGGGTCTTCGAGGAAAACCACTACGGGAGCACTTCGATACTCGTGCTGGGGGCGCTCATCTCCATCCTTTGGTCCGCATATCTGCGGCAAATGCTGGTGCGCCAATCCGTCGTTAAAGAAGCCATCGAAGTACGCACGCGCGACCTTCGTCAAGAGCGCAACTTCAGCAACGCCGTTTTCACTTCGGCGGGCGCCATCATCTTGGTCGTCGACCGCGCCGGACGAATCGTTCGCTTTAACAACGCGGCCGAAGCCTTTACGGGCTATAGCAGCGACGAGGTCAAAGCACAGCCCGACTTCTGGGAGAACTTCCTTCCCCCGGAGGAACGCGCGCGCGGCCGCGAGATTTTTGCGCGATTTGACGCTGACAGCTCTGCGCGGCGTTTCGAGGCGTCCTGGCAGAGCCGATCCGGTGAACGGCGCCTGTTCGACTGGACGACCTCGGTGCTGCTCGACGACCAAGATTCGCCGCAGTATCTGATCGCCATCGGACTTGATATTTCAGCACAAAAGCGCTTGGAAGAAGCGGCCAAACAACAGGAGACGTGGCTGCGCACAATCCTTGATCACCTCGGCGAGGGCGTCTACACACTGGATGCACGCGGCAGGCTGGGCTACATGAACGCCCAGGCCGAACAGCTGCTTGGCTGGAAGTCAGACGAACTCAAAGGCAAACCGATCCACAACATCATTCATCATCACCGACCCGATGGCAGTTTGCTGCCTGCCGTCGAGTGTCCGATTTACCTTGCGATGCAAGACAAACGGGTTTACCGGTCCAACGAAGAGGTCTTTTTTTGCAAAGATGGCACTCGGCTACCGGTGAAGGTCAGCGGTGCACCGCTTGTGCTGGAAGGCAGGCACTCGGGTTCGGTAGTGCTGTTCTCCGACGTGCGCAACGAAACGCTCTTGCAGCAGCGACTGGTCAAGGCAAAGGAAGCCGCTGAGCAGGCCGATCGTCTCAAGACCGATTTTCTTTCCACAATGAGTCACGAGATGCGCACGCCGCTTAACGGCGTGATCGGTATGACGGATCTACTGCTCGACACGTCTCTGGATACGGAGCAAGTCGAATTTGTCCGCATCATCAAGACTTCCGCCGATACGCTCGTATCGACGATCAACGACATCCTGGATTTTTCTAAGATCGAGGCCGGTCGTCTGGAACTGGAAACGACCGACTTTTCGTTGCGGCAGCTTGTGGAAAGTACCATCGATGTTCTGGCCAATAGGGCGAGCGAAAAAAAACTCACGTTGGCGAGTTTCGTCGAATCGAGCCTGCCCGATCACTTTGTCGGCGACCCCTTGCGCATTCGGCAGGTTCTTTTGAATTTTCTCGCCAACGCCGTCAAGTTTTCCGACGAGGGACAAATCGTCCTCAGCGCCCAAGCGGATCAACGTGACAGCGTCTGCGCAACGGTCCGGCTAAGCGTGCGTGACGATGGCATCGGAATTTCCGAGCAGGCAATGAGCCGGCTTTTTGAGCCCTTCTCGCAAGCCGACAGCTCCACTACGCGAAAGTACGGGGGCACGGGTTTGGGGCTTGCGATATGCAGGCGCTTGGTCGAGGCCATGGGCGGCAAAATCGGCGTCGAAAGCACCCCCGGACACGGTTCGACCTTCTGGGCAGCGATCCCTCTGAACTTTGGCGAGCAGGCGCCCGCAGGCGTGAGGAACCCGACACAAGGGCGCCTTGCCTTCGTCCTCGGCGATACGGCGCAGAACCGAGAGATCTGGCATCGTTATCTTGAAGATTGGCAAATGCGCTACCAATCGGCCGAGGACCTCTCGGGCCTGCAAGAGCGCCTGCTGGCTCTTGGCTCGGGGCCAAAGCCGGATGTTTTGCTGCTCATCGAGCCGCTGGGCGATGCAGGCATTGAGGAAGCGGCATCCCGGACGCTCGCCCAAGGAATACCGATCGTTTGTTGCTTGCGCGATGCCACGAAGGACCTAAAGGCACGGTTAAGCGATCGGGGCATTGTGGTAATTCAAAAACCGATAAAGCAATCCACCCTGCTGAACGCAATGCTGACGGCGTGGTCCTCGTCGGCTAAGGCGCCCGTGCAATTGCAAATACCGGCTCCGACGCTGGATTTCTCGCCAAGCGCTACCCGTGCGCGGCGCATTCTGCTGGCCGAGGACAATCCGGTCAACCAGCGAGTGGCGGTCCTGATGCTCAAGCGACTTGGCTATGAAGTCGACATCGCGGAAAACGGTGGAGCCGCGGTGCGCATGGCAGCGGCGGGCGACTACGCGCTCGTTCTTATGGACTGCCAGATGCCGGAGATGGACGGATTCGAGGCCACAGTTGCCATTCGAGTCCAGGAGATCGAAACCGGGCGACACATTCCGATCATCGCCATGACCGCCAACGCACTGCAAGGCGATCGGGAACAGTGCGTTGCCTCAGGGATGGACGACTATATCTCCAAGCCGATCGACATCGAGCGCCTGCGCGAAGCGCTGACGATTTGGACCCGATCACCTGAGGCCGACATCGCGCCTTCCACCCCTTCCACTACTGCCGCGCAGCGGCCACCTTCTGATATGGACATGACACGCCTTACCGAAATGTTCGGCGACGATCGCCCAGCAATCGTCGATTTGCTGGGAGCGTTTCGCGAATCGTTGCAGCGGCTACGCGAGCGCATGCAACACGAGGTGAGCTCCCGCGGCACCAACGTGAAAGCCCTCGCGCACGAGATGAAGGGCATGGCTTCCAATATGGGCGCAACACGCTTGGCCACGCTTGCGGCGCAAGTCGAAGGTGCCGCGCTGCGAGACGATTGGTCATCCATCGAAAACGGCGCGCGATCCCTGGAAGGCGAAATCGCGCTGCTGGATGCATTTGTCGACGACTACATCAAGGGGTAATGCCATGCCACACGTGATCGTCGTCGACGACAACACAACGAACCTGACCTTGTTTCGGCATTTGTTGCAAAAACTCGATGGCGTGACCGTAGATTGTTTCCAAGATCCTTTGCAGGCAATCAGCTGGTGCACGGAGCACGAACCCGATCTGATTTTGCTTGACTACATGATGCCGCAGGTCGACGGCCTGGAAGTAATCCGCCGTCTGCGCACGATTGCGGGTCGCGCGGAAATTCCGATCGTGATGGTGACCGCCGACACCGAAAGCGAGGTCCGCCACCGGGCGCTCGAACTTGGGGCGCAAGACTTTTTGAATAAACCGGTCGACAACATCGAGCTGCGTGCACGCGTACGCAATTTGCTTGCGTTGCGAAAGAGCCAGCGCCAGCTCTCGGATCGCGCAGCGTGGCTGGCTGAAGAAGTGAAAAAGGCCACACTCGAGATCGCCGCCCGGGAAAAAGAGGCCATTCTTCGTCTCTCGCGTGCGGCGGAATATCGCGATCCGGAGACCGGCGCGCATCTTTTGCGCATGTCCAATTACGCCCGTCTGATCGCCGCAAAGCTGGGATTGCCCGAGACCGAGCAGGACTTATTGCTGCAGGCCGCACCGATGCATGACGTAGGCAAGGTCGGAATCTCCGATCAGATCTTGCTCAAGCCCGGGCGACTGACTGCCGCCGAGTATGAAGTCATGAAACAGCATGCAGTCATCGGCTACGAGATTTTGCGCGATTCGGCGTCCCCGCTGTTGCAGTGCGCAGCGACCGTGGCGCTCACTCATCACGAAAAATTCGACGGCACTGGCTATCCCAATGGCTTAAAGGGCGAGGCCATTCCGCTGTGGGGGCGCATCGTCGCCGTCGCCGACGTCTTTGACGCACTGACTTCGGCACGGCCCTATAAAAAACCCTGGACGTTGGAGGATGCCGCGAATTTTCTGAAAAAAGGTTCGGGCGCGCATTTCGATCCGACATGTGTCGAGGCCTTCTTTTCGGCCTGGCCGGAGGTGCTTGCAATTCGCGCCCGCTACGACGACACGGAGAACCTGGAGACAACCGACGAGGTCGCCGGTTAGGCCCAAGGCCCGACGCCGTGGCAATTAAATCGCACCAAAAAGGGGGCGTTGAACGATAAAATTACCGGGTTTTTCCGGACGGCGCGCCATTCTCAGTGGTTGGCGCGCCCCGTAAAATAGTGCGTCGTACGGTTTTCCCCCGCCTGCATCTTGAGCACCGCTGTAGTCGTTACGCCATCGCTTCTTGCCCACGCCACAGGCATCGCTGCCCTGGGCCTCAGTCTGAACGGGCTCGTCAATCGCAACGATGGGGTCTTGCGCCGTACCAGCAGTGCAGCTTCCTTGCTGTGGACCTGCAACAACCTGCTCTTGGGTGCGACATCTGCTGCCGCCATGAGTGCCCTGTCGGCCACCCGCACCACCGCGGCAGATTTGGTGCACCGGCGCGGAGCCCATACCCGCCGTTGGGCCTGCGCGGCGTTTATCCTCAGCGCTCTGGTCGCGTCGGCCATCACCTGGCAGGGTTGGCCCACGTTGCTGACCGCCTCGGCATCAGTTGCGGTGAGCTTTGGCGTGTTCTACCTTGGCGGGGCGCAGTTGCGTTTTGTCATGCTCCTAAGTGCCCTGCTGTGGACATACAACGCCTGGCTTTTTCACTCGCCCGAGCAGATCACCGGCAATTCCTTGGGAATCGCGGCCGCAATGTATGGCGTGTGGAGAACGCGCAATACGAATACGTGATGCCGCACTCGCGCCTGCCGTCCAACGCGACGGCCGGGGCGAGGGAAAATTCGAATTTGCATTCGCCTAAGGCGCCAGAACGGCGTCAAAGCGCATCCGAAACCAAGACGCCCTCGACGCCGTACGAACAGCACGGATGAACTCCGCACCCTTGGAGCCCTTCCCGGCACTGTTGCAGACGCTGCCATGGTCAGCACTCACATGCCTGGTGCTTTCATGGACTGTCTCCAAGAGGCGGGTGCGGCCGCTTGGTCTGCGATGGGGTTTGCTGTTGCTGTTGGTGTGGGCCATTACCTACGTCGTGTTCTTGAGCTTGCAGTATTTTCTGGGCACCTCGGGCCGTAGCGAAGTCGTGTTTCTCGTCTTAGGCACACCGGTTGGCTATGGACTTGCTGACTTTTGTGTGCGGCGCTTCTGGGAGCGAACGGGCGGCAGCGACGGACCCCGTAGAAGCGCCGGCGGTGACCTGCCTTGACAGCGTGCGAATCGCAGGACGGTCTGTCCTTGTGCTCTAGCCGGCAAAGCGCAAGACAAGGCGCGCCCATTTATGGTTGACGCGGTTCCCCTCAGCAAGCATCATCGAGCGAGCAAATCGCCAACTTTCGGAGTCACCTATGCTGGCCAGACTTTTGCCACGCGCGTCGTTGACTGTTGCTCTCGCGCTGCTTACCTGTGCGGCACAAGGCGCTAACAACGGCGAATTAGCGCAACAATGCCGCGACCAGGTCGCCAAGCTGTACCGGGACAAATGGCCAAAGGGGGTGACAGACGATGGCAACTCGCGTGTGCGGTTCGATAGCCACTACGACTCCAGGCTCGGCAAATGCATATTTCTGGAAACCGTGGCTGGCGTCACGCGCAGTCCAGCGCTAAAGCGGATCTTGCCGAGGGAAACCCAGCGACTTGGCGACGCAGGCGACAACCACAACCTGGGAAAATTTGATCGCTGGAACGATGAAGCGCCCGTGACCTGCTGGGTGCAAGAGAAAAAGTGTGGCTCCAAGCAGGAGTGGGAGCAACTTATCAGGCCGTACCTCGAAGAGTAATCGGCGAAAAAAACCGTTTGCCGCACCCCCTCATCACAGCGCGGATCATCGGCGCTGGCTAGGGATCTTCCCGTCCAGATTGCTCTTCGGCTTTGGAAAAGACCGGTGCAGCCATCGGGTCTTGCAGCTGTTCGCGCAAACCCTGCTCTTCCGTATGCAATTCGTCTTGAGCAAGGCGCAGTTCCTCCGCAAAGTGCAGCCGCCTTCTTGAGACGTACCACCGCCCCAGAAAGAGCGCGATCGTCACGGCGGCCAGCGCCCCAGGGAGCCTCCAAAGATAAGACGCAAGCAGCACCGCCAAGCCAGCGATTGCGGCTGGGATGCCCCAGGGCGCCTTTTTTGCTTTCTTGCGTGCCTCGGCAATGCGCGCTTTGGTGTCCGCAATCGAGGCGGGGTAGCGTTGGCGATGTTCCTCTGTGACCTCCCGGTACTTTGCAATCAGCGCCTTGCGCAAGTCTTCATCCGAAACGCCAAAATATCGCCTACGTACATCTTTGGCTTCGACGTACTCGACGGAAGCGGCGATCGAATCAGGCAGACCCGCCTCATGTTCCAGGGCCTCAAGCTCAGCAACCAGCGCTTGAAGCCGGCGTCGATGTTCGTCAAAAAAGCCGGGCATGAATTAATCCCAGGGAGTGCACGTCGATGCCGCGGTCCGGGTTTTGGTGGGTAATAAGCCCTCAGTCACAGTCCTGGTCGCAGCTTGGCGGCTAGGCACTGTTTCGTACCGCAATCTCCGGCTCATAGATCGACGCGACGTCGATCGCGTGGTTCAGGCAGTAAATCGCCCAGTGTCCGATGGGCCGCGGAAATATCGCCGGGAACAGGTCTGAGGCAAGTGTGCTGACCGACAGATACTCGAGGTAACTTGAGCGCGTGTGCTTAATAAATACACGGCCCTTTCCATTGCCCTTCGGTTCTGCGCGCGCATAGCTCTCGTTGCGAACGGAGTAGGCAATGTAGCTGCGCCAATTGATCTCGAAAACGCGACCAACCTCGCCGCGCTCCAGGCCGCGTGCCGAAGCGCCCAAGGATCGCGACGAAGCCGGGTCCGTGGTATCGGCGTCCAGAAGATCGCTGCC
>DASPWJ010000217.1:0-9093 GCA_035621895.1 Burkholderiaceae bacterium | reverse complement strand
TACTGCGGCCGATCTACCGGCGGCAGGGTAGCGACGAAGCGCCGATGCTGGGCGGCGGCGGCGATAATCATCAAGGTCCCCGCGGCGACGAGCACGATGCCTAAAATGGCGGAGGCGCCGGCCTGGGCCGGATGCGAGACGCCGGGCGCCTGGATCGCAACGATCTGCAGGAATAGTCCGAATCGGGCAATGACAAAGCCAAAGGCCATGACAGTTAACCCGGTGCGCAACCACGCGAGCAAGGTGCGCTCGGCGGCAAAATAAACCCGCGGATCGAATTCCGAAATCGGCATCAGGTTCTCGCCACCACAATTAGAGAACGTCGACGACTTCGACCGCGATCTCGAGCTTGGCGGTTTTCTCGAGCATGGCAGTTGCCGAACAGTATTTCTCGTGGGAAAGCTGCACAGCCCGTTCCACGGCTTCCTGCGGCAGCGAACGGCCGCTGACAATGAAGTGCAGCGCAATGCGGGTAAAGACCTTCGGGTCCGTTGCGGCACGCTCGGCCAGCAGTCGCACTTCGCAGCCGCGCACGTCATGTCGACCACGCTTCAAGATGTGCACGACGTCAAATGCAGCACAACCACCCGTACCGGCAAGCACCAATTCCATTGGCCGAGCCGCTAGATTGCGCCCCCCGGCATCCGGGGCGCCGTCCATGGCGACGAGGTGTCCGCTGCCGGTTTCCGCGATGAAACTCATGCCGGAGGGGCCGCTCCAGCGAACCAGACACTCCATGATGGGGTCCTCCGAAAACTCACATTCTGCATGATCCTGGAGCAGGCGATTCCCCCAAGCGGTCACGTCGCCGTCTGCTGCAACGGCGCCTTGAAAGAAAGTGCGGGCATCTACCTGCCGAGGGGCGTTTCGCCGCGAAAACTCATCAAGCTGTGGTTTGCCGGCGCACCCCGGGGCGCGCGCCTGCGGACGACAACCATGGTCCCAGCCGTGGCGCATGGCGCCGAGCAAGGCTACGACTTGCGGGCGGGACAACGGCAACGTACAATCTTCGGCTTTTCGCAGCCCGTTTGCGCCCGCTGCGCCAAGGCGCTTGTCGCACACGGCGCCTGGGCCTGTGCCGGGATCTGAATAACGCAATGATCGGTTCGCCATGAAGACGTATTCGGCCAAACCCCAAGAGGTTCGCCGCGACTGGTTTGTCGTTGACGCCAACGAGAAAGTCCTCGGTCGCCTGGCGGCGCAGATTGCCGCGCGCTTGCGTGGTAAGCACAAGCCCGAGTACACGCCGCACGTAGACACGGGCGATTTCGTTGTAGTGGTGAACGCCGCCAAGATGCGCGTTACGGGCGATAAGGCGCAGGGCAAGCTTTACCATCGTCACTCGACCTACCCGGGCGGCGTCTCGCAGACGAGCTTTGGCAAGATGCAAGAGCGCTTCCCCGGGCGAGCGCTGCAAATAGCCGTCAAGGGTATGTTGCCCAAGGGCCCTCTGGGTTACGCGATGATCAAAAAGCTGAAGATCTATCCGCGGGCCGAGCACCCTCATAGCGCCCAGCAGCCCAAGCCGCTTAACATTGGAGCGTGAGCCACACTATGATCGGCAACAACAATTACGGCACGGGTCGCAGAAAAAGTTCCGTCGCGCGCGTATTTTTGCGTCGTGGCAGCGGCCAGGTTAGTGTCAACGGCCGTCCGCTGGAGGAGTATTTCCATCGCGAAACCGGACGCATGATCGTGCGCCAGCCATTGGTGCTGACCGATAACCTCGCGACCTTCGACATTCAGGTCAATGTCGTAGGCGGGGGCGAATCGGGACAATCTGGAGCCGTGCGCCATGGGATTACCCGTGCGCTGATCGATTACGACCCAAGCCTAAAGCCCGCGCTTTCCAAGGCCGGCCTGGTCACGCGCGACGCGCGTGAGGTCGAACGCAAGAAAGTCGGTCTGCGCAAGGCGCGTCGGCGCAAGCAATTCTCCAAGCGCTAGCTGTGTGGCCGCGCTGCGGCTTGCTGGGGTGCGGATTTTTGGGGTGCGCGCACGCGATATCCGCGGTTTTCACGGCTTTATCCTCGCGCTCGCTGCGGATGGCAGGGAGCAAGAATATGCCCTGGCGGGTGTCCGGATGACGCTAGTTCTGGCGGTGTAAACGGATTTGCGCCGCGTCCCGCACCCTATACTGCCGCCTTGGGCCTTCGCAGGTAGCGCCCGCTACGCGGCAATTGCGGGCGGAAAGTGCATATTGCCTGCGAGCCAATGCGAAACACGAGGGAATGACGCAAAAGATTCGAATCGGAATCGTCGGCGGCACCGGCTACACCGGGGTAGAGCTGCTGCGCTTGCTGGCGCAGCACCCTGCTGTCGATTTGACGGTGATCACATCGCGCAAGGAGAGCGGCACTCCGGTCGATGAGTTCTTCGGGTCACTGCGGGGTCAGGTCAAGCTGCGCTTTTCCGACCTAGGCGACCCAGCATTGGCGCGCTGCGACGCAGTTTTTTTTGCTACCCCCCACGGGGTGGCGATGAGCCAGGCCCGGGAGCTACTTGCCGCGGGCGTGCGCGTAATCGACTTGGCAGCCGACTTTCGCCTGCGCGACCCGGCCCAGTTCGAGGCTTGGTACAAGATGCCCCATGCCTGTCCCGATCTGCTGGCAAAGGCGGTTTACGGCCTGCCGGAGCTCGGGCGCGAGGCGATACGCACGGCGCGCATCGTCGGTGTGCCCGGCTGTTACCCGACCAGCATGCAGCTGGGTTTGGCGCCGCTGCTCGAACTCGAACGGGAAAACCCCGGATCAGTCGATTGCGATGGCATCATCGCCGACTGTAAATCCGGGGTCAGCGGTGCCGGCCGTAAGGCCGAGATCGAGTATCTGAGCGCCGAGGTCTCCGAGAATTTTCGCGCTTATGGCTTGGCTGGCCATCGCCACCATCCTGAAACCGTGCAGCAGCTCACGGTTTTGGCAGGGCGCCCCGTAGGCCTGACATTCATCCCCCACCTGGTACCAATGATCCGCGGCATCTTCAGCACGTTGTACGTGCGGCTGCGTGCGGCGCAGACCGTCGATTTACAGGCGCTGTACGAACGGCGCTATCGCAACGAACCCTTCGTCGACGTTCTGCCCCCTGCAAGCGCTCCGCAGACGCGCTCGGTGCGTGGCTCGAATGTGGTGCGCATCGCCCTGCATCGTCCTGCGGCCGATTTACTCGTTGTGCTGGTCGTTGAGGATAACCTCGTGAAGGGCGCTGCAGGTCAGGCCGTGCAGTGCATGAACCTCATGTTCGGGCGGCCAGAGGCCGAGGGCCTGGCGCACATTGCCATTGTTCCCTGAGGCCGACGCATGAAGTGGAAGCTGTTTTTCCGCAATCTCTCGGTGAGTTCGCCGCAAGTCACCATACGCTCGCGCCTGTCTTGGCCTTTACGCCTGGTTTTGGCCTTTATTTTCGCAACGATCGCTGCTGCGGCGGGCGTTGCCATTTACGAGTTTGGCCGCGACTTCGGCGGCCCGGACCGGCGCTCTTTGCAGGCCGAAATCGATCGCCTCAACGGGCAAGTGCTCGAGCTTACCGCCGAACGTGATCGAAACGCGGCACAGGCCACGGCTTACGAAAGTGAGTTGAAGGTGCAAATGGCCGCCCAGGAGCAGTTGCTGCAGCAAGTCACCGGCCTGGAGGCCGAGCAGACACGCATGCAGGGGGACTTGTCGTTTTTTGAAAGTCTGTTGCCCGCCGGGAAGGGGGACAAAGGGGTCGTTATTCGCAGCTTTCGGGTTCAGCCAGATGCGGAAACTTCGAAGATGCGCTACCGGCTGCTGGTGCAGCAAAGCGGCAAACCCGACAAAGATTTCGTGGGCTCGGTGCAGTTGCGCGTGAACTTCACGCAGAACTCGCGCGGCTTTACCTTGCAGGTACCCGATGTGAACGCGGCACCGGAGACACTGCAGGGTTTGCAGCTTTCCTTTCGGCATTACCAGCGCGTCGAGGGTGGGTTCAGTTTGCCGCCCGGAGCGGTTGCGCGGTCGGTCCAAGTTCGCATACTGGCCGGCGGCGAAACGCAGTTGCAGCAGACATTCAACCTGTAAGGTTGGAGGAGATGACGATGTTTAGCAGCAAGACAGTCAAACAGACCGAGATCGCGAGCCTCATCGGTGCAACGACAACGGTAACCGGCAACATCGAATTTTCCGGGGGTTTGCGCATCGACGGCACTGTCAAGGGTTCAGTGCATTGCGTTGATGGCGAAAAAGGCGGCATGCTGGTCGTTAGCGAGAACGGTCGCATCGAAGGCGAGGTGCGCGCCGGTCACCTAGTTGTTGCGGGACGAATTGACGGCCCGGTGTGCGCCGCCAACCTCATCGAGTTGCAGCCCAAGGCACGCATCAGCGGCGACGTGCGCTACCGCGCGCTGGAAATGCATCACGGCGCGGTCGTCGAAGGCATGATGATTCACCTTTCCGCGGACGGCAAATCCGAGACCCGATTGGAAAACCGGGCCGACGCCAAGGCCAACTTGAAACTTGCCGCCAACGCTGAGGTTGCGCAGGGTTAAGTGGTTGACCCGACAACCATGAACCGCTCATGGTTGTGGTCGGGACCAAGATAGCCACTCGTACCTTATAATTCCTGGTGATGAAAAATTACCAGGAGTGCATCCATGAACGCAGCAGTTGAGACCCCAGCTCCCTTGATCTTTTCCGACGCCGCGGCGGAAAAGGTGCGCCAGCTCATCGAAGAAGAGGGCAACTCGGCGCTAAAGCTGCGCGTCTTCGTGCAGGGCGGGGGCTGCTCGGGATTTCAGTACGGGTTTACCTTCGATGAGGTCGTCAACGAGGACGACACCACGATGGAGCGCAACGGCGTCACGCTGTTGATCGATGCGATGAGCTACCAGTATTTAGTGGGCGCGGAAATCGATTACAAAGAAGACCTCGAGGGCGCCCAGTTCGTCATCCGCAATCCGAACGCGACCACGACCTGCGGCTGCGGGTCCTCCTTTTCGGCCTGATTTCGCTTGATCGCGCGCGCTATTTGGGATAGCGCGCGCCAAGGATTCGCGACGCGCGTGCGCCCGTGACCGTTGTCAGGTTGCCGGTTCGCCCAAGCACATGTTCGCGGGCGAGCCAGGCAAAGGCAAGCGATTCGACGTGATCCGGGGCGATGCCCAGTGTCGCCGAACTAACAACCGATACCGGCGAACATTCTTCGCCGAGCATGCGCATCAAGCATCCGTTAAAGGCGCCGCCGCCGCATACGACGACTTCCTGGGTCTGAGGCCAGTGGCGCTGCATTGACTGCGCAATTGCCACCGCGGTAAGGCGCGTTAAGCTTGCTTGTACGTCACGCGGGCTGATGCTTCCGGCGGGATCGTAGCGCTCGAGCTCGTGATCGAGCCATTGCGCGTTGAACAGCTTGCCTCCTGTGCTTTTGGGTGGTTCGCGCTGAAAGTACGGTTCTTCTAAGAGCGCGTTGAGCAAGCCCGCCTGCGAGTGTCCCTGCGCGGCCCATTGACCGTCCCGATCAAAGCGCTCGCCGCGGTGACGCCCCACCCATAGATCGAGCAGGACGTTCCCCGGTCCACAATCAAAGCCGATGATGGCTGCATCGCTGGCCATTGCGGGCAAGCCCGTCAGGTTGGCGATACCCCCGATATTGACGACGGCGCGGTTAAAGGGCGCTCGAAAAACCGCCGCGTGAAAACCGGGCACTAGCGGAGCGCCCTGACCGCCGGCCGCAACATCGCGGCTGCGAAAATCGGCGATGACATCGATTCCCGTCAATTCGGCAACCGTGGCGGGAGCGTTCAGTTGAATCGTGTACCCCGATTCGGGCTGATGGCGCACTGTCTGACCGTGAATGCCGGCGGCGCGCACATCGTTTGGCTCGACCGAGCAACGGTGCAGCAACTCGCTAATGGCCAGCGCGTAGGTCCGCCCCAAGTGCTGGGCAGCGATGGCGGAGCGATGCAACTCATCCTTGCCGGACGTTTGCAGCGCGGTGAGCACTGCGCGCAACTCGGGCGCGAAATCGCGACGCAAGTGACCCACTAGGCGAACTGTGCTTTTGGAAAGATCCGCCAGGACAACGTCAATGCCGTCCAGGCTCGTGCCGGACATGATGCCGATGTAGAGCTCGGGCGTATCGGCTGTGGACATCGTTGCCTCGTCTGTCGTCGTTTGCGGCGAGTCGGCGCTGCCCGCGCCGGGCTAAACCGCAGTTTGCACTAAAATTGCCCATGCGCTTCGCCACCGAACTTGCCGCAAATTCCGATCCGGCTGCAATTGAACACGCGCTGGCCGTAGTCAAGCGCGGAAGCAATGAGCTGCTTGTAGAGAGCGAATTCATCGAAAAGCTGCGTCGCTCGCAGCTGCAGGCGACGCCCTTGCGGTGCAAACTCGGCCTTGACCCCACGGCACCCGACATCCACCTTGGGCATACCGTGGTGCTGAACAAGTTGCGTCAACTGCAGGAGCTAGGTCACACGGTAATCTTCCTGATCGGGGACTTCACCTCGATGATTGGCGATCCGTCAGGCCGCAACGCGACGCGTCCACCGTTATCGCCCGAGCAGATTCGTGCCAATGCGGCGACGTATTTCGAGCAGGCTTCTTTGGTGCTCGACCGCGAGCGCACCGAGATTCGCTATAACTCCGAGTGGAGCCAACCGCTGGGTGCCGATGGCATGATCCGTCTGGCATCTCGCTATACGCTCGCGCGCATGCTCGAGCGCGAGGACTTCAGCACCCGCTACGGCGCCGGCCAGCCCATCGCGATGCATGAGTTGCTGTATCCGCTGATGCAGGGCTACGACTCGGTGGCGCTGTGCGCGGATCTGGAACTCGGCGGCACCGACCAGAAATTTAACCTCCTGGTTGGCCGTGAGCTGCAAAAGCATTACGGCCAGGAGGCGCAGTGTGTACTGACCATGCCCCTACTTGAAGGCTTGGACGGGGTGGAGAAGATGTCCAAGTCCAAGGGCAATTACGTTGGCATCAGTGAACCTCCCGAGCAGATGTTCGGCAAGCTGATGTCGATCTCCGACGTGCTCATGTGGCGCTACTACGAACTGCTCTCCTCGCGCTCGCTGGAGGAAATTGCCCTGCTGCGGCGCGAGACCGATGCCGGGCGCAATCCGCGCGACGCCAAGGTTGCGTTGGCGTGCGAGATTGTCACACGCTATCACTCGGCGCAAGCCGCGCAGCGCGCCTTGGAGGATTTTGAGGCCCGCTTTCGCCGCGGCGCCGCACCTCAGGAGATGCCGCACGTGCGCCTAGCGAGCAACGCGGGCGGCCTGGCCATCGGCGCGGTTCTCAAACAATCGGGGCTTGTGCCTTCCACGAGTGAGGCTTTGCGCAGCATCGAACAAGGTGCGGTGCGCATCGACGGCGAGCGCATCGCCGATCGCGCGCTGCAGCTGCGAAGCGGAACCTACGTCGTGCAGATTGGCAAGCGCCGCTGGGCGCGAGTAACCATCTTCTGAGGGCCACGCGAAGGTGTCCAGCGCGCAGGCTACGCTGCTGCTGATTCGGCACGGCGAGACGCAGTGGAATGCGCAGGCGCGCATTCAGGGTCACCGCGACATTGCCTTGTCCGAGCGAGGCCTGCGCCAAGCGCAGCGGCTCGCACGGTTTCTCGGCGGGCAGGCCATCGATGCCGTCTACACCAGCGATTTGGCGCGCGCGAGCCAGACCGCGCAGCCGCTTGCCGATGCCCTCCGGCTGTCTGTGCGTCTGGATGCGCGACTGCGCGAGCGTGGCTTTGGTTTGTTCGAAGGATCGACTTATGAGGAGGCGCAGGCCAATTGGCCCACGGAATTCGCGATCTGGCGTCGGCGCGATCCAGCGCATGCGCTGCCGGGCGGCGAGTCCTACCTTGCGGCCCGTGCGCGCGTGCTGCAGTGCCTGGATGAAATCGCCCGGGGGCACGCGGGCGCGACCGTTGCCGTAGTGACGCACGGCGGGGTTCTGGACATTGTGTACCGGGCCGCCTACGGCATACCCTGGGAGACGCCGCGCTCGCATCTGCTGCCCAATGCCAGCATCAATCGCGTACATGCCCGTCATCCGGGCCCGGCCCTGACGGTGCATTCATGGGCGGAGCACCAGCACTTGGACGATCCAATCGACGAGCTGACCTAAACGCCCATGCGGGCCGGTGGTGCCGCTCTGCGCTGGCATAATCGGTCGCGCGCCGGCACTGCCGGCGGTTATACCGTTGGCCTACGGGTCTGTCGCCGCCGGCAGTTGCCCCGGGCAAGGCACCAAGGTAATTGCGCCGATTTTTTCATTGCGAGGTGTGCAACATGTTCGACCGTTCCCTGACCCTTGAGCGGACTGATCCCGAGCTGTGGACTGCGATTTGCGCCGAAAACCGCCGGCAGGAGGACCACATCGAGCTGATTGCCTCGGAGAATTACGCGAGCTATGCGGTGATGCAGGCGCAAGGATCGCAGCTGACCAACAAGTATGCTGAGGGCTACCCGGGTCGGCGGTATTACGGCGGCTGCGAATATGTCGATGTTGCCGAGCAGCTCGCGCTCGATCGTGTCAAAGCGCTCTTTGGAGCACAGGCCGCCAACGTTCAACCCAATTCTGGGTCCCAGGCCAATCAGGCGGCATTTCTGGCCGTCCTGCAGCCCGGCGACACGATCTTGGGAATGTCACTGGCTATGGGTGGGCACTTGACGCATGGCTCGCCCGTGAACATGAGCGGCAAGTGGTTTCGCGTGGTGAGTTACGGTCTAAACGCGCGCGAAGAGATTGACTACGAGGAGGTTGAGCGCCTGGCGCGCGAGCATCGGCCCAAGCTGATCCTGGCCGGTGCCTCGGCCTACGCGCTGGCAATTGATTTTGAGCGCTTTGCGCGCATTGCTCGGGACGTGGGCGCGGTGTTCATGGTCGATATGGCGCACTATGCCGGGCTGATCGCCGCGGGCGTTTACCCCAATCCGGTGCCGTACGCGGACATCGTCACCTCGACCACGCACAAGAGCCTGCGCGGGCCGCGCGGCGGCATGATCCTGTGCCGGAAGGATCTGGCGAAGACCATCGATCAGTCGGTGTTCCCCGGCCTGCAGGGTGGACCGCACATGAACGTGATTGCGGCCAAGGCAGTGGCGTTTCAGAAGGCGCTGGAACCGGA
>DASPWJ010000216.1:0-67578 GCA_035621895.1 Burkholderiaceae bacterium | reverse complement strand
GGGCAGGCCTATTTCGGGCAGACGGTCGCCGGCAACGACCAGCTCTACGTGCGCTACGTAGCGGGCACCAATGACGGGGTGATGGATTGCAATGGCAATACCAATGGCACCGGTGCCTCGTTGATCGATATCAACTACTTCTACGTAGCCAATAACCAGCTCGTGTGCCAAGTGACGGCCAACGGCGTGGCAAAGGCACCGCAACCCCTGGTCAACGGTGTCACCGGCATGACGATTCAGTACGGCGTCAATGTCAATAACGACGGCAACAGCTCCGCCGAGCAATACCTAACGGCAGCGAGCATGGCGCCGTATTGGAACCTAGTCGTCTCCGTGCGCATCACGCTGACCTTTGCCAGCCCCTTGGCTGCGAAGCCCGCTGCGGGAGTGGCCGTTGCGGTGCCGACGCTTACTCGAACCATCGACCTGCTCAACCGCATATGAACCAGCTCCCCACTTGTGCGCGGCAACCCAAGGGCTTTGTGCTGATCGCAGCCTTGGCTGTGCTGCTGATGCTCACGCTACTCTCCATTGGCATGTTCCGCAGTCTGGGTCTGGAAGAGCGAATTGCGGGCAACACGCGCGAAAAAGCCGATGCGTTCTATGCGGCGCAAAGCGCTTTACAAAATGCGGAAACTTGGCTTAGTGCCGGCAATGCGGGGGCGGGGAGCGGCTGCTCGTTAGTTGCCCCTACGCCAACGCCGCAGATCTGCAATACGGCGACTACGCCCTCCCAGCAGACACTGGCAACGACGCTGTGGAACGCGACATATGGCACGACGTTCACACCACCCGTCGTCACGATCGACGGAGTCCCGCAGGCACAGATGACCGCCGCGCAGTACTACGCCGATCCGCAGTACGCCATTACCTATTTGGGACCGGACCCGGCCAATGCGAACTCGAATCTGTACCAGATCACTGCGCAGGGTTTCGGTGGCACGCAAAACTCGGTTGCAGTAGTGCAGAGCGTTTACTCGGTGGGGGTCGGCACCTCTTGTGCGAGTTGCGCGTATTGATTGTTAGATGGGTGTTGCAAGTAGCGGTAGACGGAAAAGGACGTTGGAGGCAACGATGAAACGCTGCAATAGTGCAATCGACAAATTCGGGCGCGTCGGCGCGACGGCAATTGTTGCCGCGGTTTTGCCCGCAGTAGCCGGCGCACAGCTTGTCGTCTCCGAGGACTTCACCGGTACGACGATCAACAATAGCTGGACCGCGATCAACGGCGCCTGCTTAACTGCCGGCGCCGCAAGCAACGGCAGCATTCCTGGCTGCGTTGATCTGCGCTATTACATCACCAACGGCGATGCCTACCAGGTTGGCGGTCAGTTCGGGTACCTGGGGGGAAATACCGCGCCCTCGTCCAACGCCGCGGAGATTCCCGATGCGGTGGGCTACGGCGCATTGCGTTTAACCAACGGCCTGCCCAACTACCACGAGAGCGGGGCCATTGTCTCCACGCAGCCGTTTGCTTCCAGCAGCGGCGTGCAAATCACCTTCAAGACCATAAGCTACCAGGGCAATAGCGGGGGCTCGGGTGGCGACGGCGCGGACGGAATATCCTTTTTTCTGCTCGATGCCAGCCAGTACACGGCCGGCTCGGGATTGCTCGGATCGTGGGGCGGAAGCCTGGGCTATTCGTGTTCGAACAAGAACTCGCCCTATACGGGCCAGGTCGGTGCATACGTTGGGTTGGGAATCGACGAGTACGGAAACTTCCTTAACGGCGGAACTAACAGCTCGGGGGGCTATAACGACAACACCGCCACCGGTGTTGCGGCCAGCGGCTGGGGCAGCGGCAACTACCAATGGAATCGGATTGGATTGCGCGGCGCAGGCAATGTCGCGTGGTCGTGGCTCAACGCAAACTACCCTACTTACTACCCGTCCACACTCACGGTTGCACAGCAGGCCACCGCGGTTCAAACGACCTGCGAGACCGGCGTGCTGTGGAATTACTCCACCGGCGCCAGCAGTCCGACGAACACGGGGCTCGCGGTTGCTGATTACCCGCCAATTCCCAACGGCAGCGCGGTGCTGCCCAAAGGACTGTCGATTGCCGACGAAGCGGCGACAACGCGTTCGCAGGCAACGCCAATTTATTACGTACTGAAAATCGACAACCAGGGACTCTTGAGCCTTTCGTACTCCTATGGTGGCGGCTCACTCACCCAGGTGCTGACCAACCAGTCCATCACCGCTTCCAATGGGAATTTGCCGGCGCAGCTGCTCTTTGGCTTTGCCGGCTCCACCGGCGGCAGCGACAACGTGCACGAGATCTTGTGTTTTCAGGCGGAGCCAGCGGATCAGTCGGACGCCTCGACCACGGTGAACCTGCCCCTAGACAAGCTCGTCACAACCGCGCAGGTTTACCTGCCTTCCTACCACACGAACAATTGGTGGGGACAGCTCACGGCGCAAAATCTCGTGCAGACCGGGACCTATACGCTCGCAGTAAGTGCTGCGGTCAACTGGGACGCCTCCTGCGTACTCACCGGCGGGGCCTGCCCAAGCATGAACGGTGCGTCCATTTCCGTCGAAGGGCCTGCAAACCGCACGATCGTGACGTGGAATGGAACCAACGGTGTGCCTTTCGAATGGAGCAATTTGACTGCCGTTATGCAAGGCCAGCTCGATCCCTCGGCGGTAGGAGCGGGCGTAAGTACCCGACTGAACTACCTGCGCGGAGATCGCTCGGACGAGGTCCCGCCCACGGGCGCAACGGCCGCGCAGATTTACCGCGACCGCACCAGCGTGCTGGCCGACATCATTCATGCAAGTCCATTTTGGGTTGGCCCGCCGGGCAATATCAACTATGAGTCGACTTGGTACGACAATCTGTACCCCGCGTCGGTTGCCGCCGAGAACGCCGGCGAGAGCTACCAAACCTTCTACAACACGTTTGCGGGGCGCGAAAACGTGGTGTATGCGGGCGCCAACGATGGGCTGCTGCACGGCTTTCGGACGGGCTCATTTTCCAACGGCAATATGGTCACCTCGCCCTATCCCAACGACGGCTATGAGGTGCTTGCCTACATGCCGGGCGCCGTGGTGCAATCGATTCACTCGGTCTCCGCCGCCTATGACTATTCCTCGCCCAACTACTCGCACGTCTTCTCCGTCGATGCGCCGCCTCGCGGCTTTGACATCTATTTCTCCGGCGCCTGGCACACGTGGCTCGTCGGCGGCTTAGGGCCTGGGGGCAGTGCAATCTATGCGCTGGATGTAACCGATCCGACGCAATTTAGCGAAGCCAATGCGGCCTCGCTCGTGCAAGGCGAATGGACCCCCGGAAATATTCTTTGCAGCAACGTGGCCAACTGCGCTTCGTACCTGGGGCAGACGTATGGCTCACCCTCCATCGGGCGCACGCACGCGGTCAACGCGAACGGCAAGAACATGTGGGGTGTGATCTTTGGCAATGGCTTCCCCAACACGATTGCGGCCAGCATCAGCCCGACCTTCACCGCCAGCATCGGCAATCGATTTGACGCGACCATCGGCGACTTTTTTACCGCCACAATCGCTAATAGAGTACTGACGGTCACCGCGGGCACGCCGCCGGTCGTTGGTGCCGCAGTTTCGGGACTGAACGTGACGGCGGGCACCACCATCAGCTCGCAGACCGGGACTTGCCCCCCCTATCCTTGCACTTATGGCCTGAACCATAGATCGACGGTTACGACGGCCGAGCAGATGACCGTGGCCACCACAAACATGTACGTCACGAGCGGCAGTGGCTTGGTCGCCGGCCAGCAGCTGTACGACGGACCTGTGGCCGGAACGACCATTGTCAGCCAGATCAGCGGCACAGCCGGCGGGCCGGGCGTGTATCAAGTGAGCACTGCACAGCTTCTGGCGTCACAGACAATACTGGGTCCGGGGACGGTCATGATCGTCTCGGCCAACGGCGTGGGTCTGGCTTCTGGTCAGACGATCACGGGCGCGGGGGTTGCGGCGAGCACGACGGTCGTGAGCCAGATCGACGGCGATCCAGGCAGCATCGGCCACTATAGGGTGAGCACGGCGCAGGCGGTTACTTCTGAGCAGATGTCCAATGGCCTTATTTCGCTAAACGTGATCGGGGGCAATGGCTTGGCCGTCGGTCAAACGATTGCTGGGCCCGGAGTTACAACTGGAACGCAGATCACGTCCATGGGCACGGGCACCGGCGGGCCGGGAGTCTACGCGATAAACATCTCGCAGACGGTTGCTCTTAGCCAGATGACGGCCAGTGGTGGTAGCGGCATGGCAGGCATCTACGTGATGCTGGTCGACCCCGATACGAGCGCGCGGTCGTTTTACTTTCTCAATACGGGCAATGGGCCGAACAATGATCCCCTGGGGCAGGCGCGCTACAACGGTATCGCGTACACGGCCCCCGCCGACTTAGATGGCGATAAAACCATCGACTATGTGTACGCAGGCGATCTTTTTGGCAACTTGTGGCGCTTTGACCTTACAAGCAACAATCCGTCGAACTGGATCGTATCGACATTTGGTCACGGCGGGCCCACACCACTGTTTTCGAGCCCTGCTACAACGTATAGCGGTGCCCTGGTCGATCAACCGATCACCACCAAACCGGTGGTCATAGTCACCGGCCAAGCCAGTGGGTCTCAGGCCGTGATCGTGGACTTTGGCACCGGGCAAGAGATTCCGCTTACGCCACTTTCGCCAACTTCCTATGCGCCCGGCCCACAGGCACTGTACGGAGTCTGGGACTGGGACATGGCGAATTGGAACTCGATCTCACATATGGGACTGGCTTCTGCGAGCGAGGCGCAGGTCGACAGCTTTCTTGGCCACTCAATCACACCTTCGAATCTTACGGTGCAGACACTTACGCAGTACACCGTCACCGGGGGGCCGAACGTGGAGACGGACACCAGCAACACCGTCTGCTGGTATGGATCGAGCGTGTGCAACAGCGGCAATACGATGTTTGGCTGGCAGATCACGCTGCCAGGAACCGACGAGCAGATCATTTACAACCCGACCGAATGGCAAGGCATTTTGCAGGTGAACACGACGATACCGAGTGCTTCGACGATCTACTCTTGCACGGTGTTGCTGCCTACCGGATGGACCCTGCTCATCGATCCGGCCACGGGCGCCGAGTTCTCCACTTCACCTTTCCTTAGCACCAGTGGCAGTCCGATGACTTATGGAAGCGCTCCAGTCAGCGGTGTCCAGACCAACGGGACCGGTTCGATCACCAATATTTCCGCGGGCGGCCAGAATTTCTTCTTGACCGACACTAGCAACGGCACGCCAGTCACCGGTGGCGAGCAGGCTGTTGCAACCGTGACCGGTCATCGGGTGACATGGTCCCAGCTGCGGTAGTCCAGGAACGATGTGGGAGACAAAAGATGGCTCTGGATGAGCGCATGATGAGGAACGGCTGCTTGAACTGGCGAAGTGTGGATGCGGCAATCGCGCCGGGGCGGGGGGCAGCGAGCTGCGCGCGCGGCTTTACCCTGATCGATTTGCTAATTGCGATGGCGGTCGTGGCGATACTGACGACGATTGCGATTCCCTCGTACCAGAGCTATGTCATGCGGTCGCGCCGATCCGATGCCAAGACGGGGCTGCTGGACCTTGCAGCACGCCAGGAACGCTACTTGTCGCTGAATCCCGCGGGCTACACCAATGTGGCGACTAATCTGGGCTACGCGGCGTTTCCGGTGAACTTGGGCACCGGTGCGACCCCCGACTATCAACTCAGCGTCGTGAGCGCAACGGCGACGAGTTATTTGCTGCAGGCGGTGCCTCAAGCCGGCCAGGCCGACGATACCTGCGGCACCTACACGCTCGATAATCTGGGCAACCAATTCAACATCTACCCCGCCGGTAATGCCGCTCAGGTGATCGCCGGTTGCTGGTAGGGCGCCAAATTGCACGCCGCTAAGCGGCCCAAGCTCCTGTGTGCGCAAGTCGCCGTGCACGCATACTGATACAGTTTGCGATGCAAAGTCCGCCGGGCAATCGCCGGCAACTACGGTTGCGGGAGGAACGTCCGGACTCCGTAGAGCGGCGTAGCAGGTAACACCTGCCCACCGAGAGGTGAGGATCAGAGCAACAGAGACGAGTCGCTCGGCCGCGCGCAGGCGTCGGTCGAGCGGGTGAAACGGGCAATCTCTACGCGGAGCAACACCAAATAGGCAGCCGTTGACCTGGCTCGGCGAGGCTGCGGGTAGGTGGCTTGAGCCTGCGCGCGAGCGCAGGCCTAGAGGAATGATTGCCACGGCGCGGTGACGCGTCGCACAGAATCCGGCGTACAGGCGGACTTTGCCTTGCGAGCCGGCCGCTTGCGTTGCACAGCGCGGCGAATCTTCATATCCCACTTTCAAAAACCTCTGTATCTCTTTCATTTGAGAGGTTTTTCTGTTCAAGTCTTTCTTTTGCAATGCAAGCTAAGTGCTTGTGTGGATTGGGAAAAATGCCTATTTCTTTCCTTGACCCGGCGCCGTCCATGCACTAAAGTCGCACGTCCGTGTCAAAAAGTGGGAGATTGTGGATAAGTGAGTAATCACTAATTGTGATTTTTCTTAAAAAATCTCAATCTGCGGCTTGCTCGACATCCACGAAGAGGGTTAAACGGTGTTTCAGGGCGCATCCAAGCTGGCACTGGACCTCAAGGGCCGCATTTCGATACCAAGCCGGCATCGGGACCAACTGCTCGCGCATTGCGAGGGACGCTTGACGCTCACGCGGCATCCCGACGGGTGCCTGCTCGTGTATCCACGACCGCAATGGGAGAGCAAGCGCAAGGAACTCGCACTGCTTCCTTACTCCGCGCGCGCGCTGCAGCGATTGTTGCTCGGCAGCGCGATCGACGTCGAACTTGACAGCGCCGGGCGCTTGCTGGTGCCCACCGCACTGCGAGAGGATGCGCGGCTCGCACGCGAGGCTACTCTTATTGGGATGGGCACGCACTTTGAATTGTGGGAACCCGCATCGCTGCGGGAGCGCGAGGAACGCGATCTGGCCAACGGGTTGCCGGACGCTGCGGCGGATTTTTCATTTTGAACGCCGTAATGGGCAATGAACGCTGCATCGAACTCGGAGTCCCGGGAACACGCGCCGGTGCTCGCCGAGCAAGCCGTGGCACACTTGATCACCGACCCGCAAGGCATCTACGTCGACGCAACCTTTGGTCGCGGTGGACATTCGCGCCGCATTTTGCAGTGCCTTGCGCCGGGCGGGCGCTTGATCGCACTGGACCGCGACCCACAGGCGCGAGAAGCGGCGCGCACTTGGAACGATCCTCGCTTCGAATTCGTTCAAAGCGAATTCTCCCGCCTGGCAACGGTGCTGGCCGAACGTTCGATTGCGCAGATCACCGGGGTGCTCATCGACCTGGGAGTGTCTTCGCCGCAGCTCGACGATGCGCAGCGCGGCTTTTCCTTTCGCGCCGACGGGCCCCTGGACATGCGTATGAATCCCGAACAAGGCCGATCAGCAGCCCAGTGGCTCGCTCAGGTCGGTGTCGACGAACTCAAGAAGGTCCTGCGCGATTATGGTGACGAGCGGTTTGCTGCACCGGTTGCAAAGGCGATTGTGGCTCGCCGCGAGAATGGGCACCCGATTGCGCGCACCGCCGAACTTGCCGCTGTCGTGGCCTCTGCGATCCCCGTCCGCAGTCGCAAGGACCCGCTACAGCATCCGGCCACCCGCACCTTTCAGGCTATACGGATTTTCATCAATCAAGAGCTTGAGGAGGTCGCGTTGATTCTGGAGGCCTCGCTCTCGGTCCTTGCGCCAGGCGGCCGCCTGGCGGTGATCACCTTTCATTCGCTGGAGGATCGGATCGTAAAACGATTCATGGACGCGCAGGCGCATCCGGAGCGCGGTCTTGGACGGCTGCCGCTGCGCGCGGCGCAATTGCCGCGTCCCAGATTGCGGTTGTTGGCACGTATCACCCCGTCAGCAAGCGAAGTGCAGCAAAATCCACGCGCGCGCTCTGCGCATTTGCGCGTTGCCGAACGCACGGACGTGGCGCTGACTCGCCGCACGTGAGGGCGAAGACGCGATGATGCGAATTGCATCAGTGGTGCTGTCGCTATTGCTGGTGATCTGCGCGCTGGCGCTGGTCACCTCGCAATATCGCGCGCGTGAATTTTTCGCCGAGCTCGAAGTATTGCAGCAGGAGGCAAAGAGCCTGGAGGCGGAGGGATCACGGCTGCGCAGCGACCTCGGACGCGCGTCCCAGCCGGCCATCGTCGAAGCGGCGGCGCGGCGCCTTGGCATGCGCGCCATCAATCCGGAGCGCATCATCATTTTGCCCACGTCCGCGGCCGACACGGCTACTGCCGCACTTGTTCCCGGCAAGGAGCAGTAATGAGCCTGTCGGCGCTGCGTCCTCAAGCCCGCTCCCGCGTGGCCGCACGCGGCGCCGGCTCGCGCGTGGCGGAGCGCAACGCGGCTCGGACGGCACGCGGAGCTTCGCGCCACGGCGAACTTTTGGCGGTGAAGCTGTCGGCCTGGCGTTCGAAGTTGCTGCTTTTCACTTTGTTTAGCGCCTTTGCTGCGCTGAGCGTGCGGGTCGTGTATCTGCAGGGCGGCTGGTCGACAGGTTTTCTTCAGCGCCAAGGCGAAGCGCGCTACGCGCGTACCTTACCGGAGACGCCAACGCGCGGCACGATCTTTGATCGCAATGGCGTCGTACTCGCCTCCTCGGTTCCGGCGCGCGCGATCTGGGCCAACCCTGAGGACTTCGAGGCCGACGCGAAGCAACGAGCGCAACTTGCTCGGCTGCTCGAACTCTCGCCCGAGGAGTTGCGTCGGCGCATTGCCAACGAGGACCGCAGCTTCGTTTACCTGCGCCGACAATTGGACCCGGAGGTCGCGCAGCGGATCGAAGCGCTGCATATCAGCGGGGTGCACAGCGTCAAAGAGTTTCGGCGGCAATATCCGGAAGGGTCCGTCACCTCGCACCTGCTCGGCTTTACCGGCGTCACGAAGGTGGGCGAGCATGGCCTAGAAGGCGTTGAGCGCGAGTTCGAGGCGATGCTTGGTGGTCAGCCCGGTTTACGCCACCTCATCGAGGATCGCCTCGGGCACACGATCGAGGACGATTGGTTGCACGAGCCCGTGCAAGGACAAGATATCGCATTGGCGATCGATGACCGCGTCCAGTACATCGCCCATACCGCGGTCAAGCAAGCGGCGGAAGCCAATGCGGCGCATGCGGCCGCCGCTGTCGTGCTCGACGCTCGCACCGGCGAATTGCTGGCCCTGGCAAACTGGCCGGATTTTGATCCGGCGCATCGCAAGCAGTTTGACCCGAACCAGGTTCGCGACCGGGCGGTGACGGATACCTTCGAGCCGGGGTCGACGCTCAAACCCTTTTCGGTCGCCACAGCGATCGAAAGCGGCCTTGTTCGGCCCGACAGCGTGATCGACACGGCTCCAGGACGGCTCACCATAACGGGACGAACGATCACCGATGACCATCCGCGCGCAGCGCTTACCGTTGAGCAGGTGGTGGCCAAATCAAGCAATGTCGGGACAGCAAAGATTGCGCTGCAAATGCCCGCGCAGTCGCTGTGGGAGACGCTTACTGCAGTTGGCTTTGGACAAGTGCCGCAGACCGCATTATCGGGGGCAGTCCCAGGGCATTTGCGCCCGGCCAGCACCTGGCGCCCGGTCGAGCAAGCGACAATTGCCTATGGTTACGGCATATCGGTCTCTTTGCTGCAGCTGGCGCATGCCTATCTCGTATTTGCTCGCGACGGTGACATTGTTCCGGTGTCGGTCCTGCGCACCGACGCTAGGGCAACGCCGGTGCGGGTGTTAAGTCCCGAGACCGCCGCGAAAATGCGTCGCATGCTGGAGCTGGCGACCAGCGACGAGGGCACGGCTCCCTTGGCTCGCATCCCTGGCTACCGCGTGGCGGGCAAGACCGGCACGGCCCGAAAGCTGCGCGATAAGCGCTACACCGACGCCTATGTTTCTTCGTTCGTCGGCTTCGCTCCTGTTTCCGATCCGCAGATAGTGGTCGCCGTGATGATCGACGATCCACGTGCCGGTCGCTACTACGGGGGCGATGTCGCGGCCCCGGTTTTCGGCGCGATCACGGCAGGCACCTTGCGCGCGCTGCAAATACCGCCCGATTCACCAGCGATGCAGGTTGCGCAAGCAACCGCGCCCGGAGGCTGAGCAGGTGACTGAGCAGGTGATCGGCGCAAGCAATGAAAAGGTGCGCGCAGTTGGCAACTGGCTTCGTGCCCAAGCGCCCGCGGGAGCCCAACTGCGGATTGACAGCCGCGCTGTGAGTGCTGGCGATGTGTTCATCGCGCTGCCGGGCCGGCACGTAAACGGATTGCAATACGTGGATCAGGCAATTGCGCGGGGAGCCTCAGCCCTCGTGGTCGACGAGACCTCCTGGTCGGCGCAGGCCTCGCACACCACGATTCGCGCGCCGCTTTTGCCGGTGCCCTCGCTGAGCTCAATCCTCGGAGGCATCGCGGCGGAGTATTACGGTAATGCGAGCGCACAGCTGCGTACGATCGGCATTACGGGTACAAACGGCAAAACCTCGAGCTGCCAGTGGATCGCGCAGTTGCTGACGGCGGCCGGCCAACGCTGTGCCACGATCGGTACGCTGGGGTTTGGTTTTCCGCCGGCGCTGCGCACCGAGGGGATCGACCTCACCACGCCCGACGCCGTGAGCTTGCAGCGCCTGGCCCGCACAGCGCTTGACGAGGGCGCAAAGGCTTTGGCGATCGAAGTCTCCTCGATTGGTCTTGACCAAGGGCGAGTTCAGGGTGTTTGCTTTGACGTGGCCTTGTTCACGAATCTTAGCCGCGATCACCTCGACTATCACCCGGACATGGTGGCGTACGGCGCGGCCAAGCGCAAACTGTTCGATTGCCCGACGCTAACAGACGCGGTGTTAAACCTGGACGACGCATTTGGCCGGCAGGTGGCGCACGAACTCACCGCCCGCGGCATGCGCGTCACAGGAGTGAGCACGCAGCGTGACAGCGAAGCGAGCCTTGCGTTGGCTTGTCGACTGCGTGCCGAAGGCATCGAGCACCATGCGCAAGGGATGCGCTTTGCTGTCGTGTGCGAGCGCGGTGACGCCGTTGAGACCGTCTTTGTCGAGGTATCCCTGATTGGCGACTTTAACGTTGCTAACTTGCTGGGGGTTCTTGGTGTGGCGCTTGCCTGCGACATCTCCCTGGGCAAAGCCGCCGCGCTCACTGGGGCGCTGCGCGCTCCACCGGGGCGTTTGCAGCGCGTTGGTGCGCACACCGACAGCCGCGGGCCCGTAGTGATCGTCGATTACGCGCATACTCCGGATGCGATTAGCAAGGCGCTCGAGGCCTTGCGTCCGCTTGCGCGCGCGCGCGGAGGGCGGCTGTGTATTGTCTTTGGGGCCGGTGGCGATCGTGATCGCGGTAAGCGGCCGGTGATGGGAGCGGTCGCCGCGAGCGGCGCTGAGCATATTGTTCTGACAAGTGACAATCCTCGCGGCGAGAATGCCGAGTCGATCATCGACCAGATCGCCGCCGGGATTCCGCCGGGCGTGCCCTTTGTTCGCAATGCCGACCGCGCCCAGGCCATACAGGAGACCTTGCAGCGAGCAGGCGTCGCGGACGTGGTGCTGATCGCCGGCAAGGGTCACGAGGACTATCAGGAGATATCAGGTCGGCGGTTGCCGTTTTCCGACTACGCCATCGCCCGTAGCGTCCTGCTTTCGCGAGAGGCCGGTACGCCATGATGTCGCTGGCACAAGCGGCAAATGCACTTTTACGCGCGGGTTTGCCCTGCCGCGTAGCAGGCAGGGCCGAAACGGAATTTGCTGACGTATCTATCGATACGCGCACCCTGCAGGCGGGGGCGCTGTACGTTGCCTTGCGCGGTGCGCGCTTTGATGGGCACGAATTTGGCCAGGATGCCCGCAGTTTGGGTGCGGTCGCGCTGCTGGTGGAGCGATTGCTGCCGGTGGATCTGCCGCAAATCGTTGTTGCCAACACGCGTTTGGCCTTGGGTTTGCTCGGGGCCTACTGGCGCTCGCAATTCACGACGGCGCTGATTTCCGTCACCGGCAGCAACGGCAAGACCACTACGACCCAGATGATTGCCGCGATCTTGGCGCGCGCCTATGGGGAGCGCGATGGCCGGCGCGGTTGGTTTGCGACGCAGGGAAACCGCAACAACGAGATTGGCGTGCCCTTGATGCTGTTGCAAATGCGTCAAGAGCACCGCGCCGCGGTCTTGGAACTGGGCATGAATCATCCTGGCGAGATCGCGATCTTGAGCCAATGGGCACGGCCGACGGTAGCGCTGGTGATCAATGCACAGCGCGAGCACCAGGAATTTCTCGATTCGGTCGAGGCGACCGCCCGTGAGAACGGTCGGGCAATCGAAGCGCTACCGAGCGACGGCACCGCCGTGTTCCCGGCCGACGATGCCTGCTGCGGCATATGGCGCGAACTGGCTGGCACCCGGCGCGTTCTTGACTTTGCGCTGCAAGGCGCCGCGGCGCTGAGAGCGGATTTTCGGTTCGGGCCCCAAAGCGCCGAATTGTGCATGCGCACGCCTTTGGGGACGATCACGACGGAACTGTCCGTGGGCGGGGAGCACAACGTGCGCAATGCGCTTGCCGCCGCCGCCGCATCCATTGCCATCGGCGTTCCCACGCAGGCGATCGCGGAGGGTTTGGCGGCGTTTCGACCGGTTGCCGGCCGGGGCACCCGACTAACTGGCCGCGGTGGCGCAACCCTGATTGACGAGAGCTACAACGCAAATCCCGATTCTGTTCGTGCCGCGATCGATCTGTTGGCCCAGTATCGGGGCTACCGCGTTCTGATCTTCGGGGACATGGGGGAGGTCGGCGCGCGATCGGCACAGTTTCATCGCGAAATTGGCGCGTATGCGCACACCCGTGGCATTGACCGGCTTTTGGCCTTGGGGCCGTCCTCCCAGGGTGCGGTCGAAGCCTTCGGTGCCGGGGCGAGTCATTTTGCGACGATCGAGGAACTAATTGGCGTCGCGTCGGATTTGGCGCGCGGCGGCGTGGGACAAGGCGACGCTGCTGGCGCAGCAAGCATCACGTTTCTCGTCAAGGGATCACGATTCATGGGTTTGGAGCGCGTGATCCGCGCGCTCGAAGGTGAGCAGCCCGTCACAGCCGGTCACTCGCAAGGCGCGCCCCAAACCAATGCTTAAGGAACTTTTTCAGTGGCTCTCACAGGACGTGCACAGCTTCAACGTGTTCGGCTACCTGACGCTGCGCGCGGTGCTGGCAGCCGGCACTTCGCTTTTGATCGGCTTGCTGGCCGGTCCGCAGGTGATCCGCAAGCTGACAGAAATGAAGATTGGCCAGGCGGTGCGCAGCTTCGGCCCCGAGTCGCACTTGGTCAAGACGGGCACACCTACGATGGGCGGGGCCTTGATCCTCATTTCGATTGTTGTCACCACGATCCTGTGGGCCGACCTGGCGAACCGCTTTGTGTGGGTCGTATTGCTGATCACGGTGGCCTTCGGAGCGATCGGCTGGGTCGACGATTACCGCAAGGTGGTGCGCCGCGACCCCAAGGGCATGGCCAGCCGAGAAAAGTTCCTCTGGCAGTCGCTTATCGGTGTGATGGCGTCGTTTTATCTGGCCTTCGCTATCGCCGCGCCAACGACCGGACAGGTATGGCCGCTGTTTTTGCAGTGGGTGGCGAACGACTTCGTGATGGATTTGCCTGCGCGTTCGGACTTGATCGTGCCGTTTTTCAAGAACATCGGCTATCCCATGGGGGTCTTGGGTTTTGCAGTGCTGTCCTATCTTGTGATTGTGGGTGCAAGCAACGCGGTGAATCTGACCGATGGGCTCGACGGGTTGGCGATCATGCCAACGGTGATGATTGGCGCTGCGTTGGGAGTTTTCGCGTATGTCGTTGGCCGCGCCGATTTTGCCCGCTATCTGCTGTTTCCCTACATTCCCGGGGCGGGAGAGCTGGTGATTTTCTGCGGCGCGATCGCGGGCTCGGGCCTTGCCTTTTTGTGGTTCAACGCCTACCCGGCGGAAGTCTTCATGGGCGATGTGGGCGCTTTGGCCTTAGGCGGGGCGCTGGGCACGATCGCAGTCATCACGCGGCAAGAAATCGTCCTATTCATCATGGGCGGGGTCTTCGTCGCAGAGACCGTGTCGGTCATGATGCAGGTCGCGTACTTTCGATGGACCGGTGGCAAGCGAATTTTTCGCATGGCGCCGTTGCATCACCATTTCGAGCTCTCTGGTTGGAAGGAGAACCAAGTCGTCGTACGTTTTTGGATCATCAGCATGATGCTGGTGCTCGTTGGTCTGTCGACCCTGAAGATCCGTTGATGGTCGCATCAAATCTTCTCGTACAGCGAATCGACCGTAGCGTCGAGCGCAAGCCGGCTTGCGCTTGCGCGCTGCCGTGCGCGGGAGCACGCCGTTGAAGCGTGCACTCATCCTGGGACTGGGCGAAACGGGTCTGGCGATGGCGCGTTGGCTCGCGCGCGAAGACTGGCAGTTGCGCGTGGTGGACACACGCGCGCAGCCGCCGATGCTCGAACAACTGCGTCTTCACGTGCCGCAAGCGCAGTTTGCCGCCGGCAGCTTCGACGACGAGCAGCTCGAAGGCATCGATCTATTGGCGCTGAGTCCCGGACTTTCTGTACGCACCGACCCGGTTCGCGGGTTGGTGGCCGCCGCCGAGCAGCGCGCAATTGACGTGGTAAGCGAAATCGAGCTGTTTGCTCGTGCGCTTGCGCAATTGGGCCGTGAGCGCAGCTATGTACCGCTCGTAGTGGGCGTCACGGGCACGAACGGTAAAACAACGACCGTGCGCATGTTGGCGGCCATGATCGAACGTTGGGGTCACAGCGTAATCGCTGCCGGCAACATCTCCCCCAGCGCGCTCGATGCTTTGCGCGATGCGCTCGATGCCCAGCGCTTGCCGGAATTTTGGGTGCTGGAGCTCTCGAGCTTTCAGCTGGCAACGACCAAGTCTTTGGCGTGTGCGGCCGCGACGGTTCTGAACGTGACCCAGGACCACCTTGATTGGCACGACAGTTTCGAGGACTACGCTGCGAGCAAGGCGAGAATTTTCGCACCCGCTACGGACTTCGTCGTCAATCGCGATGACCCCGTGACGCGGCAGATGCGCTCCCAAAGCGGGCGTGGAACGAGTTTTGGCGAGCAAGCGCCCGCCGGAGCCGGCGAGTTCGGCCTGGTGCGCGAAGCGGGTCTGACCTGGCTTGCGTGCACGGATGAGGAAGTTGCCCCGCGCCGCCGGCGACGAGCGGGCGCCGACATCAGCGCTGCGCCTTTTTCGACCGAACCTCGGCCCGTACATCGCCTGATGCCGATCGATGCGCTTGCCGTTCGCGGCACCCACAACGCGATGAACGCACTGGCTGCGTTGGCGCTGTATCGTGCCATCGGCGGGCCTCTGGCGCCTGCCTTGCGAGCGCTGAGCGAGTTTCGGGCCGAGCCGCATCGCACCCAAACCGTCGCGCGCATCAATGGCGTCGAATACGTCGATGACAGCAAAGGCACGAATGTAGGCGCAACCGTTGCCGCGTTGCGCGGCCTGGCCGATAGCGTCGCAGGGGCAAGGCGCATCCTCGTAATTCTGGGCGGCGATGGCAAGGGACAGGCGTTTGAGCCGCTCGCGCCGGTCGTGCGCGCGCATGCTCGAGCGGTGTTGTTGATTGGCAAAGACGCCGCGCGCATCGGCAAGACCTTGCAAGGCGTCGATGTGCCCATCACGTTTGCCACGGATCTACCCGCTGCGGTACGGGCGGCTGCCGAAATCGCACAGCCAGGCGATATCGTGCTGCTCTCACCGGCGTGCGCAAGTTTTGACGCCTATCGCAATTACGCGCACCGTGCCGAAGTTTTCATTGCGGCGGTGCGCGAGATTGCGTCCGGGGGCGGCGATGCCACGGACCTGCGGGCTGGGGGGCCGCCCTCGTGAAGCCGCTGACGCTTTTCCGCAAGCTGCGCAAGTCGCCAGCTGCGGCGCGGACGGCGCCGGGCGGTGCGGTATTCGCGCTGGCGGGCTTTGGGGCAACGCCGGGACCGCGTCAACGCGCCTACGACTCCCTGCGCACCATCGATCTGCCACTGCTGCTATTGGTGTTTGGTCTACTGCTTTTTGGCTTGGTGATGGTCTATTCGGCATCGATCGCATTGGCCGACTCGCCGCGCTACAAGGTAACGCCAACGTATTTTCTAGTGCGTCACAGCCTGTCCACCGTCTTGGCGCTGACAGCTGCTGCCTGCGCATTTGCATTGCCGGTCGCTAGCTGGCAGCGACTGGCCCCCTGGTTATTTGCCGTCGCCGGCGTTTTGCTGGTCGTTGTTTTGATTCCGGGCGTGGGCAAGGGGGCCTTGGGTGCGCGCCGCTGGATCGGGCTCGGTGGGCTGAACCTGCAGCCCTCCGAAGTGATGAAGCTCGCGAGCGTGATCTATGCGGCCGACTTCACCGTGCGCAAGCAAGACTTCATGCACGATTTTCGCAAGGGTTTTGCTCCGATGGCGGGCGTGATGGCTGTCGTTGGTGTGCTGCTGCTGCTGCAACCGGACCTGGGTGCTTTCGGAGTCGTCGTCTCGATCAGCATGGCGATCTTGTTTCTTGGAGGCGTCAATGGACGGCTGTTCGCCTCGATTATGGGTGCGCTGGTAGCTGCATTTATGGCGGTGATCTGGGCAAGCCCCTGGCGGCGCGAACGAATTTTTGCCTATCTTGATCCGTGGTCGCAGGAAAACGTACTTGGCCGCGGCTACCAGTTGTCCCATTCGCTGATTGCATTTGGGCGCGGAGAATGGTTTGGCGTCGGACTTGGAGCCAGTGTGGAGAAATTGCATTACCTGCCCGAAGCACACACGGATTTCCTCATGTCCGTGATCGGAGAAGAACTTGGCCTGGTGGGTGTGCTGGCAGTGATTGTCGCTTTTTACTGGCTGGTCAAACGGGCCTTTGAGATCGGCCGCCAGGCTATCGCGCTGGAACGCACCTTCTCGGGGCTGGTTGCCCAAGGCGTTGGCACTTGGATGGGTTTGCAAGCGTTCATCAACATCGGCGTTGCGACCGGGTTGTTGCCCACCAAGGGACTTACCTTGCCGCTCATGAGCTATGGCGGATCGGCTCTTATGAGCTCGCTGGTTGCGCTTGCGATCTTGCTGCGCGTGGACTACGAAAACCGCGTACTGATGCGCGGTGGAAGGATCTCTTGATGGTGCCAACGACCACGCCGGCGGCGCGCAAACTGATGATCGTTGCCGCGGGGACAGGAGGCCACGTGATGCCGGGACTGGCAATTGCGCAGGCCTTGCAGTCCCGGGGTTGGGTCGTGACTTGGCTGGGAACGCGCACTGGCATGGAGCGCTCGCTGGTTGAGCGCGCTGGACTGGAGTTCAATGCTCTCGCGTTCGCTAATTTTCGTGGCAAAGGTGTGATGGCACTCGCGCAGGGCATCTTGCGGCTGGTGCAGGCATTCGTTGCCAGTGTGCGTATTGTGCGGCGAGCTTCACCCACTGTGGTGCTGACCACCGGTGGCTATGTAGCAGTGCCCGCGGGCTTGGCGGCTGCCTGGTTGCACCGACCGTTGTCGTTTCTCAATGCGGATGCGGCGCCGCAGTTGTCGCTAAGGATGCTGCTGCACTTTGTTCGCATCGTGCTTTGCGGTTTTGACGGAGCCGCGGCGCGCCTGGCAGGCAGCAAGGCCCGAATCAGCGGTGCCCCGGTTCGCAACGAAATCGCGACGCTTGCCGATCCATCGGTTCGCTTTGCCGGCCGTACAGGCCGCATCGCGCTGTTGGTTATAGGTGGCAGCCTCGGCGCAAAGGTATTAAACGAGGTGGTTCCCGAGGCTTTGTCGTTGTTGGCCGAGTCGGAGCGGCCGAACGTGGTGCATCAGTGCGGCGCCGGTAATGAGGCAGCGACGCGCAGCGCATACGGGCGCCGGGGGATCGCCGTGGAGCTGCTGCCCTTCATCGATGACATCGCCGCACGCTACCGGGCCGCGGACGTGGTTTTATGCCGTGCCGGGGCGATCACTGTGACCGAACTTTGCGTCGCAGGGCTGGGTGCCATTTTGGTTCCGCTGGTCGCAGCAACCACCGCGCACCAGAGGGCCAACGCGGAATTTCTCGCTGCCCACGGGGCCGCAGTGCACCTGCCGCAGGTCGAGTGCACCGCGCAGCGGCTCGCGCAGCTGTTGCGCGAGGCCTCGCGCGAGCGTCTGCTCCAAATGGCAAAAAGCGCCCGCGCGCTGGGCCGTCCCGATGCCACTGCCAGGGTGGTGCGCGAAATCGAGTCGCTGGTTCAACCCGCGGTCCAAGCCGCATGAGTTCACGATGATGAAGCACGCGATTCGACATATTCACTTCGTTGGCATTGGTGGCTCGGGCATGAGCGGCATTGCCGAGGTGCTGCTCAATCTTGGCTACAAGGTCAGCGGCTCCGATATCAGCGCCGGTGCCGCCACGCAGCGCCTCCAAGGGCTCGGCGCAAAGGTCTACCAGGGACATGCGGCGGAAAACATCGCCGGTGCCGATGCCCTGGTCGTTTCGTCGGCGATCGGCAACGACAATTTGGAGCTGATCGCCGCGCGCGTGCGCCGCATACCCGTTGTGCCACGCGCCGAGATGCTGGCCGAATTGATGCGCTTAAAGCAGGGCATTGCCATCGCCGGCACCCACGGCAAGACGACGACGACGAGCCTTGTTGCGAGCATTCTGGCCTGCGGTGGCCTGGATCCAACCTTCGTCATTGGCGGCCGCCTGAACTCCGCGGGCGTTAACGCGAAGCTGGGAAGCGGCGAGTACATCGTGGTCGAGGCCGACGAGTCCGACGCAAGTTTTCTGCACCTTTCGCCGGTGATCGCCGTTGTGACCAACATCGATAACGACCACATGGAGACCTATGGGCACGACATGGCACGCTTGCGCCAGGCATTTGTCGAATTTATCGCGCGTCTACCGTTTTACGGTCGTGCGGTGCTATGCATCGACGATCAACGGGTGCGCGAAATCTTGCCGTTATTGTCCAAACCGATCTTGGCCTACGGTTTTGCCGCAGACGCCCAGGTGCGTGCGGTCGCAGTGCGGCCCGAGGGCAGCGGCATGCGCTTTACAGTCGAGCGCGAGCAGGGCGCACCCCTGGCGGTGCGCTTGAACTTACCCGGCGAACATAACGTGCGCAATGCTTTGGCGGGCATTTGCGTGGCGCAGGAGCTCGGGCTGCCCGACTCGGCCGTACTGGAGGCGTTTTCAGGTTTTAAGGGTGTAGGACGACGCTTTGCCAACATGGGCGAGGTGTCGCTTGAAAGTGGCACCTTCACGCTGATCGACGACTACGGACATCATCCGGTAGAGATGGCCGCGACGCTGGCGGCCGCGCGCGGCGCCTTCCCGGGCCGGCGCATTGTTCTGGCATTTCAACCGCATCGTTACACGCGCACACGTGATTGTTTCGAGGATTTCGTTGCTGTCTTGTCTAAGGCCGACGCGCTCTTGCTCACCGAGGTGTACCCCGCGGGTGAGCCGGCGATCGTAGCTGCGGACGGCAGGAGCCTTGCACGAGCGCTTCGTCTTACCAACCGGATCGAACCGATTTTCGTCGAGAACATCGATGCGCTGCCGCAGGCGATCCTCGACGCGGCGCGGCCGGGCGATGTGGTCATAACAATGGGCGCTGGTTCTATCGGAGCCGTAGCGCAGAAACTGGCGGCGCAATGAGCGAAACGAAGACTTCGCAGCAAACCGAGGCGGCGGCAGTTTCTCCCGAGCGGTTTGGTCGCGTCGGAGTTTTGTATGGCGGTCGTTCGAGCGAGCGCGATATTTCCCTGCTGTCGGGTACAGCCGTTTTGCGCGCGCTCCTGCAGTGCGGAGTGGACGCTGCGGGCTTTGACCCGGGCACCCGTTCGATTGCGCAACTGGAAAGCGCAGGCTTTGATCGGGTCTTTCTGGTATTGCATGGGCGCTTTGGCGAGGACGGCGCGATCCAGGGCGTTTTGGAAATGCTGCGCATTCCGTACACCGGTAGTGGCGTGCAGGCCTCGGCAATTGCGATGGATAAAGTGACGACCAAGAAGATCTGGGAATCGATTGGTCTGCCGACTCCGGCCTGGGCGAGTTTTCGCGCGGGCGACACGCCACCGCGCGATCTGGCGCGCTTAGGCAAGGAGCTGGTCGTCAAACCCGTGAGCGAGGGTTCGACTTTTGGCGTCACGAAGCTTGCCGGTGACGACCGGGCGGCTCTGGACGCCGCGTTCGCCGAGGCCCTGAAATTCGATTCGCGGGTTCTGATCGAGGAGCGCATTTGTGGCCGTGAGCTGACCTGCGCGCTTCTTGGAGAAGGGGCCAACGCGCGTGCGCTCCCGCTGGTGGAAATTCGTGCACCGCAGGCCAACTACGACTACCACAACAAGTACTTCAGCGATGCGACCGAGTACCTGTGCCCCGCGCCGCTTGACGCCGACCTCTCCGAGCAAATCAGTCGGATTTGTCTGCGTGCGTATCAAGCCATCGGTGCCCGCGGCTGGGGGCGCATCGATGTGATGTTGCGCACCGAAGGCGGCGCGGAGCGCCCCTACCTGCTAGAGCTAAATACCGCACCGGGGATGACCGACCATTCGCTTGTTCCAATGGCCGCGCGCGCTGCCGGCATGAGCTTTTCCCAACTCGTGCTGCAGATCCTTGAGCAGGCGCGATTGGAGATTGGCGCATGAAGTCTGTCGTACTGATGCGCTGGCTCACGCGCGCGATTTTGGCCGGCGCCGTAGCGCTTGGTCTGGCCGCGGCAATCGTCTGGATGGCGCAGCGGCCGCGATTTAATTTTCACCACATTCAGATCGCGGGCGATCTGCGCCACGTCAGCCGCGCCGCGATACGCGGCGCCATCGCCGGTCGTCTTGTCGGCAACTTCTTCACGATGCGCCTGGCCGATTCGCGTGCCGCTTTCGAAGCCATTCCATGGGTCGCGTCGGCCTCCGTGCGGCGCGTGTGGCCCGATCGACTGGTCGTCACTTTGGTCGAGCGCCGCGCAGTGGGGACCTGGAGCGACGGACGCGTGTTATCCGACGCGGGCCTGCTGTTTAACGCTAATCCGGCCGAGGCTGAGCTCGATGGGCCTCAAGTGGAATTTTCTGGGCCAGCGCGATTTGCCGTCGACGCCGCCGAGCGGCTGCGCAGTTTTTCGGCGGCGCTCCAGTCGATCTCGACGAGGGTAACGGCCATCATCGTATCGGAGCGCGCATCCTGGTCGCTGCGCACGGCCGCTGGGCAAACGTTCGAGTTGGGTCGTGACGATCCCCCGGGCAGCGTACAGCGGCGTCTGACGGCGATCGTAGCCAACTACCCGACCGTGCTGGCGCAGCTGGGTGGCCCGCCGGTTCGCATCGACGCTCGCTACAACAACGGCTTTGCAGTGACGAGACCATGAGGAACGAGACGAAGGATTTGATCGTCGGGTTGGATATCGGGACCTCGAAGGTCGTCGCGGCCGTCGCCGAGATCTTGCCCGAGGCAGGATTTCAGGTGATCGGTTTGGGTCAATCGCGTTCGGAGGGTCTGCGCAAGGGGGTGGTGGTCAACATCGAAGCCACCGTGCGCTCCATCCGCGCGGCACTGGAGGAAGCCGAGTTGATGGCGGCGTGCCGGATCACCGAGGCGTACATCGGCATCGCCGGCAGCCACATCCGTGGCATCAACTCCAGTGGCATGGTGGCCATCAAGGATCGGGAAGTGGCGTCGACCGACGTTGACCGCGTCATCGAAACCGCGCGCGCCGTGCACATTCCTAATGACCAGCAGGTGCTTCACGTCCTGACCCAGGAATTCATGGTGGACGGGCAGGAGGATATCCGTGAACCAAACGGCATGAGCGGGGTGCGGCTTGAAGTGCGCGTGCACATCGTCACCGGTGCCGTCAGCGCGGCCCAGAACGTGGTCAAGTGCGTGCGCCGCTGCGGTTTGGAAGTTCAGGACATCATTTTGCAGCCCTTGGCCTCTGCACTCTCGGTTTTGACGGCCGATGAACGAGAGCTCGGCGTCGCGCTGATCGATATCGGTGCCGGGACCACGGACATCACAGTCTTCACGGGCGGCGCCATTCGCCATACGGCGGTGATACCGATCGCCGGCGACCAGATCACCAACGATATCGCGATGGCGCTGCGTACGCCGATTCCCGACGCCGAGGAAATCAAACTGACGCATGGCATGGCAAAAGAGGTGCTTGCCGATCCCAACGACCGGATGGAGATCGCCGGCATTGGCGACCGTCCGTCGCGGTTGCTCTCGCGGCAGGCGCTGGCCGCAGTAATCGAGCCGCGAGTGGAAGAACTCTTTACCTTGGCGCAGCAGGTGATCCGCGAGTCGGGTTTGGAAGATCGGCTCGCCAGCGGGATCGTGTTGACCGGCGGCACGTCGCTTCTGCCGGGGATAGCAGAGCTTGCGGAGGATGTTTTCTTACGGCCCGCGCGCACCGGCATGCCCACGTACTCTGGCGCGCTGGCCGATGTCGTGCGCAATCCTCGCTATGCCACGGTTATGGGACTGCTGGTTGAGGCATATGCACAGCGCCAGCGTGGCCGTCGCCTGGTCGAGCAAAGCGGCTCGCTCAAAGGTGCCGTGCGGCGCATGAAGGAGTGGATCGTTGGCAATTTTTAGCTTTCGGGGCAGCGCAGAACGTCAAGTGCGATGGCGTATGGACCGACGAAGCGCCGGTTGGCAGGCGCTTCGACCGGTGCCGCCGTGTTTGACATTGCGCGTTGCGGTTATGTGGCAGGAGAAATCGGAAACAGGAGAGCATCATGGCATTTGAGATTCTGGAGACCGAGACGCTCGGAACGGTGATCAAGGTAATCGGCGTCGGAGGCGCTGGCGGCAATGCCGTCGATCACATGATCCGCCGTGGCGTGCAGGGTGTTGAGTTCATTTGCGCCAATACCGACCGGCAGGCGCTGTCGCGCTCACGCGTGCGCAACGTGATTCAGTTGGGCAAGAGCGGACTCGGGGCCGGCAGCCGGCCGGAGGTGGGGCGCCAGGCAGCCGAAGAGGCGCATGATCGCATTGTCGATGCCCTGCGCGGCGCGCACATGGTGTTCATCACGGCGGGTATGGGCGGCGGCACTGGCACGGGTGCGGCTCCCGTGGTGGCCGAAATCGCCAAGGAGATGGGCATCTTGACAGTGGCGGTCGTGTCAAAGCCCTTCGAATTTGAGGGTCCCAAGCGCATGAAGTTCGCCGAGGCCGGGCTAGCGGATCTGCACGACAAAGTCCACTCGCTCATTGTCATCCTCAACGGCAAGCTCGAGGAGGTCCTAGGCGAGGAGGCGGAAATGGCCGAGTGCTTTCACGCCGCCGATGACGTGCTGCATAACGCCTGCGCCGGGATCGCCGAGATCATCAACACGCCCGGACTGGTGAATGTGGACTTCGAAGATGTCAAAACCGTCATGAGCGAACACGGCAAGGCGATGATGGGGACGGCAACCGCGTCGGGTACCGATCGGGCGCGTGTGGCGGCGGAGCAAGCTGTCGCCAGCCCCTTGCTCGAAGGGGTCGATCTGTCGGGCGCGCGTGGGGTCCTGGTGAACATCACGGCCAGCAGTTCGCTCAAGATGAAGGAGATCCGTGAGGTGATGAACACGATCCGTGAATTTGCCGCCGAGGATGCCACCGTCATCTTTGGCACAGTGAGCGACGATACAATGGCCGAGAGTCTGCGCGTCACCGTTGTGGCCACGGGACTGGGTCGGGTGACCGTCGCCAAGAAGCCTCCTTTGACGGTGCTGCGCAACGGAACCGACAACGCTCCGACCACCGCTAATGTCAGCGCCGTGGCGGCTACTAGCGGTGACTACAGCCACCTTGACACGCCTGCGGTCTGGCGTTCGCGTGAAAGTTCTTTGATGCGCGCTGCGACCGTGGACGAGGGAATCGAGCACCGCCTCGAAATACCGGCGTTTTTACGCAAGCAGGCCGACTAGGACAATGGCTGTCCCGACAAGGTGTCGATCCAGGTCGCAAGAAAGCCATTAAAGCGCGTCGACTCATCGACAAACAGGGCGTGCCCGGCCTGCTCGAAGACTTCGACTCGACTGGCAGGGCGCGCCTGCACCAAATGCTCAGCTTGTTCGCGGTAGCGCGGCGTTATGAGATAGGCAAGTGGCCGATCGAAGGCATGCACCACCGAGCGCCAGTGCTCGCGAGGCAGCGGATAGGAGAGCAGCGCAATGCTGCTCTCTAGCGGCATGCGCAGCGCGCACTCGCGCAAATGGCTCACTTGCGATTCGGCAATCGGGCGCGCAAACATCGAGCGCACAAAGCGCTCCACCGTGGAGGAGCGCGCGCGGCGTAGCTGTTCGATGAAATTGCTGGGCTTAGGTGGCGGCGGTTCGCCGATGGAATTGTCCACAAGCGCTAAGGCGAGCAGGCGATCACTGCCATGGCGGTGCACGTAGTGCAGGGCTTCAAGAACACCCAGCGACCACGCGACCAGCACAACGCGCTCGCGCCCGAGCAAAACGTCGTGCAGATCGTCCGCGCGCCGATCCGCCGTGTAGCCGCCTGGAGGAATCTCCGACTCTCCCTGGCCGCGCGGGTCGATGGCCAGGGTGTACCAGCGATCGCCCAGCGCAATCAGTTGCGCGTTCCAGATGCTGGCCGGCATGCACCAGCCTGGCAGCAGCACAACGGTGGGACCGGGCAGCCTCCCGGCTTCCTCGTGCGTGGAGGGCTTGCACTCGAGCAGGTTTAGCCGAACGCCGTCGCTCGTTGCCAGTTGCCGCTTGGCAATTTGGACTGGCGTTTGGAAAGGGTCTGCCGCTTCGGTCGTTGCAGCCCGCTCGGGCGCAGCCGCGTGCGCTCGCTCGGCAATGCCGGCGCCCGTGCACAAGCTAAGTGCCGCCAGCAGCGCTTTGCGTCGTCGCGGGTCGATGGGTGCGTCCATGAGGGATCGTTCGCGCGGCAACTACTGGCTGGTGCTTGCACGCTGCGCGAGCAGCAAGCCCGATTTGCCTTCCTTGCGCCAGTTGTAGCCAAACGGAAAAGGCACTGGATCGGTGTTGCCGGCCTTTTCGTAGGCTTCTTCCAAGTCGCTTTGAAAGCGACCCTCAAAAAGCTTCACAGGCCGCTCGTATTGGCCAAAAAGCGAGATGGTGAAACCGGATTCTTTGACCGTTTTATACGGAATGCCCGTGTCATCTTGCACGATGACGTTGGCGTCTTCGAGGAGCTGTTTGCGCAGCCGACGAAAATGATCGCCATGGAGAAGATACGAGGCCGACTTGAGCAGTACCGAAGGATGCGAAAAGGTTCGCAACCAGGGCAAAAACTGCGGGTAGTAGCGCAGTTCATGGTCGCTGACATCAATCGATAGGTACAACAGGACCTGCTGGCGCGATGTGCGCGGGTTGGTAAAGGTGATGCGCACCCCCTGCTCTAACAGTTCCGGGTGCGCACTCGAAGTCTTGGATCCGTTTGCCGCGGCGGGCTGCACGCGATCGGGCCACGGTTCCATGCGCTCGACCGAGTCAACTTGCAGATCGAGCATGCCCATCATCGCCATCAACACCGGAACGGTTCCCTGGAGTGCTGCCGTCTGCAAGTTTTCCTTCATGTTCGGCGTGATGAAGAAGTTCAGAGCAACCAGGTCGTTTAACGCGACGCGCAGATCGCCAAACAGTGCCGCCTGCTGCTCCGGCTGCATCCGATCGAGCTGCGGCACATCTCCTGGCGGCTCCAGGCTAAAGAAGACATACGTTTCTGCATCCGGGAACAGTGCGTAGGCGTTGATGAAATCCGGGCCGCTGAAGGGGTATAACAAGGTGCCGCCGCGGGTGCTCGCCGGCAGATAGCGTGCTTGCCATTGGTTGATTCGATCAAGGCGTGCCTTTAATTGGCGTGCACCCGCACGCGCCGCCTTGCGATGTTGCTGCCACGCCTCGCCGGCAGTGATTTGAGCGACGATAGGAGCGCTCGCGCCGGGGTCGACTCCAGCCAGGAGCCGCGCCGTGGTCGTAAGCGATATGGGCTCGTCGGCATAGGCGCCGCCGGGCACTGACAGCGAGGCCGCAAACCAGCACACCGCAAGGACGGTCCAAAGCACCGATGGCAGGGTTGCGAGCCTGCGAAGAAAAACGCTTGGCAAAGGAACGTGCATGAAAATTCGCGCGAGGATGCGGCCGTGGGGCGAGGCGCAATATGGCATTTTGCCATCGACCGCGGCCGTGACGGTTGCAGATGGAAACGATTGTGTCGGCTAATTTGACCTTTTGGCCGGCCCCTCGGGTCGCCGGCGACGATAGAATGCGCCATGCTGGCCACCGCAAGTCTGCGCCGCTCGCGGGCCGATACCGCGGCAGCCAATCCAATTCAAAACATGATCGCCCAACATACCCTCAAGTCCATTGCGCGCACGGTAGGCATAGGCCTGCACAGCGGAACGCGCGTGGAGCTGTGCCTGCGTCCCGCGCCGATCGACACGGGAATCGTGTTTCGGCGCACCGACCTTGACCCGGTGGTCGAGATCGCCGCCTCAGCGACAGCCGTCGGCGACACGCGCATGGCCTCGACACTGGAGCGCGACGGCGTCAAGATCGCCACCGTCGAGCACCTGATGTCCGCGCTGGCGGGTCTGGGCGTCGATAACTGCTTCGTCGATGTCGATGCGCCGGAAATTCCGATCATGGATGGCAGCGCGGCGAGCTTTGTGTTTTTGATTCGCTCGGCCGGCATCGTCGAACAGGCGGCAGCGCGGCGCTTTGTGCGCGTGCTCAAACCGATTGAGGTCCGGGAAGGCGAGGGCAGTATGGCCAAGTGGGCTCGGCTCGAGCCGCACTTTGGCTTCAAGTTACGCTTTTCGATCGATTTCAATCATCCTGCGATCGACTCGACGACGCAGGATGTGGAAGTGGACTTTGCGCGCGACAATTATGTTACGACGGTTGCACGCGCGCGCACCTTTGGGTTCGTCAACGAGGTTGAGGCGCTGCGGGCTGCCGGTCTTGCCTTGGGCGGGAGCTTTGAGAACGCGATCGTGATGGACGAGTACCGCGTGCTCAACACCGATGGCCTGCGCAGCGGCGATGAATTTGCCAAACACAAGATTCTTGACGCGATGGGTGACTTGTACCTGCTTGGGCGGCCGTTGATTGCTGCCTACCGCGCCCATCGCTCCGGCCATGGTCTGAACAATCGCCTGCTGCGGGCGCTTTTGGCCGACGCCTCAGCCTACGATATTGTTCGCTTTGAACAGGAGCAATCGGTCCCGCAGGCGTTCCAGCGCCTGGCATTTGCCTGATTTCGGCGCGATGTTTCGCGGCCTACTGTTTGCCTTCGGCGCTGGGGTCGTGGTCTGCGTGCTGGCCTACTTCGTCAGTGGGCAGGCGCGCTATCTAAAGTGGGCCGGTCGCATTTTTTTGTTTGGCTTGGGCACTGGTGTTGCCTTCTTTTCCATTCTTCTCGTCAAACGGTTGATTTGACTCGCGCATTCGGGCGAGTCGAGCACTCAGCACTTTGCCTAGCGCAGTGGCCGCACGGCGCAATGGCGAATCGGGAAGTGTGAGTGCTAACTGTCTTGAAAATTCAAGCGGAGCAGCATACAGCGTTTGTGCGCTTTTGCTGTTTGGCTCGACCTCGCGGGCGAATAGCGCGCTATTTGAGCGTTCGGCGCAGTTGCTTTCGCGTACCCTGCGAGGTTGAACACCGACCTTGATTTCGCTAACTTCGAGCCCCTGACGCTGCAAGGCCGCTATTAGCCGCGGCGTCGCCTGGCGCAGCTTGGTCGACTGGGCGCTGGAGCGTAGCCAGATTCGCAACACGCGTTCGCGCAGATCACAGCTGCCGGGCCGAAATGGATCGAAATCGGGTGCGATCTCGGCGCAGATGGGCGCGATGATTCGCGCCGCTTCGCGGCCGGCCGCGAGACGGGAAAGCAGGGCCGCCGCTATCGCGGAATCGGTCAGGATCTGATCGATGCGCCGGGCGGGATGACTCATCCGAATGGATGAAGCGAGCGGCTATAAGGCACGCGGGCACCGCTGTCGATAAACAGTAGCCGGAGCCTGGGTAGCGCAAGTGCGTTGGAGGTGGTTTTGCAGATCATTTTCGTAGACCGACGGCTTTGCAGAGCACGCACCCTGAGCCTTACGCGCACGCGGATGGCGGCCCTGGCCGTTGCCTTCAGCCTTCTTATTATCGCAACGGTTGCCGGTCTGTTTGTACTGGTGTTTCGCCTAGCTGCGGGTGCCGATGTCACGGCCGTGCAAAACCTGGTGTCCTTGGTGATGCGAGATCAGGTCGAGCGCAACGAACAGTACGTGCAAAACAATGTCACCGCTATGGCAAAGATGCTAGGCGACGTGCAAGCCCGCCTGCTGCGGCTTGACGCCTTGGGCGAGCGTGTCTCCAAGCTCGCCGGCATTCGGCCCGAGGAATTTAGCTTTCACGAGCTGCCCGGGCGTGGCGGGCCTCTAGCGGCCGACGCGCGGCCCCTTTCGTTGCGCGAATTGCAGGACCAGGTGAGCCGCGTAGGCCAGGGTGTGGAGCAGCGCTCGGACTTCATGGACGTAGTCGAATCCGAACTGGTGGCCAATCAGGCGCGCGATGCGTTGCTGCCAAAAGGCACGCCCTTGATCGAAGGTTTCGTGGGTTCCGGTTACGGCATGCGCAATGACCCGTTCACGGGTGAATGGACAATGCACACCGGCGTTGATTTTGCCGCGCCGGTTGGCACGCCGATCTTTGCGGCGGCCGGCGGCGTTGTGGTACGCGCGGAACCGCATCCGGCCTTTGGAAACATGTTGGAAATCGACCACGGCAAAGGCCTGTCTACCATCTACGCGCACACCAGCCGCATGCTCGTCAAGAATGGCGATTTCGTGCGCAAGGGCGAGAAGATCGCGGAAGTCGGAACAACGGGCCGCTCAACGGGGCCGCACCTTCACTTTGAGGTCCACGTGAAAGGGGCGCCGCAAAACCCCTCTCGATATCTCGCTTCGCTTAAGCCAGCAAATGGGGCTGCCGTTGCAATGGCGGCTTCGCCTCGCCCCGCAAGTGCGGCAACGGCTGTGGTTACTTCGACGCCGCCTTCAAGTGAAAGCGCTGCGCCCGTGCTGACGCCCACTGTGCTGCCCGCCGACGGCACCAAATAGTCGGCGCGCCGCGCGCAGGGCGCCCAGCCCATCTCATCTATAATTAGCTTTTTGCCGCCTTGGCGGCTCGCAGGATTGCGCGCTGCTGCCGGCTTTCGCAAGCGTGCGCGACCCGACGCGCCGCTAAAGCGCCCCGGCCACGACGCTGCCCGCCACCGATGTTTCCGGCTCTTCTTACCCGCATATTTGGAAGTCGCAACCAGCGACTGCTCAAACAATATGAGCATGTCGTAGCGCGCATCAATTCCCTGGAAGCATCCGTAACTTCGCTATCGGATGCGCAACTTATGGCGAAGACGACCGAGTTCCGGGCGCGCCACGCGCAGGGCGAAACACTCGATCAGCTGCTGCCAGAGGCCTTCGCGGTGGTACGCGAGGCGGCGCGCCGCACCCTGGGCATGCGCCATTTCGACGTGCAACTCGTCGGCGGTATGGTTTTGCACGACGGCAAGATCGCCGAAATGCGCACCGGCGAGGGCAAGACCCTGACGGCCACGCTTCCGGTTTATCTCAATGCCCTTCCCGGCAAAGGCGTACACCTGGTTACCGTCAACGATTACCTCGCGGGCCGCGACGCGGAGTGGATGGGGCACGTGTATCGGTTTTTGGGCCTAAACGTCGGCGTGATCCTCACGCAGCAATCCAACGCCGATAAGCACAGCGCCTACGCTGCCGACATCACCTACGGCACGAACAACGAGTTTGGCTTTGACTACTTGCGCGACAACATGGAGTATCGGCTGGAAGATCGGCGCCAGCGCGGTTTGAATTACGCCATCGTCGATGAGGTCGACTCGATCCTGATCGATGAGGCGCGCACGCCCCTGATCATTTCGGGGCCGGCCGAAGATAACACCCAAATGTATCAGCGCGCCAATGAAATCCCGCCGCTGCTGACGCGGCAGGCCGAGGAGCAGGCGCCCGGCGATTTCTGGGTCGATGAAAAACAACATCAGATCCACGTCTCCGAAGCGGGTCACGAAAGAATCGAGGAGATCCTCGTGCGGCGCGCAATGTTGGCCGAGGGCGAGAGCTTGTACGCGCCGCACAACATCGTGCTCATGCATCACCTGAACGCGGCGCTGCGCGCGCATCACTTGTTTCATCGCGACCAGCAGTACGTTGTGCAAAACGGCCAGGTGGTGATCGTCGACGAATTCACCGGTCGCCTGATGCCGGGGCGGCGTTGGTCCGAAGGCTTGCACCAGGCGGTCGAGGCAAAAGAAGGCGTAGCGATACAGCAGGAGAACCAGACGCTGGCCTCGATCACCTTCCAAAATTACTTTCGCATGTACAAGAAGCTCGCGGGCATGACGGGCACGGCCGACACCGAGGCCTACGAGTTCCAGGAAATCTATCGTCTGGAAACCGTCGTCGTACCCACGCATCGGCCCATGATCCGCGCCGATCAACAAGACAAGATCTACCGCACTGTCCGCGAAAAGTACAACGCGATCCTGGCCGACATTCGCGATTGCCATGCGCGCGGCCAGCCAGTACTGGTTGGCACCACCTCGATCGAGAATTCGGAGGTGATCTCCCAACTGTTGCGCTCCGAGAAGCTGCAACATCAGGTTTTAAATGCAAAGCAGCATGCGAAGGAAGCCGAGATCGTTGCTCAGGCAGGGCGCCCAGGAGTCATTACGATCGCAACGAACATGGCCGGGCGAGGTACGGACATCGTTCTAGGGGGCAATGTCGAGAAACAAATTGAGCTCGGCCGTGTACTGGACGCCGAGGGCAAGATCGTCGATCCGGCGGCCGAGGAACAGCGCGTCGCCGAGTTGCGAAACGGCTGGCAGAAGCTGCACGATCAGGTCGTTTCCGCCGGAGGACTGAAGATCATCGGCTCGGAGCGCCACGAATCGCGGCGCATCGATAACCAGTTGCGCGGCCGATCGGGCCGGCAGGGCGATCCGGGCGAATCGCGTTTTTACCTTTCAATGGAAGATCCCCTGCTGCGTATTTTTGCTGGCGATCGCATGCGCATGATCATGGACAAGCTCAACATGCCCGAGGGCGAGGCCATTGAGGCGGGCATGGTCACGAGGTCCATCGAGTCAGCGCAACGCAAGGTCGAGGCGCGTAATTTCGATATTCGCAAACAGCTGCTTGACTACGATGACGTCGCCAACGACCAGCGCAAGGAAATCTATCGGTTGCGCAATGACATCCTTGAGACGGCCGATGTGAGCGAAATGGTGACCAATCTGCGTCGAGGCTATTTCACGGACCTGGTGCGCAGTTTCATTCCACCCGACGCAATGGAGGAATCCTGGAACGTCGCTGGCCTGGAGCGAACGCTCGCCGATGACTGGCGCGTCACCGCGCCCTTGGCCAAATGGCTCGAGCAAGACGCCAAGATCAACGACAACGATGTGCTTGCGAGGGTTTTAGCTGCAACCGACGAGGCCTATGAGGCCAAGCTCGCCAGGGTCGACCGCAGCGCGTTTGCTGGCTTTGAGCGCTCGATCATGCTCAACACTCTGGATCAGCAGTGGCGCGAGCATCTGGCAGCGCTCGATCATTTGCGCCAGGGGATACACCTGCGCGGTTACGCGCAAAAGCAGCCCAAGCAGGAATACAAGCGCGAGTCGTTCGAGCTGTTCGGCATGCTCATTGACAACGTGCGCGCAGAGGTCATTCGGATACTGATGAACGTGCAGATTCAGTCGCCCGAGGAAATTGAACGCACCGAGCAGCGCATTGAGCGCGAGGCCGAGCGGCGCGTCGAGCGCGCGCAGGCGCAGCACGCCGAGTTGGGTCCCGCGGTGGCGCTGGCAAGCGCAGAAGATGCACAAGCGGAATCGGACTCGGCGGTCGCAGTCGCGGTGGAACCGTCGCGACAGCCCCAGCAGCAGCCATTTCGCCGGATGGGCGAAAAAGTGGGGCGCAACGACCCCTGTCCCTGCGGAAGCGGAAAAAAATACAAGCAGTGTCACGGCAAGATCGCCTAAGGCAACAGCCGTAAGGCGCGGGCGGCGCCGCGGACAATGGGAGCGAGAACGCGATGGCGGTTAATCTGATTGCTCCGCAAGCGGCCGATCTGTACCCGGTAGCCGGCGTGGAGCTGGGCTGGGCGCAGGCCGGCATTCGCAAGCCCGGGCGCAAGGACCTTCTATTAATACGGCTGGCGCCCGGCGCCCAGGTGGCGGCAGTTTTCACGCGCAACCGGTTTTGTGCCGCTCCGGTGCTCGTTGCGCGCGAGCACCTTGCCCGGGCGCAAGCACAGGGGACTGGGATACGGCTGCTGCTGGTTAACACGGGCTGCGCCAACGCTGGCACCGGCCAAAGGGGCATCGCGGATGCGCGGCGCAGTTGTGAGGCCTCGGCGGCCGCGGCGGGCTGTCAGGCGCAGGACGTATTGCCGTTTTCCACCGGCGTGATCATGGAGGCCCTGCCAATAGAGCGGCTTGTAGCGGGCTTGCCCGAGGCGGTGGCTCGGCTGGCTGCCGATCAGTGGTTGGGCGCCGCCGAAGCGATCATGACCACGGACACGGTGCCCAAGGCGCGTTCGCAACAAGTGTCTCTTGCGGGCTGCAAGGTCACGATCACTGGCATCGCCAAAGGATCGGGGATGATCTATCCGAACATGGCGACCATGCTGGGCTACGTGGCCACCGATGCCTATCTGGCACCGGCACTGGCGCAGACGATGGTTGCGCGTGTCGCCGACGGTTCTTTTAATCGCATCTGCGTCGATGGCGACACGTCGACCAACGACGCCTTCGTTCTTATCGCAAGCGGCCAGGCCAAGATGCCGATCATCGAGTCGACCGAAGACCCGCGCTACCCGAGCCTTGAGCGCGCCGTCACGGAGGTCGCCCGCTGGCTGGCGCAGGCCATTGTTCGTGACGGCGAGGGTGCGAGCAAATTCATCGAGGTTCGCATCGAGCGGGCGCGCAGCCAGGATGAGGCGCGGGCGGTAGCCGATGCGATTGCGCGCTCGCCGCTGGTTAAGACGGCATTTTTTGCGTCGGATCCGAATTTGGGGCGGATTTTGGCCGCCATCGGCAACGCGGCGGTCAGTGATCTGGATTGCAACGCCGTGCAATTGTTCCTGAACGAGGTTCCGGTTGCGCGCGATGGCGGGCGCGACGCGCGATATCGAGAAGAAGATGGCCAGCGTGTCATGCGGGGCGCCGAAATTCTCGTGCGAGTCGACCTGGGGCGTGGCTCCGAGGCAACGAGCGTTTGGACCTGCGACCTGTCTCACGAGTATGTTTCGATCAATGCGGAGTACCGCAGCTAAGTGCCGCCTCGCGCGGCGGTAAGGAGTGCCTATGGCGGCGGTGACTCCCGAGCCGGCGGCCACGCAACAGCAGCTGCAGCGCCTCTTGCAGTGGCTCGAGTACTGGTCGCCTGTGCCCCAGGAGCCCGACTGGAGCGCGCTAGCATTTCAGTGGCGCAAGCGCAAGGTCCTCGGCAGCGAGCACGCGCAACTGGTCGCCGTGCGACGCATTGCCACCATCGCACCCGAGGATCTGCTGGGGGTGGACGCCCAAAAGGCCGAGATCCTGCGCAACACGGAGCAATTCGTCCGCGGTTTTCCAGCTAACAATGTGCTTCTGACGGGTGCCCGTGGCACCGGCAAATCGTCTTTAGTGCGCGCCTGCTTGCAGCACTTTGGCGAGCGGGGTCTGCGCCTGATTGAAGTTGACAAGGCCGATCTGGTGGATTTGCCCCTGATTGCGGACCGAGTTGCCGAAAGGCCCGAGCGCTTCATCGTTTTTAGCGACGATCTGTCCTTCGAGCCCGCCGATGCTTCGTACAAGGCGTTAAAGGCCGCGCTCGATGGTTCCGTTGCGGCCAGTGCCTCGAACCTGCTGATCTACGCCACGTCCAACCGGCGCCATCTGATGCCTGAATTGATGCGCGAGAACCTGGCGGCGCGCTACGATGAAGAAGGAGAGCTTCAACCGGCCGAAGCAGCCGAGGAGAAAGTCTCGCTTTCGGAGCGCTTTGGCATGTGGCTGACGTTTCGCCCGTTTCGCCAGGAAGATTACTTAGACATCGTTGCCCATTGGTTGGCACGCTTTGGACTGGACGAGGACGCGATCTTGGCTGCCCGGGCCGAGGCGCTGCAGTATGCCCTGCTGCGCGGTTCGCGCTCCGGCCGCGTCGCAACCCAGTTCGCGCGTGATTACGCGGGTCGTCAGGGACTGAGTAAGCCTTGACCGAAGGGCGCCGCCTTGCTACCCGACCCGTGACACCGGTTGCCGTCGGCGTGATCGTGCGCACGGACGGCGCGGTACTGCTGGCGGATCGTCCGGCGGGCAAACCATACGCCGGATACTGGGAATTTCCGGGCGGAAAGATTGAAACTGGCGAATCCGTCGAGCAGGCCTTGGAGCGCGAACTCGCCGAGGAGCTGGGCGTGCGGGTGCGTTCGACGGAGCCGTGGACCGTCCTTGAGTATGACTACCCCCACGCGTACGTGCGCCTGCATTTTCAACGCGTCTTTGACTGGCTCGGAACGCCGCATCCGGTGGAAGGCCAACAGCTGATGTTTTTGCGGCCGGGAGAAAACCCGCCTGCGCCCCTGCTACCGGCTGCCGTCCCCGCCCTGCGCTGGATGCAACTGCCAAGCGTTACTGCCTACTCCCACCAAGCATCGACCAGCGCTGAGCAGGCGCAGCAGTGGGTAGACCGCGCGCTGGCGCGCGGCCTGCGCCAGATTCTTTGGTACGAGCCCTTACTTGCGGGCAAAGTGCTTCTGGAGGCACTGCGCAGCTGCAGCGCACGGGCCCGCGCGTTTGGCGCGCGTTTGCTGATCGACAGCCGTATTGATCCTCATCTTTCCAAGCTCGGGGACGGGTGTTTTCTTGCCACCGATGAACTGCGCACCACTACCGTGCGTCCGGGCTTTCAATGGGTGGGGGCGGGCGTGCGCGATCAAAGCGATCTGACCCATGCCGCTGCCCTGGGTTGCGATTTTGCCGTCATTGAGGGTGACGCCACGCACCGCAGCGCGGCGGCCGGCGACGCCCTTGCGACGTGGGAACTCATCGGCACGCTGTGCCGCGACAGCCCGCTTCCTCTATACGCTGATCTTGAGGCGAACCTCGAAAACCTGCGGCAAGCCCGCCGCCACGGCGCCCACGGCCTGGTCGTTCGGTTTTTGAGTTAAGCGCCGTGCGCTAAAACGCGCACAAGGCTAGGTCAAAATCCACGTCCCGTTCCAACGGCCGGGGTTTGAGATCCCGATCCGATTGCGTGAAACGTATCCACAGCATGTACTTGTTGGCGCTAATTTCCGGAATCGCCTGCAGTTCGCGTGGAACACGCACCTGCAAAAGTGCCAGCGACTTTCCCTGCAACATTTGCTGAAAAGATCCCATTGCGGCCGTGTGGTGCGAATGTTGCGCACCTTCGCGCAGCAAGCGCAAAACAATTGCCAGGGCCAATTGAAAATGCGTCAGGGGCTGCACCCAATTGCGCAGATCTTCCATGCGCTCTTCCCGGTTGCGGGTGAGCCAGGCGTGGTAGGACGGTAGATCGAATTCACACGTACCGCCGGGGATGATCGATCGGCCACGCACGCTCATCAGCCATTCGTTGTCGCGCAGGTGCTGCCCGGCCTTGCCCGGCGAGGCGTTCAGTGCCGCCTGCGCTGCATCGATATCACCCAGTATCTGCTGAAGGGCATCTTGCGCTACCCGAGGATCGTTGCGCAGCCCGGAAAGCGATTGCTTGTGGCGCTCAAGCTCCTGCAGCAATTCTCCCTTCAGGTCCGAGCGAGAGGTCACCTCGACAATCTCAAAAAGAGTCAGCAGCGCAGTGTGGTGACAATACGGGTGGGGTTGCTCGCAAAAGAAATAAAGCTTGTCAAATAGATCTTCGAGTCGCAGCAAGGTACGCACCCGTTCGTTGAACGGGTACTCGTACAGAATCGGATTCTGATTCAACTCAGACATTGCCGTGCGCAAGATATCATACGAGGTCGGCCGGACAGTAGCTCGACCAAAGGCGCGCGACGCGCTCTCGCAGGGACTCGAGCGAATCCATATTGCAAACAACGTCATCGGCGATGGCCAGTCGCTGCCAGCGTGGCGCCTGGCTGGCGATTACCGCGCGTACCTGCTCTTGCGACATCGTGCCGCGCGCACAGGCGCGTGCGAGCTGCACGCTCGTGGGGCAGTCGACTAGCAAAATGCGATCGAGCTCGAACGACCGGCGTATGGCCCGTGCTTCGGTCAGCAGTGGGATTTCGAAGACCAGCAGCGCTGCAGTTGCTTCGCGTTGGCGCGCCAGCGCAAGGCCCCGCTCCCGGATCAGTGGATGCAAAATCGCCTCCAGACGCAGGCGTTGCCGCGAGTCGGAAAAGACCAGGGTGCGCATGCGCGCACGATCCAGCGCGCCTCGCTCGTCGAGCACCCAAGCGCCAAACGCCTCGCGGATCGGATCAATTGCCAATCCGCCGGGGGCGGTCAGCTCGTGCGCGATGGCATCGCTGTCGATAATTGCCGCGCCCAGCTCGGCAAGCAGCGCCACGACGGTCGACTTGCCGCTACCAACCCCGCCCGTAACTGCGATCCGCGCCGGCCGTGGCATAAGGCACTATCCAATCCCGAGCCGCTCGGCGATCGGTGCGCCGTATAGCGACGCGAGAAAGCCGGCGATCGCAAGATACGGTCCGAAGGGGATCGGGATATTGCGCCCACGGCGTGCGAGCACAATCAGCCCCATGCCCAGAACAGCGCCGGCCAGGGACGAGAGCAGCACGACGGGCAAAAGCATCTTCCAGCCCAACCAGGCACCAATTGCCGCCAGCAATTTAAAGTCGCCGTAACCCATGCCTTCACGCCCCGTGGCCAGCTTAAACCCCCAGTACACCAGCCACAAACTAAGGTATCCGCAACAAGCTCCGATAACCGCGTCGCGCAAAGGAGTGAAGGTGGCATTGATGTTGAGCAGCAGACCCAGCCATAACAGGGGAAGCGTCATGCTGTCGGGCAGTAGCGTGGTATCGGCGTCGATGAAGCTTAAGCCGATCAAAAACCAAGTCAGAACCAAAGCGCTGACTCCCGCAACGTTGAAGCCAAAATGCAACGCAACCCAAAAGGAGAGCGCGCTGGTCAAAGCCTCAACGATCGGATAGCGTGGGCTAATGCGCAGCCCGCAGTGCGCGCATCGCCCACGCAGCAGCAGATACGAGAGCACTGGGATGTTGTGCAGCACTGCGACGCGTGCGCCGCAAGCCGGACAATGCGATGGTGGCTGCCACAGGTTATAGGGTGCCTGTGGCGGCAGCGTGCGCCCCTCGAACTCGGCTGCCTGGGCGGCCCATTGTGCGTGCATCATTTTCGGCAACCGATGAATGACCACGTTCAGAAAAGAGCCGACCAGCAGACCCAGCAGTGCAGCAAGCGGCGCAAATGCCGTGCCCAGCGACAGCGGCATTATCGCGACCCCGTACCGCAGCGCCGGCGCTGCGGCGAGCAAGGATCGGCGACGCCCGCCTGCGTGTTGCCGCTGGCCCCCCGAAATGGGCGGCTACAAACCACTATACGACTTGGCCCAGCTTGAAGATCGGCATGTAGATCGCCACCACGATGCTGCCAATGATCCCGCCCAAAATGACCATGATCAACGGCTCGAGCATGCTCGATAGGGCGTCCACCGTCTCGTCGACTTCGCGCTCGTAGTAGTCAGCAACCTTGTTGAGCATGGAATCGAGCGCCCCAGCCTCTTCTCCGATGGACGTCATTTGCACGGCCATGTTCGGAAAGACCCCCGCGTTTTGCATCGATTGCGCCAATGTTGTTCCGATATTGACTTCGGATTGAATCTGGCGCGTCGCCTCCTTGTAGACCGCATTGCCGGCGGCCGGGCCGACCGAATCGAGCGCTTCCACCAATGGAACGCCGGCGGCAAAGGTCGTCGAAAGCGTGCGCGTCCAGCGGGCGATGGCGGCTTTTTGCATGAGTGGACCGATCACCGGCGGCTTGAGCAGTAAGCGATCGACCATCATCTGCACGGGCGCAGATCGCCGCCACGACTGATAAAGGAAATACGCCCCGCCGATCGATCCAAAGAGCAGCACATACCAGTATTTGACAAAAAAATCGGACATCGCGATCACAATCAGCGTGGGCGCTGGAAGATCGGCACCGAAGCTCGAGAAAACTTGCTTGAAGGACGGAATTACGAAGACCATGATGATCGCAGTAACGAGGATCGCGACAAAAATGATCATCGTCGGGTAAAAGAGCGCCTTCTTGATCTTTCCCTTGATGGCGATGGTCTTTTCCTGATACGTGGCCAGCCGATCGAGCAGCGTCTCCAAAATACCGGCTTGCTCACCGGCTGCCACCAAGTTGCAAAACAGCGCATCGAAATACATCGGGTATTTCCGGAAGGCCTGGTTCAGGCTCGTGCCGGTTTCCACGTCGGTTCGGATGTCGTTTAGCAGCCGGCCCAGTGCGGGGTTCGCATGGCCACGAGCGACGATGTCAAAGCACTGCATCAGCGGCACGCCGGCGCGCAGCATGGTCGATAATTGACGCGTAAACAGGGCCAGGTCTTTGCCGGTGATTTTCCGGCCGCGCGGCATCGATTGCTTTTTGATTTTCGTGACCAATATGCCACGACGGCGCAGCGAAGCGGCCACCACCGACTCGCCGCCGGCGCGCATTTCGCCCTTGACCGTGCGGCCACCCTTGTCCCGGCCTTCCCACAGAAACATCGATTCGCGAACTACTTCGCGCGGGGGCCGCGCAATTGCAGCTGTTGCCATTGCTATCCTCTTTCCGCGCCTTGCACGCGCTTTATTCGTTCGTGCATCCGAACACCTCGTCGATCGTCGTCAGACCCTGCTTGACCTTCATCAACCCGGAACGGCGCAGATCGCGAACGCCTTCTCGCTGTGCTTGCTTGCCGATCTCCAGTGAGCTTCCCGACTTCAGGATGATGTGCTGTAGCGCCTCGGTTATGGGCATTACCTCGTAGATCCCTACGCGCCCCTTGTAGCCACTGCCCTTGCAGCGGTCACAGCCCACCGCACGGTACGCAGTCCACGTTCCGTCCAGATCGGATTGGAGAAATCCCGCCGTTAGCAAGGCATCATTGTCCATCGACGCGGGTTGTTTGCAGACGCACAACCGGCGCGCAAGTCGCTGGGCCGTTATCAGGATGATGGACGATGCAATGTTAAAGGGCGGCACCCCCATGTTGGCAAGGCGTGTCAACGTCGAGGGCGCATCATTGGTGTGCAGGGTTGACATGACCATGTGACCGGTCTGCGCCGCCTTGATAGCGATATCGGCGGTCTCCAGGTCGCGAATCTCACCAACCATGATGATGTCGGGATCTTGGCGCAAGAACGCCCGCATGGCATTGGCGAAGGTCAGCCCCGCCTTCTCGTTCACGTTGACTTGGTTGATCCCGGCGAGCTGGATTTCCGCCGGATCCTCAGCCGTTGAGATGTTTACACCCGGCTGGTTTAGCAGGTTCAAGCACGTATAGAGCGACACGGTCTTGCCGCTGCCGGTGGGGCCGGTTACAAGGACCATGCCGTAGGGCCGTTGGATCGCGTTGAGCAGCAATTCTTTTTGGTCCGCGTCATAGCCCAGCGAATCGATGCCCATCTTGGCTTGCGACGCATCCAAGATCCGCATGACGATTTTTTCGCCATACAAGGTTGGCAGTGTGCTAACCCGAAAATCGATCGCGCGTTGACCCGTGAGCGCGAGCTTCATACGCCCGTCTTGCGGCACCCGCCGTTCGGAAATATCGAGTCGTGAAACAACCTTAATTCGGGAGATCAGGCGCTCGCGGATCGCCAGCGGCGGTTGCGCCACTTCCCGCAATATGCCGTCGACGCGAAACCGTACGCGATAGAACTTCTCGTAGGGTTCAAAATGCAAATCCGAAGCTCCCTCGCCAATTGCGTCGAGCAAAAGCTTCTGCAAAAAACGCACCACGGGGGCATCGTCGACTTCGGCCGATGCCGCGTCCTCTCCTTCTTGCTGTTCCGGGCTCTCCGCCAGCAGATCCTCGAAGCTCACATCATCATCGATGAGCTTCTCCAGCGCCTTGGAAGCGGTCTGCGATGCCGCTTCGATGAGCCCCAGAAGCTTGTCGTGCTCCACTACGACAATGTCGAGCACGAGCTGCGTCTGGAACTTGACCTGGTCTAGTGCCTGCGAGTTTGTTGGGTCCGAGACAGCAACCGCCAGCCGATTGCCGCGCTTGCGCAGGGCCAGCACACGCAGCGATGACACCAACTTGCGATCGATCGTGTCTTTGGCTAACTGATCGGTATCGATCGCCGACAAGTCGAGCAGCGGATGCCCGAACGTCTCCGCGGCAAAACGAGCAATCGACGCGGCGGTAAGGCCCAGCGTTTCACCGACGGCCACCAGCTCGTCGATGAATAGCGAATTGCTCTGCACCGCCTTGCGCGCCAGCGACTCGGCGCGGTCCGGACGCAGTTTGCCTTGCTGCACAAGCGCGCGGGCCAGTCCAGTTAGTGCGCTAGAGGCAGCAGAAGTCGTTTGTGTCGCAGCAGACATGTTTGCCGAAAAAGGTCCGAATGCAAGTTATAGCGTCGAATGCCCGCGCGAAAGCAAGGAGATGCTATGAATAAGCCGTGGATTTGTAACGCTTATTATCCCCTAATTGCGGGTGCAAATTGCCGCGAGAGCAACCGCGCTCTTGCTTGCCGCCGCCGCCTCAGCGCTTGCGATTGCTGTTTGGTCCGCGCAAGCGCCGAAACCTCCGCGTGGGCGCGCTCCGGACCTTAGCGCGCTTCCTTGGAGCCCGGGATCGCCAGAACACGGATCAGCCGTACGCTGCGCACCGCCTGGTCGTGGATCTGCACGATCTCCACATTACAGCCGGGCAGCTGCAAGCAGCAAGGGCCATCGGGAATCTGTTCGAGGCGCTCGAGCAGCAGGCCGTTTAAAGTTCTAGGTCCATCAAGCGGTAGGGCAAGGGCCAAGCGGCGATTGAGCTGACGCAGCGTAACGGTGCCATCGACCATGACCTGTCCGTCACGTCCCCAGCGCAGCGAACTGGCACTGGTGCCGGGGACCTGCGTGGCAAACTCGCCGACGATCTCTTCCATGATGTCGTCAACGGTCACCAGGCCAAGTAGGTCACCGTACTCGTCGACCACCAGCCCCAGTCGCTGGCGGTTTTCCTGAAACATCTGTAATTGCTGCAGCAGCGACGTGCCGGTAGGGATCCAGTACGGATCGACCAGCAGCTCTCGCATGGCCTCCATGCCCGGTCGGCCTTCGGCCAAAAGCGTCAGCAGCTTGCGCACATGCAAAATGCCAACGACCCGACTGATGTCGCCCTCGAAGACGGGCAGCTTATTGTGGTAGCACGTGGTCACCTGCTCGAGGACCGCGTCGAAGGGCTGCTCCAAATCGATGCCCTCGATGCTTGCGCGTGGTGTCATCACGTCGTCCACGCTCAGTGCCTCCAGATCGAATACGTTAAGCAGCATGCTGCGGTGCTGCACGGGAATATAACTGGAGCCTTCGAGCACTAAAGTGCGTAGCTCCTGCCTCGTCAGCCGCTGTGCCTCGGCGATCCCCCGGGGGCCTGCCAGGCGCAAAACACGCAAAATGACCTGGACAAAAAGATTCACGAACCATACGGCGGGTGTTGCTACCCACAGCACCGGGCGCAGTATGAAACTGGACGCAAGGGCGATGGGCTCCGGGTAGGTTGCACCGATGATCTTGGGTGTGATCTCCGAAAACACCAGTATCAAGAATGCCGTTATGACCGTGGCCGCGGCCAAACCCCACTGCTGGGCGCCCAGATCGTAGATGGACAGCGCGGCAACCAATGCGGTGGCCGCGGTGTTAGACAGGTTGTTGCCGATCAAAATTACGCTCAGCAGGCGATTGGTTTGGTCCAAAAGCGCTTGGGTGCGGCGGGCGGCCGCGTTTCCCTCTCGCACCAAATGTCGCAAACGCAAGCGGTTGATAGCCATCATCGCCGTCTCAGCGATGGAGAAAAAGCCAGAAACGAGCAACAAGACGGCGAGCGCTAGCACATTCGCCCACAGGGGAACGCTAGGCATCGTACGGATCGTATCGATTGGTTTTGGCGTAGGCCGCAGCGAGGTGGCCGCGAGTTAGCGGCTGCCGATTGCCCCGGTCCGCGTGCTGATCCTTGCGCGGTGGCCCACCACGGTGCTGACACTGCACGGATGCGCGGGAGCAGGCCTGGTCGGGGTGAGAGGATTCGAACCTCCGACTCCTGCGTCCCGAACGCAGTACTCTACCAGGCTGAGCTACACCCCGAGGTATCGATTCGCCGCCTCGGCCAAGGTCGAGCTCAGCGGTCACGGCGCATTGCAAAGGCGGTCAAGTCTAGCAGACGATCGCGAAACTCCGAGACGGGCAGCGATGCAACCAACGTCGCTGCCATATCGCATTGCACGCGGGCGCACTGGCGCGCGTATTCGATGGAACCGTGCTCGTGCACGATCTGTGCAATTTGTGTGAAGTCGCCGCGTCCGTCGCGAATCGCTTTTTCCACCTGAGACTTTTGGCCGGGGGACGCGGCCCGCAAGGCGTGTATGACCGGCAGCGTGGGCTTGCCTTCGCGTAGGTCATCGCCGACACGCTTGCCGATGGCTTGGGCGCAGCCGTCATAATCGAGCACATCGTCGATGATCTGAAATGCTGTGCCGATCGCTGCGCCGTACCGAGCGCAGGCATCCTCCGCCGCCCCACTTGCATTGGCCAGGACGGCGCCGATGCGTGCGGCGGCCTCAAATAGCGTCGCGGTCTTGCGCTCGACCACACCCAGATAGCGCTTTTCGTCGACCGTCGGATCGTGAATGTTCAGCAGTTGCATCACCTCGCCCTCGGCGATGCGGTTGGTCGCATCAGCCAGGATCTTCATCACACGCATGCTGCCTGCTTCGACCATCATCTGAAACGCGCGCGAGTAAAGAAAATCGCCCACCAGCACGCTGGCGGCATTGCCAAAGGCGGCGTTGCTGGTCGGGCGCCCGCGCCGCAGGTCCGATTCGTCGACGACATCGTCGTGCAGCAAAGTGGCCGTGTGAATAAACTCGATTACCGTGGCCAGCAAAACGTGTGCCTTGCCGCGGTAGCCCATCGCACGTGCAATGAGCAGCAAGATGGCCGGACGCAAGCGCTTGCCGCCACCGCCGATGATGTGCTCGCCGATTGTGCCGATCAGGGCCACGTCGGAGCTGAGCCGCTCGCGTATGGTGGCGTCGACCCCGCGCATTTCTTCGGAGATGGGCGCAAGCAGATCGGCCAGGCTGCGAGTTCGCGGCGGCTGCTGCGACAGGGTGGAGGCGGTTTGCACGGCGAGTCGTTAGTCGAGCGCGTTGAATTATAGGAGGGCAGGCTAGCGCGGGTGTCGCCGGGGTCGAAGGGTGGATCAAAATACAACCCGATTGACGGCCGGGTGCGAAAACAGCGATAATTTAAAGCTTTCGACGGGGCCATGGCGGCCCCGGTATGTGGGGGTCGGGAATGTTCGCGGTTATTAAGACAGGCGGCAAGCAGTATCGCGTGAACGCGGGTGACCGTCTCAAGGTCGAAGCGCTGCCCAACGAAGTCGGACAACAGATTACGCTGGCAGAAGTTTTAGCCGTTGGCGATGGCTCCCAGCTGCGTGTCGGCGCGCCGCGCGTTGAGGGCGCTGCCGTGCTTGCGACCGTCCTGGCCCATGGACGCCACCCCAAAGTGCGGATCTTTAAGATGCGTCGGCGCAAGCACTTTCAAAAGCACGCGGGACACCGCCAGAATTTCACCGAGATCCGGATTGACTCGATCGCTTGACGACGGTCGGGGGTTTGCGGTTCTTGGGCACATCATTGAGGTAAGACAATGGCGCATAAGAAAGCGGGTGGGTCCTCGCGCAATGGGCGCGACTCGCAGGCAAAGCGACTGGGCGTGAAGGCCTACGGTGGGCAGACAATCCACGCCGGCAGCATTATCGTGCGCCAGCGCGGCACGCGGTTTCACGCCGGCGAAAATGTCGGTACCGGACGCGATTACACGCTCTTTGCTCTGGTTGACGGCACTGTGCGCTTTGTCGTTGGTGGACCAAAGAAGCGCTGTTTGGTAAGCGTGCAACCCAGCGTCAGCGCCTAACTGCCGTCAAAGCCGGCTAGGCGCGCATACCACGCGCGGCAGGCAGGGTGGCTGCGCATTGCCGCGAGTTGTTGCGTTGCGCAGAGCCTGCAACTCCCTTTGAGCGGTCAAGCCGATGAATTTCGTCGACGAAGCGCGCATTGAAGTTTGCGGCGGCCATGGAGGCAACGGCTGCGCGTCGTTTCGCCGCGAAAAATTCATTCCCAAAGGCGGCCCCGATGGCGGCGATGGCGGGCGCGGTGGCAGCGTCTTTGGCATCGCTGACCGCAACCTCAATACCCTGATCGAGTACCGCTATCAGCGCAAGCATGCGGCCGGCAACGGCGAGCATGGCCGTGGCTCGGATTGCTTCGGCGCAAGCGGCTGGGACCTTGAGCTGCCAATGCCCGTTGGCACCGTGGTCCACGACGAGGACACCGGCGAAGTCGTTGCCGACCTGGCCGAGCACGGCCAGCGCGCGCTTCTTGCTGCCGGCGGCGTGGGCGGCCTGGGCAACCTTCACTTCAAATCCAGCACCAATCGTGCCCCGCGTCAACATACGGCCGGACAGGCGGGGCAGCTGCGTCGACTTCGCCTAGAACTAAAGGTCCTTGCTGATGTGGGATTGCTGGGCGCGCCAAATGCCGGAAAGTCGACCTTGCTTGCGGCAGTTTCCAACGCACGTCCCAAGATCGCCGACTACCCTTTCACCACGATGCATCCGCATCTGGGGGTCGTGCGCCAAGAAGCAGGTAAGGGTTTTGTCGTGGCCGACTTGCCGGGACTGATCGAAGGTGCAGCCGAGGGAGCTGGACTTGGTCACCGCTTTTTGCGCCATGTGAGCCGAACCCGGCTGCTGTTGCATGTTCTGGACGTCGCTCCTTTTGACGTTGATGTCGACCCAGTGTCGCAAGCCCGCGCCATTTCGTCGGAATTGCGCAAGTTCGACCCCGCGCTGCTACGCAGGCCGCGCTGGTACGTTTTGAACAAGATCGATCTGGTGCCCGCATCCGAGCGCGCGGCGCTGGTAGCGCGGTTGCGTCGCCGATTGCGCTCTAAGGCGCCGATGTTCGCTATATCGGCGGCAACCGGTGAAGGCTGCCGGGACCTGATGTGGGCTGTGCAGCGCTTTTTGGAGCAACGAGGTGCGCCCGGCGCAAGGCTTTCACTGTCGGCCGCGGATGGTACGCGCTCGCCGCGGCAATCCTTGCCGGTCGCCGAACCAGCCGAGCGGGTCCTGACGTGAGCGCCGCGATGGGTGAAGCGCGCTTTGCGCGCACGGTGGTCAAGGTCGGCAGCAGCCTGGTCACCAACGAAGGGCAGGGTCTGGATCTTTCTGCCATTTCGCTTTGGGCCAGCCAGGTCGCGGCCCTGCGGGCATTGGGCAAACAAGTGTTACTGGTCTCTAGCGGTGCGATCGCGGAGGGGATGCAGCGGCTCGGGTGGGTGCGTCGGCCCCAGGAGGTACATGAGCTGCAAGCCGCCGCCGCGGTGGGCCAGATGGGTCTGGCGCAGGCTTATGAGAGCTGCTTTGGCGCCTTGGGCTTGCGCACAGCGCAGATTTTGCTCACGCACGCGGATCTGGTCGATCGCGCGCGTTACCTTAACGCCCGCTCGGCGCTGCTTACGTTGCTCGAGTTGGGAGTCATTCCGGTCATCAACGAGAACGATACGGTGGTGACCGACGAGATTAAGTTTGGCGATAACGACACCTTGGCGGCGCTGGTGACCAACCTGGTTGAAGCCGACGTGCTGGTTATCCTGACCGATCAGCAAGGGCTGTTTGACGCCGACCCGCGTCGCGTGCCCCAAGCGCGGCTGGTGCAAAGCGCCGCGGCTGGGGATCCGCAACTGGAGCGGTACGCCGGTGGAGCGGGGAGCGCGATCGGTCGTGGCGGCATGCTCAGCAAAGTGCTGGCGGCAAAGCGCGCTGCGCGCAGCGGCGCCGCAACGATTATTGCGTGCGGGCGCGAGCCCGAGGTTCTCCTGCGCTTAGCGCGGGGCGAAGCAATCGGCACGCTACTGGGCGCAGCGGTGCCAAAACGCGCCGCTCGCAAACAGTGGATTGCCGACCATCTGCAGACCAAGGGGCGCGTCACAATCGACGCCGGCGCCGTTGCCGCGCTGTGTCACCAAGGCAAGAGCCTGCTGCCGATCGGGGTGGTCGAGGTCAGTGGAAGTTTCGCGCGCGGTGATGTGATCTCGTGCGTCGACGTCAGTGGAAAGGAAGTCGCCCGCGGACTAGTCAATTACTCGAGCAGTGAGGCGAGCCTCATCGCGCGCCGCGCCAGTGCCGACATCGCCCAAGTGCTCGGATTCATGGAAGAGCCCGAGCTAATACATCGCGACAATCTGGTATTGCTCTGAGGCACGCCGGCCGCAATCCAGGCGCTCGAAATCAGGGTCGTTGCTGCTGCGAAGCACCTCGACGCGACGTCGGCGGAAAAACGAACCGCGATAATTCCTGCAGCGCCTGCTCGTAGACGTGGCGCTTGAATTCGATCACCGAATCCATCGGAATCCAGTATTCGCTCCAGCGCCAGGCGTCAAACTCGGGCTTCTCACTGCGCCGCAGACACACATCACAGTCGCGGCCGAGCAGACGCAGCAAATACCAGATCTGTTTTTGTCCGCGATAATTCCCGCGCAATTCGCGCCGTATCCACTGCTCGGGCACTTCGTAACGCAACCAGTCTCGCGTGCGGGCAACAATCCTCACCTGCTCGCTTTGTAGACCGATTTCTTCGTAAAGCTCGCGGTACATCGCCTGCTCGGGCGATTCGCCGTGCTTGATCCCGCCTTGGGGAAACTGCCACGAATGCTGTTTTACTCGCTTTCCCCAGAATACCTCGCTACGTTCGTTAAGCAGGATGATGCCGACGTTCGGGCGGTACCCATCCTTGTCCAGCATGCCATCACCTGAAGCTATATCATCTGCGACCCATTATATGGCCCGTAGCAACGGCCGGAAAACGGAACGAATTGGCGATGCGCGCCTCGCAATTCTTGCTTTGCACCCAAAAAGAAGCGCCCACGGACGCGGAAATCATCAGCCAGAAGCTGATGCTGCGCTCGGGAATGATTCGCCGGCTCGCCGCGGGCATCTACAGCTATTTGCCGCTGGGTCTGCGCTCGATCCGGCGCATCGAGGCGATCATTCGCGAGGAGATGAACCGGGCTGGTGCCATGGAATTGCTCATGCCCATCGTGCAGCCGGCCGAGCTTTGGATGGAATCGGGACGCTGGGAGAAGTATGGGCCAGAGCTGCTGCGGCTGAAGGATCGGCACCAGCGGGATTTTGTCCTGCAGCCAACCTCCGAGGAAGTCATAACCGACATCGCTCGCCAGGAGATCCGTAGCTACCGCCAGCTGCCCGCAAATTTTTATCACATACAGACGAAATTTCGCGACGAGCGCCGTCCGCGGTTCGGGGTCATGCGGGGCCGGGAGTTCACGATGAAGGATGCCTATTCCTTCGATCGGGACGTGGCGTCAGCGCACCGCAGCTATCAAACGATGTTTGATACATACGAGCGCATTTTTTCGCGCATGGGGCTGCGATTTCGTGCGGTCGCGGCCGATACCGGCGCCATTGGAGGGAGTCGTTCGCACGAATTCCAAGTCATCGCCGACAGTGGCGAGGACGCGATCGCATATTGCCCGGAGGGCGAGTACGCGGCCAACGTTGAGTTGGCCGAGGCGCTTGCACTGCTTTCGGAGCGCGCTCCGGCGCACCAGCCGCTGCGCAAGGTCGCGACCCCGAACCGCGCTCGCTGCACCGACGTTGCCGAATTTCTTGCGGTGCCGCTGCAGCAGGTCGTCAAAGCGCTGGTTGTCGCGGTCGACCAAACCGAGGCCGCACCCAAGATCTTTCTGCTGTTGTTGCGCGGCGACCACGAGCTAAACGAGGTCAAGACCGGCAAGCTTGCTGGCCTGGAGGGCGGTTGGCGCTTTGCCACCGATACCGAGATCGCCTCGGCATTTGGTTCCTCGCCAGGCTACCTTGGTCCCGTATTTGCGCGCGCGCCGCGTGATGCGGTGCAGGTGATTGCCGACCGAACGGTGGTCCTGATGAGCGACTTTGTCTGTGGTGCCAACGAAGAGGGTTACCATTTCACGGGAGTCAATTGGGGCCGCGACCTGCCCGAGCCCGATCGCACGGCCGATCTGCGCAACGTTGTGCCAGGTGATCCCTCACCCGACGGCAAAGGACGATTGGCAATCCAACGCGGAATCGAAGTCGGCCATGTTTTTTACCTGGGCACGAAGTATTCGCAGAGTCTGCATGCGAGCTACCTCGACGAGGAGGGACGCGCGCAGCTCTTTGAAATGGGCTGCTACGGTATCGGCGTTACGCGCCTGCTTGGCGCGGCGATCGAACAAAACCACGACGCACGGGGAATCGTGTGGCCCGAGCCAATTGCTCCCTTTTCTGCAGTGATCTGCCCGGTAAACTATCCGCACTCGCAGACCGTGCGGTCGGCGGCCGATGAGTTGTATCGGATCTTGCTGGACGCGGGGGTTGATGTGTTGCTCGATGATCGTGGCGAGCGCCCGGGTGCCATGTTTGCAGACGCCGAATTGATCGGAATCCCCCACCGGATAACGATCGGCGAGCGTGGCTTAAAGGTCGGGCAGCTTGAATATGTGCCGCGCTCCACCTTAGAGGTCGCGCAAATCGACAGTGCAAGCGCGGCAAACTTTCTGCGTGAGCGCCTTGCACGATAATTCGCGCGGCACGCGGCGGCGACGACTTCTCGCGCTAGGGCTGCTGCCGATCTTGCCGCGTGTCAGCTGGGGCGGCGCCCAGCAATATGAGACCCTCGCCGATTCCGTGCGTGGCGCGCTGGCGGCGCAGATTGCCGAGAGCGCACCGCCCCTACGGCACTTTGCCAGCGATGAGGCGCGCGACGCCTACGAGCGCTGGATGGTGCAGATGTCCTCGCGGCTGGTGGCGCGCGTGCCGGAAAAACGCAATCGCACCGATCTGCTGCAGTGCCTGGATTACGAGTGCATCCGCGCTGGTCTGGACCGTCAAATGGTGCTGGGGCTGATCCAGGTGGAAAGCAATTTTCGCAAGTACGCGATTTCCGACGTCGGTGCCCGCGGCCTGATGCAAGTGATGCCGTTTTGGGCCGGGTTAATCGGCGACGGCAATGTGCGCCGCTTATTCGAGATGCGCACCAACCTTCGCTATGGCTGCGTCATCTTGCGCCATTATTTGGATTCCGAACGAGGCGACTTGTTTCGCGCTCTCGGGCGCTATAACGGCAGCGTCGGGCAAGCGACCTATCCGAGCGCGGTCCTTGCCGCCTGGAAGCGCGACTGGGGTTATCCTTAGGTTGCAAGCGTGGGCGGGCGAGCCAAAGCCCTGCGCAGAACATGCAATGACACGCCCGAAGCAGCCTAATGCCGGCGCGCATGGCCGCCGGGGGGCATTGCGGCCATTGAACCAAACGCGCGCATCATCTTTGCCAGTCCGCCCTTGCGCATTTTCTTCATCAACGCGCTCATTTGGTCGTACTGCGCCAGCAAACGGTTGACCTCCTGAACGGGAACGCCCGCGCCGCTGGCGATGCGCCGCTTGCGAGAAGCCTTTACCAGCTCGGGCTTGCTGCGCTCATCGGGCGTCATCGAATTAAGTATCCCTTCCATGCGGCGAACCTGCCGCTCGGCCTCACGCGGGTTGACCTGCCCGGCGGCCTGGGCGAATTGCGCCGGCAGTTTCTCGAGCAGCCCGCCAAAGCCGCCCAACCGGCGCATCTGGGCGATCTGTTCGCGAAAATCATTCAGGTCAAATCGTGCGCCCGATTGCATGCGCTGAGCAAGCTTCTCGGCAGCACCGATATCGAGCGAACTTTTGACCTCTTCAACGAGTGCGACGATATCGCCCATCCCGAGCACCCGTCCGGCCATGCGCTCGGCATCAAAGGGCTCCAGCCCTGTTAGCTTCTCGCCGGTGCCGGCGAATTTGATGGGCTTGGCGGTGATCTGCGTCACTGACAGGGCAGCGCCGCCGCGCGCATCCCCGTCAAGCTTCGTCAAGATGATCCCCGTCAGCGGCAGGCGCGAGCCGAACGTTGCCGCTGTGTTGACAGCGTCTTGACCGAGCATCGCATCGACGATGAGCAAGGTTTCCACGGGACGCAAGGCCGTGTGCAGCTGCGCAATCTCCTCCATCATGGGCTCGTCGATGGTCGTGCGCCCGGCCGTGTCAACCAAAACGACGTCGAGCAGATGACGACGCGCGTGCGCAAGCGCCGCCTGGGCGATCTCCACAGGGCGACTTTGCGGCGGCGTGGGAAAAAACTCGATTTGGGCCTGCTGGCAGACGGTTTGCAGTTGCGCGATGGCTGCCGGTCGATAAACGTCGGTTGAAACGGCAAGTACCTTCTTGCGCCGCTCGATTGACAACCACCGACCAAGCTTGCCCGTAGTGGTCGTTTTGCCCGACCCTTGTAAGCCGGCGAGCAAGATGATCGCGGGCGGCTGCGTCGCAAGGTCCAAATCGCGCTGCTTTTGCGGCAGGTCGCCTCCCATGAGCCGAACCAGTTCCCGGTGCACAACGCCCACGAGTGCCTGCCCCGGTGTCAGGCTTCCAATAACGTCCTCGCCCACGGCGCTTTCGCGGACCCGGGCGATGAAATCGCGTACGACGGGAAGCGCCACGTCGGCTTCGAGCAGGGCCAGGCGAACCTCGCGAAGCGCCTCCTGCATATTGGCTTCTGTCAAGCGAGCCTGTCCGCGAACCTGCTTGACGATGCGGGCCAATCGGTCCGTTAGTTGATCCAGCATTGCATTGTTCCCCGTGCGCCCATGGTATATAGACGCGCTATGCAAATAGGCGCATTTTACGGGTGGGCTCACTTGATCGTCGCGCTGGCCTATCTAGTGGTCGCGTACCGCTGCTGGGTGGCTTTGCACCGCGGCGATGACGTACCGCCCTCAAGTCTGGTCGGACTGCTGTTGGCAGTGGCGGTTGTTGGCCATGCCACGCTGCTCGTGCAAGACGTCTTTGGCACGGGAGGTTTGCGCTTTGGTTTCTCCCAGGCCCTTTCGGCAACCTTCGTCATCGCCTGCGGCTTGTTGTGGATCGAGGGTTTTTTCGTTTCACTCGTTGGCTTGTATGCGCTGTTGACGCCGCTTGCGGCGATTACCTTATTGCTGCCTTTGGTGTTTCACGGGGTCGCCCTGGCGGCCGAGGGAAGCTCACTGGCACTGCGCGTACACCTGGCTGTCTCGGTTCTGGCCTACAGCCTCTTTACGGTCGCTGCGCTGCACAGCGTGCTGATGACCTCGATCGACCGGTATTTGCACCAGCCATTGCGCGACTCTTCGGGGGCGTTGGGCCCGCTTTTGTCGCGCATGCCCTCGCTGCTGGCGCTGGAGTCCTTGCTGTTTCGCCAGCTTGCCGCCGGTTTTGTGCTGCTCACGGCCTCCCTGGCCAGCGGAATCATTTTTTCCGAGGAACTTTTCGGCCGCCCGCTGCGCTTTGATCACAAGACGCTCTTTGCCATCATTGCGTGGTGCGTTTTCGCTGGACTGTTAGTCGGGCGCTATGCTTTTGGCTGGCGCGGACGGGTCGCGCAACGCTGGCTTTTCGTGGGATTCTTGATGCTGTTGTTGGCCTATATTGGCAGTCGTTTCGTCTTTGAAGTCGTTTTGGGCAGAGTATGGGTGTGATGCGCTTGCTCTTTTGGGCGCTGATTGGAGTCGTGGCGTATCTTGCCGTACGCCGCCTGGCGCGCGACGGCCAGCCGGGCGTGCGCCAGCGTGCTGGTTCGAGCCAGTCAGCCGAGGACATGGTTCGTTGTGCGGTCTGTGGCCTGAATCTTCCAAAGTCCGAGGCGTTACCGCTCGATGGACGCTGGGCCTGCTGCGCGGAGCATGCCCGGCAGCAACCCCCGGCGTCCCAACCATGATCGCACCTCGCGCCGGCCATTTGGCGGCGCCGCGCGAGCCATTTAACGCCGGACCATTGCGATGAACGCAACGAGCAAACCCGACCGCGAGCGCATTTCCGCCGCCAAGTCATCGGACCAGCTGCTGCGCGTGGAACCCGCATGGGGCACGCTGTATGCGCTGGCGCTGGCCCGGGTACTGGTAACGGCTTTCGTGTTGCTGTCGGCGATCGTTTTTGCCGCGCCGCTGGCTAGTCGCCTAAGCGGCGCAGGGGTCTCGGAGATCGTCGTTGGATTGGCCACGTACTTTGGCGTCGCCATTGCCATGGCCCTGGCGTCTTTGTATTACCGGCGCCATTTCCTCGGGCAATTGAGCGCGCAGCTTGCCGTCGACTTGATCATGGCAACGGTCCTCGTTGTTCTGGGCGGCGGAATGCGCAGCGAATTCGTCGTTTTTTATTTGGTCCCGATTGCCGGCGCCTCGCTGATGCTGCCCACCAGCGCGGCGTTTTTCACAACCTCGATTGCCGTGCTGTTCCTTCTGGGCGATGCTGTCTTGCGCGGCTTGCGCGATGAGCATACGGAAACGCAACTGTTCCAGGCTGGCTTGTACGGCGCGGCGCTGTTTGGTTTGACAGGATTGCTGCGACTGCTCGCGGCGCGGCTTAACAAGCAAGAGCAGTTGGCGCATGCACGCGGTCTTGATCTGCAAAATCAGCTGGAAATCAATCGTCTGGTCATCTCGCAGATGGAGCAAGGCGTCATCGTCGTCGATGCGGCCACCACGGTCCACGCCAACAATCTGGCCGCGCGGGTGCTCTTAGGCATGACGCGTAGCGCACAGCTAACGGGCCGTCGCCTGACCGACATGCCGGCGCTACGCGCCCTAGGAGAGGAATTTCAGCGCTGGATGAAGACCGAGGCCAACGAGGTGGGATGGTCCAACCGGGTATTTATGCTGGCCGCACCCGATGTGTCGGGCAGCGCAAGCTCGCCGACCCGCCCCTTGCGAGCCCGATTTGCCCGGCCGCCATCTGCGCAGTCGGGTGAATTCGTGATCTTTCTTGAGGATCGCAACGCCTTGGAAGCTCGGGCACAGCAGCTGAAGCTGGCTGCGATGGGCAGGCTGACCGCGTCGATCGCGCACGAAATCCGCAATCCGCTTGCTGCAATCAGCAACGCGGGACAACTGTTGGCCGAAGACGCACGCGATTCCATGCAAAAGCGCTTAACTGGCATCGTGCGCGAGAACACGGCGCGGTTAAGTCGCCTCGTCGATGATGTCCTGCGCGTGGCGCGTCGCGACTCGCCGCTGAGCGATGAATTTGCCTTGCGCAATTTTGTCGAGGCCTGGGCTCAGGAGTTTGTCCGTGACCGCGATCTTGCGGCGGGGGTCCTCGTAATTGGGGGGGAAGGACACGACGTCGTAAAATTCGAGCACAGCCACTTGCGCCAGATCCTGTTTAACCTTGTTGATAATGCGCTGCGGTATTGCTCGGGCGGCCCGAGCAGCGTCGAAATTTTTATGGAAAACGCCGCAGAGCACGACGGACGCGCGCAACTTTGGATCATCGACGATGGCGTGGGGGTGGCGCCGGCCGACCGCGCAGCGATGTTTGAGCCATTTTTCACGACGCACGCGCGGGGCACCGGGCTGGGTTTGTATCTGGCGCGGGAATTTTGCATCGCCAATCATGCGGAACTGGCGTATGACGTGCTGCGGCGCGCCGGCCGACCGGACCGAAGTGGCTTCGTAGTGTATTTTGCGCGCGCCGATAGGGCCGAGTCACCAGCACCGCCGTTTCTCGATACGATTCCGACCCAATCGGAATTTTTTCGCCGCAACCTTGCCTAGATGAGCGCGTCGCGAATCGCCGAAGCGGAAGCAAGCGTTCGGGCACGGGTGCCCGCGGTGCTGGTGGTCGACGACGAGGCCGATCTGCGCGAACTGCTCGGGCTGACCATCACTCGCCTGGGCCTGGAAGTGGACACTGCCGAATCACTTGAGCAGGCGCGCGAGTTCTTGCGCACGCGCTCGTATCGGCTTTGTCTGACGGACATGCGCCTGCCAGACGGCTCGGGCTTGGATCTCGTGCGCGAGCTCGGGGCGCGTGGGGAACCGAAGATCGCTGTCATTACTGCCTACGGTAGCGCCGAAAATGCGGTGGCCGCATTCAAGGCGGGCGCGTTCGATTACCTTGCCAAGCCGGTCGACCTTGATCAGCTGCGGCTGCTCATTCGCTCGGCAATCGGCGATGGTGCCGAGCTGGGCACGGGCGCAGCCACACCAACGCCCTCCGATGACGCTGCGCTCTCGCGCCTGGTGGGCGAGTCGGCGGAGATGGTGAAACTGCGTGCCCTGATCGAACGTTTGGGGCAAAGCATGGCACCGGTCGCGATCATCGGAGAGTCAGGCAGCGGCAAGGAACTCGTGGCCAGAGCAATTCACGCAATGTCGGCGCGCCGGGCCATGCCTTTTGTAGCCGTCAATTGCGGTGCGATTCCCGAATCGCTGATGGAGGCCGAGTTTTTTGGCTATCGACGCGGCGCTTTCACGGGTGCCGATCGCGACCGCGACGGATTTTTCCAGGCCGCTTCCGGCGGCACATTGCTGCTCGACGAGGTGGCGGAGTTGCCATTGGCGATGCAAGTCAAGCTGCTGCGCGCCATACAAGAGCGGCACATTCACAAAGTGGGCTCGACGACCGAGGAGGCGGTGGACGTTCGTATCTTGAGCGCAACGCACCAGGATCTTGCTCGCTTAGTGGAGCTGGGGCGATTCCGACAAGATTTGTTTTATCGGCTCAACGTCATTGAATTGCGCGTGCCAAGCCTTCGTGAGCGCGGCGAAGATATCGCTTTGATCGCCAAATTCCTGCTGCAACGCATCGCCGAGCGAGCCGGCGTGCCCGCGGCCTGGCTGACTCCCGAAGCCGAGGCGACATTGCGCCAGTGGTCGTTTCCCGGCAACGTGCGCGAATTGGAAAATGTCTTGGAACGCGCGGTCGTGCTGACCGGCGGCGGCGAGATATCGTCCGAGGATCTCGTTTTGGAAACTGCACGCGCCTTCGAGCCCGCGCCCCCACCGAGCGTAGCGACGCCCGCGGCGCTCGAAGCGCAACCGACCGCGCCCGCGTTGCAACGTGCGGAGGCGGCGCCGCGCTTTTCGCTCGTCGACGGTGTGCCCAGCGACCTAACCGCCTACCTCGATGAAATGGAGGAAGCCGCGTTGCGTGCGGCACTGGCCCAAACCCGCCACAACCGCACTGCGGCCGCCCAGTTGCTCGGAATATCGTTTCGACAGATGCGCTACCGGATGCAGCGCTTGGGACTGAAGTGATGCCTGTGGCCGGCGCAGCGCCAACACGCAGTCCATGAGCGATGGCGCACCGGCCGCGACCGCGTACCACGTCGCCGACGACGGTTGGGTGCAAGGGGCGCGCCGGCTGGAGTCGCCGAACTTTGACTCCCGCCCTGCGGGTTGCAAAATCGAGTTGCTGGTGCTTCACTGCATCAGCCTGCCTCCGGGGTGCTTTGGCAGCGGTGATATCGAACAACTGTTTGCCAACCAGCTCGATTGCAGCGCCCATGCGTTTTACGAGCAGCTGCGCGGCGTTCGCGTCTCGGCGCACTTTTTAATCGCTCGCAGCGGTTTGCTGACGCAGTTTGTTTCCTGCCGCGACCGGGCTTGGCACGCCGGCGTCTCGGAATGGGAGGGTCGCGCCGCGTGCAACGATTTTTCCATCGGCATTGAACTCGAGGGCACGGAATTCGAGCCCTTCACGGCACCCCAGTACGCGACCTTGGACGCGCTGCAGCGGGCGCTGGCGGCAACTTACCCCCTGCGCTGCACCCGCGGACATAACGAAATCGCACCGGGCAGAAAGTCCGATCCCGGTCCGCTGTTTGATTGGGCGTGGGTACCCCGCGACTATTGACTCTGCTGCGCGCGCGCCGCAGCGCAAAAAATTTTTCAGTTGCCGACAAGGCAATCTTCTCCTACCATCGCCGCCACAAGGCGTTGTTGATTTCTTACTCATGACCACTAGATGTTGTGTTCGCGAGAATTCCGGCAATCATCCGATTGGCAAGCGCAGCATCTTCAACGTCAGGCAGTGCGCGCATTCGCGAACGCGATGCGACCAAACGCCGAGAACATACCTGATCAAGAACTAGTGGGTCCGGCACCCTTGAACGGTGCCGGCGCGCAATTTTGCCAACAGGGGGAAGCATGCAATATCGAAACGCCGAGATGCCTGTCGCAGCCGAAGGAGCCGCGACGGCGACACTGCCGTTGTCGCCAGGTGAGCCGTTGCTCGATCGGCCCCGGGCATCTTCGCTGGCGGAGTATCGGGTCATGCGCCGCAACGGCGCTGTGGTGACTTTCGAGCCAGCAAAAATCGTCGTGGCAATGACCAAGGCCTTTCTTGCCGTTCGTGGTGGGCAGGGCGCCGCATCGGCCGCAATCCGCGAGCAGGTGGAGCGTCTGACCGGGGCGGTGGTTGGCGCATTGATCCGCCGGCAGCCCGCGGGCGGTACGTTTCACATAGAGGACGTCCAGGACCAGGTGGAACTGTCGCTGATGCGCGACGGAGCCCACGACGTGGCTCGCGCCTATGTCTTGTATCGCGAGCGACGCAGCCAGGAGCGTGCGCGCTTGGCGCCGCCGCAGCCCTTGCCGGGCGCGATTTGCGTAACCGTGGATGGCCGCAGGGCGCCGCTGGATGAAGCGCGGCTGCGGGCAACGATCCAAGCGGCCTGTGAAGGCTTGGAGCAATACGTATCGGTGGAGGCGGTCATGAAGGCCACCGTCAAGGATCTGTATGACGGTGTGTCAATGGACGAAGTGCACAAGTCGGCAATTCTTTCGGCCCGCTCGCTGATCGAAACGGACCCCGCGTACAGCGAGGTAAGTGCCCGTTTGCTGCTGCATGCGGTGCGCAAGGAGGTCTTCGGCGCGGAGGTCTCGCAGGCTGCCATGGTGCAGCGCTACTCCGAATACCTGCCGCGCGGAATCCGTCTAGGCGTTGAGGCCGGGTTGCTCGATGAGCGTCTGCTGCAGTTTGACCTGGACCGCATTGCTGCGGCGTTGCGGCCGGAGCGCGATCTACAGTTCTCCTACCTGGGACTGCAGACCCTGTACGACCGGTACTTTTTGCATCGCAACGGCCAGCGCTTTGAACTACCGCAGACCTTTTTCATGCGCGTTGCTATGGGGCTGGCGCTCAATGAGATCGATCGCGAGGCACGGGCGATCGAATTTTACGAACTGCTGTCGAGCTTTGATTTCATGTGCTCGACACCGACGCTTTTTAACTCCGGAACCTGCCATGCACAGCTTTCGTCGTGCTACTTAAGCACCGTGCCCGACCAGCTCGACGGCATCTACGGGGCAATCAAGGACAACGCCCTGCTCGCCAAGTTCGCCGGAGGGCTGGGAAACGACTGGACTCCCGTGCGCGCCTTAGGTGCCCATATCCGAGGAACCAATGGCAAATCACAGGGTGTCGTACCCTTTCTGAAGGTCGTCAACGACACCGCCGTGGCTGTTAACCAGGGTGGCAAGCGCAAGGGTGCCGTGTGCTGCTATCTGGAGACCTGGCACTTGGACATCGAGGAGTTTCTCGAGCTTCGCAAGAACACGGGTGATGACCGGCGCCGGACACACGACATGAACACCGCGAACTGGATTCCGGACCTGTTCTTAAAGCGTGTCGCGGCCGACGAACCGTGGACCTTGTTTTCGCCGAGCGATTGCCCCGAACTGCATGAGTGCACCGGACAGGCGTTTGAGCGGACGTACGTCGCGTACGAAGAAAAGGCCGCGCGGGGCGAAATCAAACTCTTTAAGAAGGTCTCCGCCGCCCAGCTCTGGCGCAAGATGCTGTCCATGCTCTTCGAGACGGGGCACCCTTGGATCACGTTCAAGGACGCCTGCAATATCCGCTCGCCCCAGCAGCACGTTGGGACCGTTCACGGATCGAACCTGTGCACAGAAATCACGCTGAACACGTCCGATGAGGAAATCGCAGTCTGCAATCTTGGCTCGGTGAACCTGTTTGCGCACTTAAAACCGGCCGGTGCGGGAGGCTGGGAACTGGACCAGCAGAAGCTGCGCCGCACGATCGGCATCGCCATGCGCATGCTCGACAACGTCATCGACATCAACTACTACGCGGTTTCCAAGGCCCGCAACGCTAATTTGAGGCATCGTCCGGTCGGGCTGGGCATCATGGGGTTTCAGGACTGTTTGCACCAGATGCGCGTGCCCTACGCCTCGCGTGAGGCGGTGGAGTTCGCCGACGCCAGCCAAGAGATCGTTTGCTACCTTGCGTACTGGTCTTCCACCGAGCTAGCCGCCGAACGGGGCGCGTATTCCACATTTTCGGGTTCACTCTGGGACCAAGGCGCGCTGCCGCACGACACCCTGGATTTGCTGCAAAAAGAACGCGGCGGCCATCTGGAGATCGACCGCAGCGAGCGCTTGGACTGGGACGGCCTGCGCCAGCGCATCGCGCAATACGGGATGCGCAATTCCAATTGCACTGCCATTGCACCGACGGCGACGATCTCCAACATTGTCGGGGTTTCCGCCAGCATCGAACCCACGTATCAGAACCTGTTCGTCAAGTCCAATCTTTCAGGCGAATTCACGATCGTTAACCCGCACTTGGTACGCGAACTTAAGTCCCTGGGGCTATGGGACGAGGTGATGGTGGCGGATCTGAAATATTTCGACGGCAGCTTGGCTCGCATCGACCGGATTCCGGCCGATATCCGGGCCCTGTACGCGACGGCGTTCGAGATCGACCCCGTATGGTTGATCGAATGCGCGGCACGTCGCCAAAAATGGATCGACCAAGCCCAGTCCCTCAATATTTATATGGCGGGCGTGTCGGGCCGCAAACTCGACGAGATCTATCGGCTGGCTTGGGTGCGCGGGCTCAAGACGACGTATTACCTGCGCACGCTCGGCGCCACGCATGCGGAAAAGGCCACGGGTCGGGGCGGTGACCTGAATGCGGTCCCGGTGGGCGAGAGCGCGGCGGCCGGCGCGGGACAGGTTTGCGCGCTGCGCCCGGGGGCGTCGGGGTTTGCCGAGTGCGAAGTTTGTCAATAGCAGCGCGAGGCCGGGCCGTGCATCACGGCCCCCACGAGCTACGCAATGGGTTCGAAGTGGCCAAAGAAACGACCAAACGCGAGAAAGGGATTCGATGCTGGCAGCCGGTAGGGACGTAACGCAAGCAAGACAGGCAGAGCGGCGTGCGCACATGTCGACGGGCGATTTTCGTCCCTTCGATGGCCGCGTCCGGGCAGAAGATAAGCGCGTCATCAACGGCCGAGCCGACGTCAATCAGCTCGTTCCCCTGAAATACAAGTGGGCCTGGGACAAATACCTTTCTTCCTGCGCCAACCACTGGATGCCACAAGAAGTGAACATGGCGCGCGATGTGGCCCTGTGGAAGGATCCTAATGGTCTGAGCGAGGACGAACGGCGCATCGTCAAGCGCAACCTGGGCTTTTTCGTAACCGCCGATTCCTTGGCGGCCAACAACATCGTCCTGGGCACCTACCGCCAGATCACGGCACCCGAATGCCGGCAGTTTTTGCTGCGCCAAGCCTTCGAGGAGGCGATTCACACGCACGCCTACCAATACATCGTCGAGTCCCTTGGTCTGGATGAAGGCGAGATCTTCAATGCCTACCGGGAAATTCCATCCATACGGGCCAAGGACGAATTTCTTTTGCCGTTTATCGAGGTGCTCACGGATTCGGGCTTTCGAACCGGCACCCAAGAGGCGGATCGAACCTTGCTGCGGTCGCTGATCGTCTTTGCCTGCCTCATGGAGGGGCTGTTCTTCTACGTCGGATTTGCCCAGATCCTGGCCTTGGGACGGCAAAACAAAATGACCGGTGCGGCCGAGCAGTACCAGTACATCTTGCGCGACGAGTCGATGCACTGCAACTTCGGTATCGATCTGATCAACCAGATCAAACTGGAGAACCCGGGGCTATGGACGGCCGAGTTTCGCGGCGAGATCCGTCAGCTGTTTTCCCAAGGGGTCGAGCTGGAGTATCGGTATGCGGAGGACACCATGCCGCGAGGTGTCCTTGGTCTGAACGCCGCCATGTTCAAGGGGTACTTGCGCTACATCGCCAACCGCCGCGCCCAGCAAATTGGCCTAGAGCAGCTGTACGCCGATCAAGAAAACCCGTTTCCCTGGATGAGCGAGATGATCGATCTGAAAAAGGAGCGCAACTTCTTTGAGACCAGAGTAATTGAATATCAAAGTGGCGGCGCGCTGAGTTGGGATTGATTCATGCGAGCTGCAAGCGAGCGAATTGAACATAGAACTCGGCATTAAATCGGGACATCACGCAACAAAATCTTTCGCGACAATACAAATATTTCTTGCAGTCACTGGCCATTGGGAGTGATAATGCGCCGTGAATTTTGGTAGCTCGATCTCGCGATCGATCGCTGATTTGAACACAGACAGTCACAGTCGACCACCAGTCGCCATTGGATATGGGACGTTAGGCATCGAGACCATCCGGTCTTGTGGCACTGCTCCCGGTCTTGACCGAACTCCCACCACAGGCGTTCACCCCGCTCACGGGGGCTCCTCCTCAACGAACTCGTACGCCGGCAAATATCTGGCGTACAGCATGCGCGCGCTTGCCACTTGGGCGAAGGCGCGGGCATGTCGTGCCGAATTCATCAGCGTCAACGGCCAGTGCTCTGTCCGTTCCGCGCTTGGCTCGGATATGCGCCAATCAAAACGCATTTCTGGGCATGCCGCGGCGACCGTGCCTCCGCATGCGCCGATGAATAGCCCGGTGCGCCGCTTGGCGGCCGGGTTTGGGTTTTAACCATCCGTAACTTCATCGACGTACATTAGGAGATTCACATGGCAACAAAGAAATCTGCGAAGAAGTCCGCGAAGAAGTCCGCCAAGAAGCCGGCGAAGAAGGCTGCCAAGAAGAAGGCTGCGAAGAAGAAGTCTGCCAAGAAGTCGGCGAAAAAGTCCGCTAAGAAGGCTGCAAAGAAGTCCGGCAAAAAGGCCGCCAAGAAAAGGGCTGCCAAGAAGTCGGGTAAAAAAAAAGTAGCTAAAGCGGCCAAGAAGCGGCCGGCGCCCAAGAAAGCCGCCGCCAAACCGGCGGCAGCGGCAGCGCCCGCCGCTCCAGCGGCAGCACCCGCGGCTCCGGCGGCGCCCGCGCCGGTTGGAGCTCGGGCTCCGTTGAGTCCTACGACGGCTTGGCCGTTTCCTACGGGCAGCCGACCGTAAGCACAAGGGCTACATATTTTCGAGGCGCCTATTGCAGGCGCCTTTTTTTCGCGCTGCGCGTGCGTGCGTTCGTTGGGACTCGGCAGTTACAATCGGGCGCACAAACCGAGCAAAGGGCGCGGTATCGCCGCGCTGTCCATCCGGGGCTCTGCCTGTCGCGCATCATCGCGGCATGTGACTGCAGCCAAGAACACTATGCTTTTGTTAGAGATCTTTCACCTGCTACTGAGCACGGTCGCTGGCCTCTTGGGAAGCGCGCTGCTGCTGCGCGCCTATTTGGGTTGGCTGCGCGTTTCCCGCTCCAATCCGGTAGCCGTCTTTTGCGTTGCTCTGACCGACTGGCTTGTGGCACCGATTCGCCGCGCGCTACCTTTGCGTGGTCGATTTGACGCCGCATCGCTGACCGCAGCGCTTGCGGTCGCGCTGGTCTTCGAGTTCCTGATGGGGCTCGTGCGCTCCGACCGGGGCCTTTGGCACTGGTACTTACTGGTGCCCAGCGTCTTGTTGCTTCTCGTCCATTGGGTGCTGTACCTTGTCACGCTGCTCGTGTTTGCCAACGTCGTGCTCAGCCTGGTCAACCCGCATGCGCCGCTAGCACCAACCTTCGACATGCTGACCCGCCCCGTGCTGGCGCCACTTCGCCGGATCATCCCTCCGATTGGAGGATTTGACCTCTCGCCCCTGGTGCTAATTGTCGCCGTCCAGATCCTGCTGCTAGTCCTCGATCAGTTTTCGCTCTGAGCGCGCCCGGCGGGCGGGCCTCGGTCGCAACGCTTTCAGGCAATTGGATGCTGCGCGATCACCAGGGGCGGTAGCCGAACGCCTCAAAAAAGCGCTGCTCGATCTGCAATCGGGTAGGCTGGTGCCGCTGTGCACCGTTGTGTTCGATCTTCACGGCACCCATCACCGAAGCCAGGCGACCCGACGTCTCCCATCCCAGATCGTTGGCAATGCCAAATAGCAGGCCCGCGCGATACGCGTCCCCGCAGCCGGTCGGATCGACGACGGCTGCAACGGGCGCAGCGGGAATCACAAATTGCCCCTTTCTTGCACGGATTTCCGAGCCCTGCGCACCCCGCGTTACGATCAGCGCTTGCAGATTTCCCGACAACGCATCAACCGACCGGCCGGTTTTTGCCGCCAGCAACTTTGCCTCGTAGTCGTTAACGGCAAGGTACGTCGCGCGCTGCAGAAACCAGAGTAGTTCCTCGCCACTAAACAGTGGCAAAGCCTGTCCCGGGTCAAATACAAACGGTATCTGGCGCTCTGCGAGCGCATCGGCGTGCGCCAACATGCCCTCGCGGCCATCGGGCCCAACCAACGCGAGGCCGACCGCAAGATCCGCCGGCATGCGATTGTGGTGCGAATGCGACATCGCGCCCGGGTGGAAGGCGACGATCTGATTGTCGTCCAGATCGGTTGTTATGAACGCCTGCGCCGTGCGCGTGCCCTGGATGTGCAAGACGCGACTGCGATCGATGCCCAACTCATCGAAGCGGCGCAGATATTCGCCGGCATCGTCGCCCACCGTGCCCATTGGCAAGGCATGCGCCTGCAAAAGCGCGAGGTTATAGGCGATATTGCCTGCGACCCCGCCAAACTCTTGGCGCAATGTCGGCACCAAAAACGAGACGTTGAGAATATGAACCTGGTCCGGAAGGATGTGATCCTTGAATCGACCGTGGAACACCATGATCGAGTCGTACGCTATCGAGCCGCAAATCAGAGTGTTCATCTTTTCATTGGACAGGGTATCGCAGCGCTTGGCCGCTTTGGGGCCTAACGTCTCGGTCAGGGGTAAAACGGATAGGCAACAAAGCCGGCGACGCCAACGCCGCGGAACTCAAAGATGAGGCGGATCGTCAGATCAGCGCCGGCGGCGAGGTTATCGCTTGGCTCTTGCGAGTTGGTTGTGCGCGCCGATAAGTAATCGGCGGGGGTGAAGACCTTGCGCGCCAGCGGACGATTCAAGCTGTCGGTAAGTGTGAGCTCGAGCGCCGGCAGCGCCATGGCAAATTCGGCGCGATTGCGAATCACGGCATCGAACTCCATGGCGGACGTGCCCGGCACCGCCTGCAGATCGCTGCTCACGACCGCCAGCAGCTCCGGGCGCATCGGCCACTGGGCGGAACAATCCAAAGGCGAACAAAGCGCCGCCAGTACGGGTTGTAAGTCGGGGAAATGAACGATCAGGCTGGAGCGAAAGAGCAGCGCCAACTGCACGAGCAGCGCCGGCGCCAGGACCGCACAGGCGGCCCATAGCGCAATGCGCACGTACGGGTTGATCTCCGAATTTTTGGCCCTCAAAAACGTTGGTTCGAGTTCAGGGATCGAAAAATCGTCCTCCAAGGATGCAAGCTGCTGTGCATCCATCTGCTTTGCCGCGGCGATCAGCGTTTCCGGTATAGCGATTGCCTCCGGCTCACGTCGCGACGCGGGCCCTGCGCTTGCAAGCGGCGAGGTGTCGATGGTCGGAGGCAAGGAGAGCGCATCTACCCCTTGTATGCCGGGCGTAGTGGTGCTGGCCGATTCGACTCCCGAGGGTGCGGCCGCAGCTGATCGTTGCGTTGGCGCTGGCGTCTTAACTTGGTTGGCCGGCGCGCTTTGGGCGGGCTGTGGCGGCTTTCGCGCGGGGGCCTGCGTCGGTGCGGTCGCGGGCGGCTGCGCGACGGGTCGACGATTTTCATGGGTCGCACCGGCTGCAGCCGGGCGATGGCGTCGCGGTGCTTTGTTTTCGTCGCTTGGCGCCGTAGGTTCCACGTATTCAAGATGGCCAATTGCGTTGAAAACGTGCCGACACGATCCGCAGCGCACGACGCCACCGCGCAAAGTCAATTGTTCCGCGCCGACGCGAAAGATCGCGCTGCAATTCGGACAACGGGTTGCCAGTGCCATGGCTTAGCGGGCGGCCCGCTCTCCGACAATCGCGACCCATCCCTCCTGTTCGCCAAACAAGCTCAGCCGCAAGTCGGGATCTGCACGTGCGTAGGCCTGCAGCACGGTATCGGCTTGCCGCTCCAGGATCCCGGAGAGCACGATAAAGCCCCGCGGTTGGAGGTAACGAACCAAGGTCGGGGCAAGAAGCACGATCGGGTTGGCAAGTATGTTTGCAATCACCACGTCAAAGCGGCGCGAACCATCAGCAGGCAGGCCAGCCGGTGAAGTGTACTGGGCATGCACGCCGTTGCGTTGCGCGTTGAACTGCGCGGTGCGAAGCGCTTGCGGATCGATGTCCACGCCGACGACTTCGCTGGCGCCCAGACGCGCGGCGCAAATCGAAAGGATTCCGGAGCCGCAGCCATAGTCGAGCAGCCGTGCGTCGGCGGGGAGGTGCCGATCGAGCCACGCAAGACACAAACGCGTGGTCGGATGCGAGCCGGTACCGAAGGCAACACCCGGGTCGATGCGCACATTGCAGGCGGTGGGGTCGGGTGGTTCGTGCCAGCTTGGTACGATCCAAATTCGACCAACTCGAATTGGTTCGAATTGTGACTGCGTTTGGCGCACCCAGTCACGATCCTCCAGACGCTTGCGGCGCAAAATCGCCGGCGGACTTTGCCCGAGCGATCGCGAGGCCTTCTCCAGCACGGCAGTAGCATTGCTGCATTCGTCGATCAGTATCGACACGAGGTTGCTGCGCCAACCCGGGTCGGATGCGGGCGTTCCCGGCTCCCCGTACATCGCGACCTCAAGGTCTGTGTCGCGGTCCTCATCCTCGATGGCAACCGCGAGCGCGCCGGCAGCGATCAGGGCATCGCTCCATGCGTCGAGCTGCTCGCGCGGCATCTGCAGTTGGATCTCGAGTAAGGCCATGGCCTATCGCCCGATTCGTGGCTATCCAACCCAAAAAGAGCGAGCCCGACAGCCGGGCGCGATCACCCCTGGTTGGCCTTCTTTTCAGCGAGTCGTTTCTCTAAGTAATGGATGCTGGTGCCGCCCTGCACGAACTTCTCGTCCATCATGAGCTCGCGATGCAGCGGAATATTTGTGCTGATACCCTCTACCACCGCCTCTGAGAGCGCGATTCGCATGCGCGCGATCGCCTGGTCTCTGTTTTCGCCATAGCAGATCAGCTTGCCAATCATCGAATCATAATGAGGCGGAACAAAATACCCCGCGTAAGCATGCGAATCGACGCGCACGCCCGGTCCGCCCGGTGGATGCCAAGCGCTGATGCGGCCGGGGCTGGGCGTGAAGTTGTAAGGATGTTCGGCGTTGATGCGGCATTCGATCGCATGCCCGCGCGAGGTAATGTCGCGCTGGCGTAGTGTCAGACGTTCGCCGGCCGCAATCCGAATCTGGTATTGAACGATGTCAATACCGGTCACCATTTCGGTCACCGGGTGCTCCACCTGCACGCGGGTGTTCATCTCGATGAAGAAAAACTCCCCGTTTTCGTACAAAAACTCAAACGTGCCCGCACCCCGATAGTCGATCTTGCGGCAGGCCTCGGCACAGCGGTCGCCGATGCGTTCGACCGCGCGGCGTGGTATCGCCGGAGCGGGCGCTTCTTCGAGGATTTTTTGGTGCCGCCGCTGCATCGAGCAGTCGCGCTCGCCCAGCCAGACGGCGTTTCGGTGCTGGTCCGCGAGAACCTGGATCTCGATGTGGCGTGGGTTTTCGAGGAACTTCTCCATGTATACCGTGGGATTACCAAAGGCCGCCAGTGCCTCTTGCCGCGTCATGGTGACCGCGCTCAGTAGCGCCGCCTCCGTGTGTACGACGCGCATGCCACGGCCGCCTCCACCGCCGGCGGCCTTAATGATCACGGGGTACCCGATTGCCCGCGCGGTCCGAACGACCTCGCGCGGGTCCTCGGCCAGTGCGCCGTCCGAACCGGGCACGGTTGGCACACCGGTTTCCACCATTGCCCGTTTGGCCGATACCTTGTCCCCCATCAGTCGAATGGACTCTGGTCGCGGCCCGATAAAGACAAAGCCGCTGCGCTCGACGCGCTCGGCAAAGTCCGCGTTCTCCGAGAGAAATCCATACCCCGGGTGAATCGCCTCGGCGTCGGTTACCTCGGCGGCGCTGATAATCGCCGGAATGTTCAGGTAGCTGTCCTTGGAAGCGGCCGGGCCGATGCACACGGATTCGTCGGCAAGCTTGACGTACTTGGCGTCGGCATCGACTTCCGAGTGAACGACGACGGTGCGAATGCCAAATTCGCGGCAGGCGCGCTGAATTCGCAGAGCGATTTCGCCTCGATTGGCGATGAGAATCTTTCCGAACATGGGCGCTGAGTAGCTAAGGCAATAGTCTTGTGGCCGGGAGGGCGGCTGAAAGGACGCGTATGCGGTTTACCGATTACCCGATCACGAATAGCGCCTGACCGTATTCAACGGCTTGACCGTTCTCAACAAGTATTTCGCGAATGGTGCCACCAATCTCCGCTTCGATCTCATTTAGTAGCTTCATCGCTTCTATGATGCACAGCGTATCGCCGGGTTTGACCGTTTGGCCGACTTCAACAAATGGCTTGGCCTCGGGGCTTGGCGAGCGGTAAAAGGTTCCCACCATAGGTGATTTCACGACTTGGCCCGCGGCTGGCTCCGGCGTCGTTGTCGGCGCGGCCGCTGGCGCGCCGGCAACGGCAGGCGCAGCGGCAGGAGCAACCGCCGGTGGCGCTGCAAGCGCCACGATTGGCGCCTGCGTTACGGCAGGGACATTGTGGTGCTTTACGATGCGGACCTTGTCGTCGCCTTCGGTTACCTCGATCTCGGCGATGCCAGATTCCGCAACCAGATCGATCAGCGTTTTGAGTTTTCGCAAATCCATTCTTTCCTCACTAGGTCAGCTGTTCGGCTGCGCGCGGCGGGACAATTGCGAAGCCGGACAGGGAAACCCCGGCAGCGTCATTTGGTGGGCTCGTATGCGGCGGCGAACTCCAGCGCCAGCCGGTAGCCAGAGGGGCCCAGGCCCACGATGGAGCCAACGGCGCAGTCGGCGAGCAGCGAGACGTGCCGAAAACTCTCGCGTCGGTAGATGTTGGATATATGTACTTCGACAAAAGGTATCGCCACTGCAACCAAGGCATCGCGCAGCGCGATGCTCGTGTGCGTAAGCGCCCCGGCGTTGATGATGATGAAATCGACGCCTTCGCCAGCCGCAGAGTGGATTCGGTCGATCAGTGCACCTTCGTGGTTGCTCTGGAACGCGGAAAAC
>DASPWJ010000215.1:0-3461 GCA_035621895.1 Burkholderiaceae bacterium | reverse complement strand
TTGCCACATCTGGACGCTGGCTACAACCTGGCGCGCTGGCTCACGCACAACCCGCACGATGCCGAAGATGTGCTCCAGGAGGCCTGCCTGCGCGCGCTCAAGTACATCGGGGCGCTGGTCGGAGCGGACGCCCGGGCGTGGTTTCTCGCAATCGTGCGCAATGCCTTTTATGACTGGTGCAAGCGCAATCGCCCGGAGCAGATCGTGAACGTGGACGATACCGCCTTGGAAACGATTGCCGACGCAGCGGCGATTGACCCGGAGCAAACGGCACTTCGCAGTGCCCAAGCGCGATTACTAGCCGATGCGGTTGCGCAGCTGCCGCTTGCCTTTCGCGAGGTGTTGATCCTGCGCGAACTCGAGGATCTGTCCTACAAAGAAATTGCGCGTATCACCAATACTCCCATCGGCACTGTGATGTCCCGCCTTGCGCGCGCCCGCGCGCTGCTGCAACGTTCTTCCTCGCTGCAAGCGATCCGCGACGAACCTCGGGAGGTGCAAGATGTATTGCCATAGTGTCGCCGCCTGGATCCCGGGATACGCCGATGGCCAACTCGGTGGATTTCGGCGGTGGCTAGTTGAGCGACATCTTCGCGGATGCGCGCGCTGCGCGGCGACGCACCAGGAGATATTGGCAATGCGTACCAAGCTGCGTTCCGAACTGCCGTACTTTCGCGCACCGGCGCAGCTGCACGCGCGATTGGCAGCACTGTCGGCCGAGGCATCGCCCCTTGTCGCCGCCGATCGTCCTTTCTTCGGGGGTGACCGCTGGCGCTGGCTCGCCGCCGGTGCGCTGGCCGGTTGCGCAGCCACTTTAATAGCCATGGTCGGTGGCGATGTCGTGCTCAGCTGGCGCAAGCAGCAAGATCTTGCCGTTCAGGCCGTTGCAGACCACGTGCGCGCCACGCTTAGTGATCATCTGATCGAGGTCGCATCCTCCGATCAACATACTGTCAAACCATGGCTTTCGGCGCGATTGGACTACTCTCCTCCAGTACCCGAGATGGCAAACGCAGGCTTTACGCTGGTTGGGGCAAGGCTCGATACCTTGCAAGGTCAAGCGGCCGCAACGCTGGTTTACCGCTATCGACTGCACACCATTGACGTTTTCGTTCGACCCGAACCTTCGCATTGGCCCGCGTCGCCCCGCAGCCTGCGCGGCTTTAATGTCGCGCATGCGCAGGGCTCCCAGATGGAGTGGCTCGCGGTCTCGGATGTTAGTCCCGACGTTCTGCAGGGATTCGTCGATCAGTTGGCACGCTCAGACACCTCGCACTAGCTGCGCTGTGGATTCGAGGGTCTGCGAGCGCGCTCCTTTTTTCGGATCAAGCATAGGCGCGCCGATCGTAAGCGCGTTTGGGCAAGACCTTCATAAGGAAAAAGTGCCGCCGCCATAGTCTGAACCGATGCCCCGACAACGGGCATTTGCCGCGACCGAGAGAGCGAGTTCGCACTAAAGACGTGCGATCTGCACTCAAATGCGCCTCAGAATTCCGCCTCTAACTCATCGACCTCCACCGGCTCGACGCGCGCGGCCGCAACCCACTCCTGCATCGGAGGCAGAGCCATGATCTGTTGGCAATAAGTGTCGCAAAGAAGATCAAGCGAAACGTCATACGTCAAAAAACGCGTCACGACAGGAGCGAACATCGCATCGGCGATACCCGGGGTGCTGCCAAATAGATACGGGCCGCCGTACTTTTGCAAGCACTCGGTCCAGATCGCTACGATCCGCTCAATGTCGCTTTGTGCTCTCGACCAGATTCGGAACTTGGGAAAATGCGCCCGGATGTTCATCGGTAGCGAGGAGCGCAAAGCGCCAAAGCCCGAATGCATTTCACCGCAAACCGAGCGACAGTGCGCACGTGCGGCGCGATCAAATGGCAAAAGACCCACTTCGGGCCTAATTTCGTTCAGATACTCGCCTATTGCGAGCGTGTCCCAGACCCGAATGCCCTCATGCTCCAGCATTGGCACGCGGATGGAGGCCGACAGCAGCAAGATCTCCGCTCTCATCTGCGGATCGTCGGGTGGGATAACGCGCTCGGTAAATTCCAGGCCCGCAAGACGCGCCATCAACCAGCCGCGCAGCGCCCACGCACCATAGTTCTTGCTGCTGATTGTCAGTACCGCCGTCGACATTTTGTGTGTCCTCGTAGTCTGCTGCACTTGCAAGGACTGTGCCAAAGCGCTGGCCACAGGCGTGAAATGGTCTTGCGGCAGCTGCACTGCCTTGGTCCGCAATTTGCTTTAGCAACAGCATCGGCTGCCAAGGGGAACGCGATGCTGTATCTCGCCTATGAACTGCAGTGCGAGTTCACCTCGCCGCTGCGCTGGCTCGCCCAGAGTCTTGGCGCCTTGTTGCAAACGTATCGCTACGAGCGCAGCGCCGTGCACAGGCTCGCCAGTCTGTGTGAAGTGCTCGCCCGTTTGCGCTTGACGCACACCCGTCCGCCCTTTGGCATCAACGAGATTTTTCTTGGCGAACAGCGGGTAGCGATACGCGAGGAGACAATTCTTCGCCTGCCCTTTGGTAGCTTGCAACACTTTCGCAAGGATGGTGCGGTCGGCTTGCCAAAACAGCCGCCCGTATTGCTCGCGGCGCCGCTATCGGGGCACTTCGCAACACTATTGCGCGACACGGTGCGCACCTTCTTGCAAGATCACGACGTCTTCGTGACCGACTGGCACAACGCGCGCGATGTCTCGATGCGCTACGGCGATTTCGGACTCGAAGAGCACATCGGATACCTGATGCGCTTTATCGCGACCATCGGTCCGGGCTGTCATGTCGTTGCTGTGTGCCAGCCCTGTGTCGCCGCGTTGGCAGCAACGGCGTTATTGGCCGAGGATGATCACCCGGCCCAGCCGCGCAGCCTGACGCTGATGGCCGGTCCTGTCGATTGCCGCGTGAACCCGACTAGAGTCAATCGCTTGGCGGAAAGCAAACCGCTTGGTTGGTTCGAGCGCAATCTGATTAGCCGCGTGCCCCAAGAACACCCGGGGTTTTTACGGCGCGTCTATCCGGGGTTTTTGCAGCTTGCTGCGTTCATGAGCATGAATCTGGAGCGTCATCACCAGTCCCTGCAGCTCTTATCCGAGCACCTTGCCCAAGGCCGACTCGAACAAGCGCGCCCGATACAGGACTTTTACGACGAATATCTGGCGGTGAACGATTTGCCGGCAGAGTTTTATCTGGAGACGGTCGAGAAGGTATTTCAGAACCACGAGCTTGCACTGGGCAAGCTTACTTGGGGTCGACGCAAAGTCGACCCGGCAGCGATTCGTCGCACGGCCCTGATGACGGTCGAAGGCGAGCGCGATGACATCTGTTCCGTCGGCCAGACGGTTGCCGCTCAGGATCTGTGCCGCAACATTCGACCGTATCTGAAGTCGCACCACGTACAAACCGGCGTCGGCCACTACGGCGTCTTCAGCGGTCGCAAATGGAGTCAGCAGAT
>DASPWJ010000214.1:0-29870 GCA_035621895.1 Burkholderiaceae bacterium | reverse complement strand
GTGCACCTCGACCTGCACCTCGCCGGCTCCGGCAGATCGCAATGCCTCAATGATGCGCGCGCGCATTGGTTCAATCTGGCTTGCCGCCGGGTAACCGAGCTCCACCGAAACTCGCACGACACCACCCGAGATCTCCACCTTGGACAGTTCGCGCGAACTCACCAGGTCCTTGCCGGTATTCGGATCAACGACCCCTGCCAACACTGTTTTGACTTCTTCAAGTTCCATTGCCATGCTGCCGCCGCAAAACGCGCTCCCATGTTTCGGATCAAAGTACACAAGAATACGGCACCGCCGCCGGGCAAGACCCCACCGACTGATAGACTGCGCGTTAGACGGCCGCAAACGGCGGCCGCGCGCCATCGGCGCCGCGTGCAGGCCATCGAACGCCCGATCTATCCGCGACACCTCGCTAATGACGCAACGAGAACTTTTTGTGACCACGGCGCTACCGTATGCCAACGGGGCGCTGCACATCGGCCATGTGATGGAGTACATCCAGGCCGACATTTGGGTGCGCTTTCAGCGCCTGCGAGGCCACAAGGTGCATTTCGTCTGTGCCGACGACGCGCACGGTGCGCCAATCATGATTGCGGCGGAAAAAGCCGGCACCACACCGCAGCAGTTCGTCGCCGCGATCTCCGCCGCGCGCAAGCCCTACCTGGATGGGTTTTTGATCGGTTTTGACCATTGGCACTCGACCGAATCGACGGAGAACACCGAACTGTCGCAAGACATCTACCGGCGACTGCGCGCGGCCGGCCTCATCGCCACCCGTGCGATCGAGCAGTTCTACGATCCCGTCAAGCAGATGTTTTTGCCCGACCGCTATATCCGAGGCCAGTGCCCGCGTTGCGGCGCCCAGGACCAGTTCGGTGATGCCTGCGAGGTGTGCGGCGCGGTCTATGCCGCAACGGAGCTGCGCAATCCGAAGTCCGCGCTCTCAGGCGCCGTGCCCGAACTGCGCAGCTCAGAGCACTACTTCTTTCGCCTCTCCGACGAGCGCTGCCGCCAGTTTTTGCGTGCATGGATCGGGGGCGGGCGACTGCAAAGCGAGGTAGCCAACAAGGCCCGGGAATGGCTCGACGGCGATACGGGCCTTGCAGACTGGGACATCTCGCGCGATGCGCCCTACTTCGGTATCCCCATTCCGGACGCACCGGGCAAATTCTTCTACGTCTGGCTCGATGCGCCCATCGGCTACTTAGCTTCGCTCAAAGCCTACTGCGCGCGCCGCAAGATCGACTTCGAAGGTCTGCTGCTAAATCCGAACACCGAGCAAATTCACTTCATCGGCAAGGACATCATTTACTTTCACACGCTGTTTTGGCCCGCGATGTTGCATTTTGCGGGTCGACCCTACAAGGTTCCCGACCGCGTTTACGTCCACGGATTTATCACCGTAAGCGGCGAGAAGATGTCCAAGAGCCGGGGCACCGGGATCGATCCGCTGCGCTACCTGCAGCTGGGCATGAGTCCGGAGTGGCTGCGTTATTACATCGCCGCCAAGCTCAACGCGCACGTCGAGGACCTGGACTTTCACCCCGACGATTTTCTGCAGCGAGTCAACAGCGATCTGATCGGCAAGTACGTCAATATCGCAAGCCGCGCCGCCAACTTCATCACTCGGTACTTTGACGGACAGATTCATGATGCGCCTGCCAGAACCGAAGCTTTGGCGTCGGCGGCCGCGGCGATCGACGCTGAGATCGCCGAAGCCTACGAGGGCCGCGAATTTGGCAAAGTGGTGCGCTTGGCGATGGCGTTTGCCGATGAGCTGAACCGTCAGTTCGATGCGGCAAAGCCCTGGGAGCTGGCCAAAGACGTTGCCCAGCGCGAGGCACTGCAGCGCATTTGCTCGCGATGCCTGCGGGGCTTTCAGTTTTTAACGCTATGGCTCAAGCCGATTTTGCCGGCTCTGGCCAACGCCGCGGAAGAATTTCTAGGCTGCGGCGAACTGAACTGGCAAGGCGAGGTGGCGCCTTTGCGACGCATCGGCGCCTACAGGCATTTGATGGGGCGCGTCGAGAGACGACAGCTCGACGCTTTGTTCGCGCCGCCCGAGGTCAGCGCCGCGGCAGCTGAACCGACCACGGTCGCGACAAATGCCGTGCCAGGCGCGAGCGCTTTGCCGGCGACGATCTCCATCGACGAATTTGCGCGCGTGGATCTGCGCGTTGCACGTATCGTCGCAGCCGAGGAAGTGCAAGGCAGCGACAGGCTGCTGCGACTTACGCTCGATATTGGCGAGCAGCGGCCGCGCGAAGTGCTTGCCGGCATCCGCTTGGCGTACAAACCCCAGCAGCTCGTCGGCAAGCTCACCATCGTGGTAGCCAACCTGGCGCCACGCAAGATGAAATTTGGAACGAGCGAAGGCATGGTATTGGCTGCAAGTGCCCAGTCGGAGGAGGGCCGCGCAGGCATTTACCTGCTCGAGCCGGACAGCGGGGCGCAGCCCGGGATGCGAGTGAAATAGATGCTGGCGAGGGACGGAAGGAAGGACTTATGGCGACCTATGAATCCGAATTGACGACGTTCTTGCGCGGTTTGCGCAAAACCCATCCAGGCCTGGAGCGTCGCCAGCAGGAAGGCCGCGCGCTTTGGTGGGACCGCCATCTAGATCCCGACGAGTTGCGGCGCTGGCGCGAGTCGCGGGTGCCGCAGCCGGCCTACGTGTACTACGAACCGCTCAAACCGGCTGCAGACTCATGAGCGTCGCGTTGCCGCCAGCCGCGGCGGTATTGGTCGTCACCACCTGTTCGGCGACCAGGCGATCGAGCGCGTAGCGGCCCTCCACCGGGCGCAATAGCGCCACGCGCGCCCCTGAACGTTGCGCGAGCTCGCGCCGCAGCGCGTGCGCCGACTCCTCGTTGCCGGCTAACAGCACCACGTCGAAGGCTTGGACCCTCCAGTCCGCGGTCCAATCAACGCAGTCGTTCACGGACTGCGGCAACGCATCCAGAGCGGCCCGCAACGCAACGTCCTCAGGCATCATGGCGCGGTTTGCGGTTGCTACAACTGCCGCAAGCTGGCACAGCAGGGCCGGTAGTTCGACATTGCCTCCGGCGCTTAGGCAAAGCACGCGGCCGCGCTGCCGGTACTGCAAAAGATTCGACTCGCCCGTCGGGCCGGGCAGATCGAATCGGCAGCCAATCGGCGTTTCGATCGCATAGGCACGGCAAATGCGCAGCAGCGTCTCGTCGCCGTGCTGCAGCAGCCAGCTTTCTAAATCGCTCAGTGCGGTTGGGGGTGGCGCGATTCGTTTGGCGCCAAGCCCCTTTGGCGCAATAGGCAGCAGTGTTGGTGCGCGACGCAAACGCTGCACCGTCCATGGGCCACCGGCCTTGGGTCCCGTTCCTGACAGTCCCTGGCCACCAAAGGGCTGCACGCCCACTACCGCACCGATCATGTTGCGATTGACGTAGACGTTTCCGGCACGAATACGCGATGCGATAAATTCGATCGTTTCGTCGATACGGCTGTGGATCCCACAGGTCAGTGCGTAGCCTGTCGCGTTAATCGCGTCGATGAGCTCGGGGAGCTGCTCACGGCGATAGCGCAACACGTGCAAAACAGGACCAAAGACTTCTCGCTGCAATTCATCGATGGCGGATATCTGCACAACCGCGGGCGCAACAAAGGTACCGTCGGCGCATTGCGGCGAAAGCGGTGCGCGCGCCAGAAGCTTTGCCTCGGCAACGCCGGCAATGTGCCCTTCAATGGCTTGCCGCGCCGTCTCATCGATGACCGGACCCAGATCGGTGCGGCGCTCGATCGGGTCGCCCACACGAAGCTCGGCCGCCGATCCGACAAGCATCTCGAGAATCGAGTCGGCGATTTCTTCTTGCAGGCACAAGATCCTAAGGGCCGAGCAGCGTTGGCCTGCGCTGTTAAAGGCCGATGTAAGTACGTCTTGCACGACTTGCTCGGGCTGCGCGCTCGAATCCACGATCATTGCGTTTTGCCCGCCGGTTTCGGCCACCAAGAGCGTTTCGGCGCCCGCGGGCGAATTGGCCAGGGCACGGTCGATGAGCGCCGCCACCTCGGTGGAGCCCGTAAAGAGCACCGCTCGCACGCGCGCATCGGCCGTAAGCATCGCCCCCACCGCTCCGTCGCCTGGCAACAGCTGCAAGGTGGCGCGCGGAACGCCCGCTGCGTGCATCAAACGCACCGCCAAGGCCGCAATCAGCGGTGTTTGTTCCGCCGGTTTGGCTAAGACCGGGTTGCCCGCGGCGAGCGCGGCACTGATTTGCCCCGTAAAAATCGCCAACGGAAAATTCCATGGCGAAATTGCCACGACCAGTCCCACAGGTTCGTCCCGCCCGGGACGCAGGGCGCGTGCCTGCTGGGCGTAATAGCGGCAAAAATCGATCGCCTCGCGCACTTCGGCGGCCGCATCCGGCAGGCTCTTGCCCGCTTCGCAAACGGCCAGCCACATCAGGTCGTCGCGCCGCGTCTGAAACGCGTCGGCAACTGCTTCGAGCACGAGCGCGCGGGACGCAGCGGGCATTTTTGACCAGACGTCAGCGTGCGCGGTAGCCAAGGCCGATTGCACGTCGCGCTCGGAGGCTGGCTGCACCGTACCCACGATCTGTGTGCGCCGCGCAGGGTTGCAGATGGGCTGTGGATTGTCCTGGTCCGGATCGAATCGATCCGATGCCAAAATCGGATACGCCGTCCAAGCGTGCGTCGCAGCAGCATGGAAAGAGGCGTTTAGCTCTTCGATGCTGCGTTCGTCGTGCAGATCGATACCGGCCGAATTGCGCCGTCCGGGCAAATAAAGATCCGCCGGCAAGGCGATTGCCGGGTGCGGTCGACCGCCCGAGCGCGTACAGGCGACAAAAGGATCTTCGAGCAACTCGTCGATTGCCACGCTGTCGTCGACAACGCGGTTGACGAAAGAGGAGTTGGCACCATTTTCCAGCAGGCGCCGCACCAAGTAGGCAAGCAGCGTGTCGTGGCTGCCCACCGGTGCATAGATGCGACAGGCAAGGTTTAGCTGGTCGGGGCCAACGAGCATGTCGTAGAGTGTCTCTCCCATGCCGTGCAGACATTGCAGTTCGAAGCGTGAAACTCTTGTGGCCTCGACCAGTTGCAATACCGCGGCTACGGTTAGCGCGTTGTGGGTCGCAAATTGTGCAAAGATACGATCGCCATGCGCCAAGAGCCGGGCAGCACAGGCGAGGTAGGCTGCGTCGGTGTGCACTTTGCGCGTGTAAACGGGAAAATCGGCCTGGCCCTCGGTCTGGGCGCGCTTGATCTCGCTGTCCCAGTAGGCGCCCTTGACCAGACGGACCGTAATGCGTCGGCGTGACTGCGCGGCGGCTTGCGCGAGCCAATCCACCAGCGGCAAGGCGCGCTTCTGGTACGCCTGAACGACAATGCCCAATCCTTCCCAGTCGGACAGGCCCGGATCATTTGCCAGACGTGCAAAAAGCTCCAACGTGATTTCAAGGCGCTCGCTTTCCTCCGCGTCGATGTTAAATCCGATTCCCGAGGCGCGCGCCAAGCGGCACAGCTCCTGCAGCCGTGGCAACAACTCCGCCAGCACGCGCTCACGCTGAAACGAAGTAAAGCGCGGGTGTAGAGCCGATAGCTTGACCGATATTCCTGGTCGCGCGCTTAAATCCGCGCCAGCACTTGCCGCGGCGCCCGAGATCGAGGCGCCGACCGCGTCAATCGCGTGTGCATACGAAGCAAAATAGCGCTGCGCGTCGCCCGCCGTCAGGGCAGCTTCGCCTAGCATGTCATACGAGTAGTGATAGCCGCGCGTCTGGCCATCGCGGGCACGCGCCAGTGCCTGCTCGATCGTGCGTCCCAGAACAAATTGCTGTCCCAGAAGTCGCATGGCAATGTCGACGCCCGCGCGTATGAGCGGTTCACCTCCGCGAGCGATCATGCGGCTGACCGCAGCGCTCAGGCCCGCGTCGCTGTGGGTCGCCACCAATCCGCCCGTGACCATGAGCCCCCACGCCGCGGCATTGACGAAAATCGAGCGGCTTGTGCCGATATGCGCTCGCCAGTCCCCCTGCGCGAGCTTGTCGCGAATCAGGGCGTCGGCGGTCGCTCGATCCGGTATGCGCGCCAGCGCCTCGGCAAGGCACATCAGCGCAACGCCTTCCTGACTGGAAAGGGAAAATTCGCGCATGAGCGCATCGACCCCGCTGCCGCGGCTACGCTGCCCGCGCAGAGCGCTAATCCACACTCGGGCCTGACGCTGTGCGGCCTGCCAACGCTGCGGCGACAGCGGAACGTGTCGCAGCACGTTGGCCACGCTCTCGGTCTCGGCAGGCCGCGTGTGAGCGCGCACTGCCGCAAGCGAAGGCACCGATGGCAAGTCGTTTAAAATGACGTTTTCCTCCTCGAGATCCATTTTATTGGCTCGCATCCTGGCGCTATGGGGCTTGGCGCCGAAGCCGAGCCCGGGCAAATCCTCGTGAGAGTACAGACAAAGCTATGACCATCGACCGCCTAGAGGAAATGGCCGCGCCGCCTGCCCATGTGCAGCTGCTAGTGCCGGACCGCCGTCGGCGCGACCCCGAAGTGCCGATGACACCGCAGGTGGTCGATGGTGTTGCGCTGGCGCGCCTGTACGGCGAGCCGCTCTTTGACTTACCGCAGGACCTGTACATACCGCCCGACGCGCTGGAAGTTTTCCTGGAAGCCTTCGAGGGGCCGCTGGATCTGCTGCTGTATCTCATACGGCGGCAGCATTTCAACGTGCTCGATATCCCGATGGCCCAGTTAACGCAACAATACCTCGCCTATATCGAACAGATTCGCGCGCGAAACCTCGAACTGGCGGCCGAATATCTGCTGATGGCAGCATTACTGATTGAGATCAAGTCCCGCATGCTGCTGCCGGTGCGCAAAGCCGACACCGGCGAAGAGGTCGAGGACCCGCGCGCGGAGCTGGTGCGCCGGCTTGTGGAGTACGAACGCATCAAGCTGGCCGCGCTACAGCTCGATGAGCAACCACGCATCGGGCGCGACTTCTTGCGTGCCGTCGTCGCGATCGAGCAGTCAATTGTGCCCCGCTACCCGAAGGTGGCGGTCGCCGACTTGCAGGCCGCGTGGCACGACATCTTGCGGCGTTCGCGGCTGCACGCGCATCATCACATCGCACGCGAAGAGCTTTCGGTGCGCGAGCACATGAGCCTGATACTGAAGCGGCTACAGGGTACGCGATTTGTCGAGTTCGCGGAGCTCTTTGATCCGCACCAGGGAACCGCGGTGGTGGTCGTGCATTTTCTGGCCCTGCTCGAACTCACGCGCGAGGGTTTGGTTGAAATTACGCAGGCGGTACCGTTTGCGCCGATGTACGTGCGGCTTTCTTTCACGCCCAGCTAGTGCATTGCGCGAGGCTGCCGCTGCACGCGAGGCGTTTTATGTACATCCCGTCGCACTTTGAAGAGCACCGCCCCGAGGTCCTGCACGCTCTTATGCGTGCCCACCCGCTGGCAACGATCATCACCTTAACCTCAAGCGGAATTGTCGCCAATCATGTTCCGCTGCACCTGTACCCGGATGCGGGCGGCGGCGCTGTGTTGCGCGGCCATGTCGCCCGCGCCAACCCCCTGTGGAAGGATTGGGTAAGCGACACCGAGGCACTAGCCGTGTTTCAGGGCGCGGGCGGCTATATTTCGCCAACGTGGTACCCCACCAAGAAGGAGCACGGCAAGGTCGTGCCAACTTGGAATTACTGCGCGGTGCACGCTTACGGCGTGCTTCAGGTCCACCAGGACACTGGCTGGATCCGCGCGCAGGTCGAAGCGCTTACGGCCTGGCAGGAGAGCATTTCGCCGGAACCCTGGTCGGTCGCGGATGCTCCGCAGGAGTTTGTCGACTCGATGCTGCAACAGATCGTTGGAATCGAGATCGCCATCACGCGCCTGTACGGCAAATGGAAGTTGAGCCAAAACCAACCCCAGCGCAATCGCGCCAGCGTAATCGAGGAGCTTGCCAAACGCGATGATGCGGCCGCAGCACAGTTGTGCGCACTGATGCGCGAACGCGAACCACGCTAGCGGCAAAACGCTTAGTTGTCCTGCAATACCAGCAGCTGCAGCGCTGAATTCGGTGCGGAGGCGCAAATGCCGCTGCCTGGCGTTTGGCAACCGGAGACCACCAGCGTCTGCACCGAGCCAGCGGCCAGATTTAGCGCTACCCCGGAGGGCGAGGGCAAGACCGGGGTCTGCAGCCCGCTGGGGACCAGCGCAACCGTGTACGAGCCCGCTGGCAAAGACAAATACTGCGACGCGCCGGTGTACGCAAGACTGCTAACCAACGGTGGCGAGGTCGGTATACCCGATGCATCCAGCGCTACTACATCGACCAGATTGGTGCCGCCGTTATTAATGTCGGGAGCCAGTTGAACCACGCGCAGCTTGACCATCCCGCTAGCGGGCGCCTGCAGATTGTCCTGCAAAGCAAGCAGCTGCAGATTGTTCGGCGGGCCTTGGCCGCCTAGACCAATGGCAAAAACGCTCATTGCGGTGCTGGGCGCCAGCGCCAGGTCGCTGCCCAGGCCGCTAATTTCCGGCGCTTGACCGCTGGCGGTGAACGAGACGCGGTATGCCGCAGGCAGCTCGTCTTGATAGGCACTTGCTGCGCCAAGCGCCATGCCCGAGTCAAGCAAGGTTCCACTTGAGCCCGATGAACTAACGGCATCCAGGTACGCGTCGAGCGACCCGATCGCTGGTGCGAAGTTGCCCACACGAATCTGCACACGCTGATCCGATATCTGGTAGACGTTGCTGTTGTCATCCAGCGAGAGCAGCGCAAAGCTGGCCGCTGAGCCACTGGTCGGAACGATCGCCAGCAGCAGGTCGGCTCCGGAGTCCAAGCTGATCCGACCCGAATCAAAGACGATCGTTTGCGTCGCATCGCCCGAGGCGATGGCCCGGATCCGATAATCACCCGCGTTGATCACCAGCGGCACCGGCGCGACAGTTGCGCCATCGCCGGCATACGAAACCGATGGCATTGAGGCGCTGGCAGGTAAGGCGGCCGTTGGACTGGTGACAAAAAAATCCAAGCTGCCTACGCCCGGCGTCGCGCCAACGAACGTGAGCCGAGCCTGTCCGGAGGGCACGCCCGAGTTGCTCTGGCTAACCACAAGCGAAGTCAGACCCGACGCACCTTCGACCACCAGCACGGAATAGTTGTAGCCATTATTTGCGTCGAAATTGCTGCTTACCGCGACGGTCGTAGTGCTCGTGGGCTCGAATTGAACGCTGGTACTACCCGAAGGGACCGCTTCAAACGCGGAGGCCTGCAGGTACCCCATGTCGGTGACGGTGCTCGCCGAATTCACCAGGACATCGAAGTTGTACGGCGCCCCATAGGCCGCATCGACGACGCGAAGGTCGGGGGTACCCGAACCGCTGCTGCCGCCACAGGCGCTTAAGAAAAACGCGAGAAGTACGGCCGCAAAACCGGCCGCTTGAAAGACACGCCGCATGGAGCCATGCTACCGCAGCGCTGCGCAAGCAGCGCTGGGGGTAATCCGAAATCGACGGGCGCGACGGTGCGCGCACCCACGCAGTTGTTACCGTTTGTTATTCCGTGGTGAAAAATCCCTTCATCTTGTCCATGAAGGATTTGGCCTGGGGCGAGTGCTTGGCACCGCCCTCTTTTATCGACTGGTCAAATTCGCGCAGCAATTTTTTTTGCTTTTCGGTAAGCCGCACCGGGGTCTCGACCCGAACATGGCAATACAGGTCGCCAGGGTAGCTCGAACGCACACCCTTGATGCCCTTTCCGCGCAGGCGAAACGTCTTGCCGCTTTGCGTGCCTTCGGGAATCGCGATGCTCACTTTTTCCTTGAGCGTCCCAACCTCGATATCTCCGCCGAGCACCGCTGAGGCCATCGAAATGGGAACCTCGCAATGCAGGTCATCGCCGTCGCGCTGAAATACTTCATGCGGCGTGATACGGATCTCCACGTACAGGTCTCCGGGGGGACCGCCGTTGACCCCCGGCTCACCCTTGCCCGCGAGGCGGATGCGCTGACCTTCGTCGATGCCGGCGGGAATCGACACCTCCAGCACCTTGTTGTGCTTGACACGACCGTCGCCATGGCAGTTTTGGCAAGGATGCGTAATCACGCGTCCGCTTCCGTGACACGTCGGGCAGGTCTGCTGAATGGAGAAAAAGCCCTGTGCCATGCGCACCGCGCCCGAACCGCCACAGGTCGAGCACGATTTGGGCTTGGTTCCGGGCTTGGCACCCGTGCCGCCACAAACTTCGCAGCTTTCCCAGGCGGGCACCCGAATATCCGTGGCAAATCCGTGCGCGGCTTGCTCCAGCGAGATCTCCATGTTGTAGCGCAGATCGGCGCCACGAAACGCATTGCTGCGCCCCCCGCGTGAACCCGCCGCGCTACCGAAAATATCGCCGAAGATATCGCCGAAGGCCTCGGCAAAACCGCCGTTAAACCCGCCGCCGCCCATGCCACCGAAGCCGCCCGCGGCCGCCGCAGCGTTCGGGTCGACACCCGCGTGGCCGAAACGATCGTACGCCGCGCGCTTTTGCGGGTCGGAAAGCATCTCGTAGGCTTCCTTGGCCTCCTTGAATTTTTCCTCTGCGCCCTTGTCATCCGGATTTCGGTCCGGATGGAATTTCATCGCCAGCTTGCGATAGGACTTCTTGATTTCGTCATCGCTGGCGTTTTTCGCCAGACCGAGTATGTCGTAATAGTCGCGCTTGGCCATAAGGAAGCGTCAGCTTGTTGTAGTCAAAAGAGCAAGTCCAGGGCGAGATATCGTGCCACGGAAAAACGCTCGCTTAGCCGAACACAAAGACCGGCCCGCACGCGGGCAAACCCCGCATGCGGTCCGGTGCTCTCGGGCGGTCAGCTTTGGGTTTAACCGCGCTTGACCTCCTTGAAATCCGCGTCCACAACGTCTTCGGCGCCGGCCTTGGCCGTCTTTTCCTCGGTTGCCGAACCGGCTTCCGCAGCCTGGGACGCCGCGCCCTGGGCCTGGGCCTCCGAATACATCTTCTCGCCCAAGCGTTGCGAGGCGCTAAGCATTGCCGCCGCTTTGGCCTCGATCTGGGCCTTGTCTTCGCCTTTGAGCGCTTCCTCCAAGTCCTTGATCGCGGCCTGGATCTTGGCCTTCTCCGAATCGTCTAGGCTTGCGCCATGCTCGGCCAAGGCCTTGCTGACCTGGTGCATCGAAGCTTCCGCCGTGTTGCGTGCCTGTACGAGCTCGAAGCGTCGATGGTCCTCGGCCTTATTGACCTCGGCATCTTTCACCATCCGCTGGATCTCCTGCTCGGTGAGCCCGGAATTGGCCTTGATGGTGATCTTGTTTTCCTTGCTCGTGGCCTTGTCCTTGGCTCCGACGTGCAAGATGCCATTGGCGTCAATGTCAAAGGACACCTCGATCTGCGGCATGCCACGAGGCGATGGCGGAATGCCTTCCAGATTAAATTCGCCCAGCAGCTTGTTGCCTGCCGCCATCTCGCGCTCGCCCTGAAATACCTTGATCGTCACGGCCGGCTGATTGTCGTCGGCGGTGGAGAACACCTGCGAGAACTTGGTCGGAATCGTGGTGTTCTTCTGGATCATCTTGGTCATGACACCGCCCAGCGTCTCGATGCCCAGCGACAGCGGCGTCACATCCAGCAGCAAAACGTCCTTGCGTTCGCCCGAGAGCACCGAACCTTGGATCGCCGCGCCAACGGCGACGGCCTCATCCGGGTTGACGTCCTTGCGCGGCTCGCGGCCGAACAGTTCACGGACCTTTTCTTGCACCTTGGGCATGCGCGTCATGCCGCCGACGAGAATGACGTCGTTGATCGCCGAAGTCGATACGCCCGCATCTTTCATCGCGATACGGCACGGTTCGATCGTCTTTTCGATCAGATCCTCCACCAGCGCTTCGAGCTTGGCGCGTGTGAGCTTCATGTTCAAGTGACGCGGACCACTTTGATCGGCCGTGATATAGGGCAGATTGATCTCGGTTTGCTGACTCGATGAGAGCTCGATCTTGGCCTTTTCCGCGCTCTCCTTGAGCCGCTGCAGCGCAAGCACGTCCTTGGACAGGTCCACGCCCTGCTCTTTCTTGAACTCGCCGATGATGTAATCGATGATCCGCTGATCAAAATCCTCACCACCCAAAAACGTGTCGCCGTTGGTGGAAAGGACCTCGAACTGCTTTTCGCCCTCGACGTCAGCAATCTCGATGATGGAGATATCAAAGGTGCCGCCGCCCAGGTCGTATACGGCGATCTTTTTATCGCCGCGTTCCTCCTTCTTGTCCAGGCCAAATGCCAGCGCTGCCGCCGTCGGCTCATTGATGATGCGCTTGACGTCCAGCCCGGCAATTCGCCCGGCGTCCTTTGTGGCTTGACGCTGCGAATCATTAAAATAGGCTGGGACCGTGATCACGGCTTCGGTAACGGTCTCACCGAGGTAATCCTCTGCCGTCTTTTTCATCTTGCGAAGTACTTCGGCGGAGACCTGCGGCGGAGCGATCTTCTTGCCGCGCACTTCGACCCAGGCATCACCGTTGTCGGCTTTGACGATCTTGTAGGGCATCAGGCCGATGTCCTTTTGCACCTCTTTTTCCTCAAAGCGCCGGCCGATGAGGCGCTTGACCGCATACAAGGTATTGCGCGGGTTCGTGACCGCTTGGCGTTTGGCCGGAGCCCCGCACAAGATTTCACCGTCCTCCATGTACGCGACGATGGACGGGGTCGTGCGAGCGCCCTCAGCGTTTTCGATGACCTTGACGTGGCCGCCCTCCAAAAGGGCGACGCAGGAATTTGTCGTCCCAAGGTCGATGCCAATAATCTTGCTCATCTGAGTTTCCTTTTCTTGCGCTTTAGCGGCGCTGCAATTGAACGAGTGCGAGTTTTTGGGGTACTGCGTCCTACCTTACGTGCGTCCGATTCGAGCGGTTTCAAGAGTCCTGCGCGACCGTCACCAAGGCCGGCCGCAATACGCGATCCGAGATCATCCATCCTTTTTGCAATACCGTAACCACATGGTTGGGAGGCACGGTGCCGTTGCCCGCTACCGTCGAGATCGCCTGGTGTCGATGGGGATCGAACTTCTCCCCGACCGGGTTAATTTCCGTCAGGCGGCCGCGCTCAAAAGCTGCGCGCAACTGGCGCAAGGTGATTTGCACTCCCTCACGCAACGCGCCCACGCTCGCCGATTCATCTTGCAGCGCCTTTTCCAGGCTATCGGCCACCGGCACAAGGGCTTCGGCAAAGGACTCGATCGCAAACTTGTGGGCCTTGCTCACGTCCTCCTGCGAGCGGCGCCGGACATTCTCGATCTCGGCCCGAGCGCGCAGGTACAAGTCGTAATTCTCGGCCGCCTTTGCCTGGGCCTCTTGCAGGGCTAGCTGCAAATTGGCCAGGGGATCAAGGTTTACCTCGGCGCTCGATGCGGCAGCCGCAGCGGCGGATTGCTCCGCTGGCAAACGCCCGCTCGATGCGGTTTCGGATTCCCCTGTAGCCATGCAACCTCCAAGAAAATCAATGAGTTGACCGATGCGCTGGGGCAGATTGGGGCAATTTTGAGCATTTCAAGGGGGTCGGGCAAAACTCATCCCGGCCGAACACGGCGCTCAGCCCGCCGCCCCTAGCTCCGGTGCGCGCGCCACGCCGGCCTGCGCTTGTTGCTCGCGATCGGCACGCTCGCGCACGGCGACGGGCCATCCCTGGACATGCCGCTCGGCAAGGTCGGCCAGGGCGACAATGAACCGGGGCGCCTCGTTAAGGCAGGCAATGTAGTGAAATTCGCGCCCGCCGCTAGTCAGGAATTCGCGCCGCGCTTCCAGAGCGATCTCCTCGAGGGTCTCGAGGCAATCGGCTACAAATCCGGGACAGATCACATCCACACGCCCGGTGCCCGAACGTGCCAGCGCCCGCAGCGTATCGACCGTATAGGGCTCGAGCCAGCGGGCGCGTCCAAAACGCGATTGAAAGCACAGCGCGTATTCGTGCTCTTGGATGCCCAAGGCTTGGGCAAGCAACCGCGCCGTGTGGGAGCATTCTTTTTGGTACGGATCACCAAGCTGCAGGTTGCGGCGCGGCAAACCATGAAAACTCATCACCAGTTTGTCCGGGCGGCCGTGGTCGTCCCAATAGCCGCGAACCGACCGGCGCAGCGCCTCGATGTACCCGGGGTCGTCAGGAAAGCTGCGGATCCAGCGAAGCTCGGGCACGTTGCGTGTTCGCTGCAGCACTCGAATTACGGCATCAAAGGCCGAGCCGGTGGTGGTCGCCGAGTACTGCGGGTACATCGGCAGCACCAGCAGCCGATTGACCTGTTCCTGACGCATGCGCTCCAGCGCGGAGTCGACCGATGGCTCTCCGTAGCGCATGGCCAGATACACCTGCAGATCCAACTTGCGCCGCTGCAGTTCCGCAATCAGGGCGCGATGCTGGCGCTCCGAATGGGCCAAAAGCGGCGAGCCTTCATCCGTCCAGACCGAGGCATAGCGCGCGGCCGAGGCCGCAGAGCGTGTCGGCAAGACCACCGCCTTTAGCAGCATCCACCACGCCAGGCGCGGGATCTCGACCACACGCGAATCGAGCAAAAACTCATCGAGGTACTCACGCACCGCCGCCCGCGTGGGCGCGCGCGGCGTTCCGAGGTTGATCAGCAACAGCGCCGTGCGATCGGCGAGACTGTTCCCATGCGCTGCGGCGGAGAGAAATTTCATCGAGTAGGGGGCAAGTGCAACGACCGACCCGTGTGGCTAATCGTCGCGTGAAAGTGCGCTCGAGAGCAGCTTGGCAGTGATATCGACGATTGGGATCACCCGCTCGTACGCCATGCGTGTTGGCCCGATCACCCCGAGCGTGCCCACCACCCTGCCATTGACTTCGTAAGGGGCTACGACCATGCTCATTTCGTCCAGAGGAACAAGCTCGGATTCCCCGCCAATATAGATCTGAACGCCCTCGGAACGGCTCGACTCATCGAGCAAACCGATCAGTCGTGCTTTGTGCTCGAACAAATCGAACAACGCACGTAGTTTTTCCAGGTCGGCTGCTAGCTCCGTGACTCCAATCAGGTTGCGCTCGCCCGATATGACAACCGGATCGGTGCGCCCGACCGCATCGGCGCCCACGCGCACGGCAACGTTCATCAGAGCGAGGATTTCTGCGCGCAACTGCAGCAGATCGCGCTCCAAGTGCGCGCGCGCCTGTTCAAAACTCATCCCCGCAAAATTCTGATTTAAGGCATTGGCCGCTTCGACCAATTGCGCTTGGGAGTAGGGCTGGTCGGTCAGCAAGATGCAGTTTTGTACGTCACCGTCCGGCGCAACCACGATCATGAGTACGCGCCGATCCGACAAGCGCAAAAATTCGACTTGTCGAAACGTCGAGGTGCGGCGCGGCGTAAGCACGACGCCGGCAAAATGCGAGAGATTCGACAGCAGCTGCGCCGCCGTGTAGATCGCACGCTGGGGTTCGGCAATCTGCATCTGCCCCTGGAGCATTTCCGTCTCTTCGGCCTCGAGCGGCTGCACGGTGAGCATCGAATCGACAAACAAGCGATAGCCGCGTGGCGTCGGCACGCGCCCAGCCGAAGTGTGCGGGCTGGCTACGAGGCCCAGCTCCTCCAGGTCGGCCATCACATTGCGTATGGTTGCTGGCGAAAGCTCCAGGCCCGATATGCGCGCGAGCGCGCGCGATCCTACTGGTTGCCCCTCGGCGATGTAACGCTCGACCAGGGCCTTGAGCAATAAACGCGAGCGCTTATCGAGCATTTCCGAGTCAAAAGGGTGTATCCATTGGTGATGTCGCTGACAATACCGAAAATGGGGGTCCTTTCAAAGTAATTCCAGTAGATTCGACTTAGGAGCCAGGCAAATTTATCCCAAGGCGGCCTGCCCCATAGCGCAGCGACACATGCGCACCGCGAAAAAGGCCCCCGGCACCATTTCTTGCATAATCGCTCCGATGAAAGTGCCCTTCCGAACCGCAGCGGTTTTCGCCAAGACCAGGGCGGAGGGCAGTCGTGTCACGCTCGTACAAGCCCTAAATGAGATTTTGGGCATCATTGAGCGTGCCGGTCTGCAAAGCATGCTCGATGAGGAAGGCTCCTCGGCGCTGGGACGCAAACACGACGGCCATGCACTGGCGGAAATCGGCAAGCGAGCCGACGTGGCGATCGTTCTCGGCGGCGACGGCACCATGCTGAGCATTGCGCGGGAGCTGGCCGCGTACGATGTGCCGCTGATCGGCATCAATTTCGGTCGGCTCGGTTTCATCACCGACATCGCACTTCACCAGATGCCCGAGGTGCTGGAACAGATGCTCGCGGGCAAATTCGAATCGGACCGGCGCACGCTGCTTGAGGGCGAAGTGCTGCATGCCGGTTCCCTGGTTTTGCGCGCGCGCGCTCTAAACGACGTGGTGATCTCCCACGGTGTTGCCGGCGGCATGGTCGAATTCACTGTACGCGTGAATGGCGAAAACATGTATAACCAGCGCGCCGATGGCGTAATTTTGGCGACGCCGACGGGCTCGACCGCATACGCACTTTCGGCCAACGGGCCCATATTGCACCCGTCGCTCTGTGGATTCGTGCTGGTGCCGGTTGCGCCCCATACGCTCTCGAACCGGCCCATCACTCTTCCCGATGATGTGGAAATCGAGATCGAATTGACGGAAGTGCGCGACGCGAGCGCCTTTTTTGACATGCAGTCGTTTTCGACGCTGGCGCCGGGGGACATCGTGCGAGTACGCCGCAGCGCGAACGTCGTAACGCTGCTACACCCTGCCGGCTACAACTATTTCGCGACGCTGCGCCAGAAATTGCATTGGAACGTCATGTCGAGCGAAGAGCATGGTCGCGCCTGAGCCCGCATCGCCCGCACGCCAGGGGTGCAACTGACCGCGACGCTGCCCGGCAAGAGGCCATCGCACCATGCTGCTTGCGCTTTCGATACGCGATTTCGTGATCGTCGACACCCTTGAGCTCGAATTCGGAGCGGGATTTACCGTACTGACAGGTGAAACCGGTGCCGGTAAATCTATTCTGATTGATGCCCTCTCGTTTGTCCTGGGTGAGCGCGCCGACCCCGACGTGGTGCGCGAGGGGTGCTTGCGCGCCGAAGTCGGCGCGGAATTTCGCATCAGCACATCCGTGCAAGCCTGGCTGTCGCAATTGGGCTTTGAAGCCTCGACGCCAGCGGCGATCGAGGGCACCGAGAGCACCTCCACGGTACTGGTGCGTCGCACGTTCGAGAAGTCCGGTCGCAGCCGCGCCTTTGTCAATGGCAGTGCCGCGACACAGGGTCAACTGCGCGAGCTCGGCGAGTTGTTGCTCGATGTGCACGGACAGCACGAGCACCAGTCCTTGTTGCGTGCACCCGCACAACTGCAGTTGCTCGACGCTCACGGCCAGCTCAAAGAGCAGGCACGCGAAGTGGCTGACGCCTTCGGAGCGTGGCGCCTGGCCATCGAAGCGCGCGCGCGCGCCCAGAGCGCACGGGAGCAATCGGCCGTGCAGCGCGAGCACTTGCAGCAGATCGTCGACGAACTTGGACGCCTGGCGCCCGAGCACGGTGAGTGGGAGCGCATCGAGGCCGAGCAAAAGCGACTGGCTCATGGTGCCGCGCTCTTGGAAGGCGCCCGCACGGCACTGCAGGTCATCGCCGACGGGGAGGAAGCGGCGCAGCCCCGCCTGGCCAAGGCGGCGGCTCGGCTTGCGACCCTTTGCAGTTACGACCAACACCTTGAACCAGTGGTCACGGCGCTATCTAACGCCAACATCGAGCTCGAGGAAGCCTGTCGCGAGTTAAACCTGTATGTCGCCAATGGTGAACCCGACGAGGGGCGCATGGCCTTTGTCGAAGAGCGTGTTGCCGCACTGCACGCCGCCGGACGCAAGTGGCGCTGCGCGCCGGCACAACTTGCCGAGTTGTATGAGACCTCCCGCAGCCAGCTGCAAAGCCTTGCCGACTCGCAAGAGCTCGAGGAGCTGCGCGTTGCCGAATCCAACGCTGCAACGCACTACCAGAACCTGGCCAAGAGGCTCTCGGCGACCCGCCGTCAGGCGGCCCAGAGCATGGGAAGCGAAGTCAGCCGCGCCCTGCAGGATCTGGCAATGGCCGGAGGGCACTTTGCCGTGCGGCTGCTATCCACCGACGCCGGCGCGACAGGTCTGGAAAAAGCCGAGTTTTTGGTCAGCGGGCACGAGGGTGCCAGCGCCCGTCCCCTGGCCAAGGTGGCTTCGGGCGGCGAATTGTCACGCATCGGGCTAGCCATCTCCGTGATCGCGGCCTCCGCCAACCTGGTGCCGACCCTGATCTTTGACGAAGTTGACGCCGGCATCGGCGGACAAGTCGCCGCCACCGTTGGTCGGCTGCTACGCGAACTCGGGCGATCGCGCCAGGTGTTTTGCGTAACCCATTTGCCGCAGGTGGCCTGCTTTGGCGAACACCATTTTGCCGTGCGCAAATCCAGCCTTCCCGACGGGCGCCCGGTGTCGCGCGCCGAAGAACTCAGTGCCGAGCAGCGCGTGCAGGAGATCGCCCGCATGCTCGGTGGCGCTCAAGTCACGGCCCTTACGCAGCAACACGCCCGCGAGATGCTCTCGGGCCGCTAGAGTCCCGAGTACCTATCCGCGACCATTATTCGCCCTTTGGGCGATTTGGGCAGTTCTTGTTGCGGCAAATCCCGTAGAGCGCGAGCGCATGTTCCTGCAGATCAAATCCGCGGTCCGAGGCAACCCGACGCTGGCGCTCTTCGATTTCCGGGTCGACAAATTCCTCCACATGCCCGCAGTTGACGCAAACCAGGTGATCGTGGTGAGGACCCTCGTTAAGCTCAAAGACGGCTCGACCCGCCTCAAAATGACGCCGCGAAAGCAGTCCAGCCTGTTCAAACTGGGTCAATACCCGGTACACCGTCGCCAGGCCCACGTCCAGGCGATCGGCGCTGAGCAGCCGGTATACATCCTCCGCGCTTAAGTGGTGTTCACCGGCCTGGGCAGCTTGCCGCTGGAAGATCTCGAGTATCTTCAATCGCGGAGCGGTCGCCTTCAGTCCGCTGACTTTAAGTTCGGTCGAGCTTGGGTTTCGCGCCATCGTCTGCTCTTTGGCCGTTTGACAAGAAGCCACAAGGAGGAATCGGCATGTGGCACGACGTGCGTCTCATCGGCCAACACCGCCAGCGACTGCCTCGGCAGTCTCCGAGCCGCACAGCCGCAACGCTATGATAGCGTCGTTGGCTTGCCGAAGGCCGTATCGCGCATCATTTGATTTTGTCCTGGGTCATGATTCGAACATTCCGTGCCCTGTGCTGGGCTGCCGCAGCGCTGGCAACATGCGCTTGCTCCTCCTCATGGGTGCCGAACCTGCTTCGACCCTACCGTCCGGATGTGCAGCAAGGTAACGTCGTCACAAAGGACATGGTCGACCAACTACGTCCGGGGATGACTCGCGACCAGGTGCGCTTTTTGCTGGGCACCCCCATGCTGACGGATATCTTTCACCAGGACCGGTGGGATTATCCGTACTACCTGCGCCGGCGCACGGGCGAAACGCAGATTCGCAAGCTTGCGGTTTTCTTTGAGGAGGGCAAGCTGGCGCGCTTTGATAGCGACGCGATGCCGGCCGAGCCGCTTGCCGACACGTTGATTCTGGGCCAGAAGGCAAAAGCGGCTCAAGCTTCGCCACCGAGCGCAACGGCACCGCAAGGTGCAACCGCGCCATCGAAGTAGGGTTTATGCGCGCGTCGCCAGGAGGGTCGGCGTGACTGAGAAAATCAAGCTTGCCATCGCCGGTAGCAGCGGGCGCATGGGCCGCACGATCATCGAAGCAGCCCTTGCGGTCGCCGACTTGCAGATTGTGGCGGCGCTTGATCGGCCAGATTGTCCTGACCTGGGGCAAGACTGTGCGCAGTTTCTGGGCAAAACCATCGGCGTTCCAATTGTCGCTGACCTTTCGGCGATTCGCGGTGCGCAGGTCCTGATCGATTTCACACGGCCGCTTGCGACGTTGGCCCACCTTGCGATCTGCGCGGAGCACGGCATCGGCGCTGTGATCGGAACGACGGGCTTTGATTCCTCCGGCAAAGCAGCGCTGGCAGCGGCTGCGGAAAAAACGGCACTCGTTGTTGCGCCCAACATGAGTGTGGGCGTGCAAGCAATGGTGCGCCTGGTGGAACTTGGCGCGCGCTTGTTGGCGCAAGGCTATGACCTGGAGATCATCGAGACGCACCACCGCGACAAAGTCGATGCGCCTTCTGGGACGGCTTTGCAGCTTGGCGAGGCAGCGGCCCGCGCACGCGGCCAACGACTGGAATCGTGCGCGGTGTTCTCGCGCCACGGTCACACCGGAGCTCGGGTCGAAGGCAGCATCGGTTTTTCCGCGATCCGCGGCGGCGATATCATCGGCGACCATACCGTTTTGTTTGCCGGCACGGGCGAGCGCATCGAGATCACACACCGCTCCTCAAACCGCCAGGCCTACGCGCTCGGTGCGCTGCGGGCCGCCCGCTTTCTGAAGGGGCGCGCACTGGGCCTTTACAACATGCAAGACGTGCTCTCCGAGTGAGCCGCCGGCCCCGCGCGATGCGCGCGAGCGGATTTTTCGCCCTGCTGGTGCTGGCCCCCTGCCTTGCGGCGCAAACCATCACGGATGACGCCGGCCGCTCGCTACGGCTGGCGCACCCCGCTCAGCGCATCGTCAGTCTTTCGCCCGGGATCACGGAGCTGCTCTTTGCGCTGGGCGCAGGCGAGCGCATCGTGGCCACGAGTGAATTTTCCGACTACCCCGCCGCCGCTCGCTTGCTGCCGCGGGTGTCCCGCGCCCAGGGCATCGATCTGGAAAAAATCGCCTCCCTCGAACCTGACCTCGTCGTGGTTTGGGGTAGCGGCTATCCGCCCGCGCTTCAGCAGGGCCTGCAAGCACTTGGCCTGGCCACTTATGTACATGAGCCGCGCACACTGGAGTCCATCGCCTCGTCGATCGAACGCCTTGGAGCACTGACCGCATCGGCGAGCGCCGGGACGCTCGCCAGCGATTTTCGCGCGCGCCTAAACGCCCTGCGCCAGCGCTACGGGCAGCGTGCACCGGTTCGGGTCTTCTACCAGGTTTGGGGCAATCCCATCATGACCTTATCGGGGCAACACTTGGTAAGCGACGTCATGCGCACCTGTGGCGCGCGCAATATCTTTGAAGCACTTTCGCCGCTCGTGGCAACGGTCGACATCGAGGCCGTCATCGCCGCCGAACCCCAGGTCATCATCGCCGCCGAGGCCGGCGCGATCGACCGAGGCGCCCTGGATTCGTGGCGCCGCTATCCGCAATTGCCGGCGGTCGCCAACCACCACCTGGTGACATTGGACGCCGACGAACTTGACCGCGCAGCCGTGCGCATCTTGCACGCCACCGCCGAGCTTTGCGAGCAAGTCGAGCAGGCGCGACACTAAGCACGCCGTTCACGTGGGCGCATGCGCAAAGCATGCGCCACAGACAGACTTGTCAGATCGCGCGACGCCCGCCGCTAATCCAGTGGATGATGGGTGCCCACTGCTCGATGTCCTGCTGAACGCGCGCGGGTGCGACATCCCAAAGCGTCAACCCTTGCGCAGCAAGCTGTACATAAATTTGCGTATCGCGCAAGAACCCGAGGAACGGCACCCGAGTTTCCTGGACGTATCGGTCCAGCTGTTGCGCCGCGCGTGTGCGCGGATCCACGCGGGTTCCCACAATTGCCACGCGGCCGTTGGCGACCGTGGCGCCATGCTCGGCGAGTTTTCCCAAGAAAGCGTGCGTCGCCTCGATGTCAAACAGCGATGCTTGCAGCGGCACGATGATCTTGGCCGACAGTCGGACTGCATCTCGAAGCGCCGATCCGTTGATGCCGGCCGGCGTATCCAGAACGATATGCGTTACGCCGCGCGGTGGTTTGGCAACTCCTGCAGCGTCGATGTCCCAAGAGGTGATCGTCGGTGCACTCTGGGGTCGCAGCCGAAGCCAGCCGCGAACCGTTTGTTGCCGGTCCAGATCGCCGAGCATGGTGCGCTCGCCGTGGCCAGCGTAAAAACCCGCGAGATTGGAAGCAACGGTCGACTTACCAACACCGCCCTTTGAATTTGCAATGAGGATTACTGGCATGGATTTGTGAGATGCCTTTGCAGTAGCTGTTGAGAAATGGGAAAGACGCGACTATATCGGATTCAAGCAGGAACGCCACCCGTTGAAACAAAAACGCGGTGAGAATCGACCAGCACTTGCACGATCTCGGTACCAAACAATGGCGAAAGATGCTCCTGCGTGAGCACGCTGTGGCTTGCGCCCGCCTGCCAACTGCCGTCACCGGTAAGCAATAATGCGTGCGTGGCAAAGCGGGCCGCCGCGTTGATGTCATGTAACGCGCCGACATACGTGCACTGCTTGCGCTGGCTCAGTTGTTGTAGAACCTGAACTTGATGGCGCGGATCCTGGTGCGATATGGGTTCATCGAGCAGGATCAAAGCACTCTGCTGCGCTAGTCCGGCTGCCAGCGCCACGCGCTGGCGCTCCCCGCGCGATAACTGGCGCACGTCGCGAAGCGCCAAGGCCTCGCAGTCCATGGCCGCCAAGCATTGCCGCGCAAGCCTCTCGCCGTCTTGCCCGTTGCCACTTGTTGCACGCTTGGCGCCGCGAAAACGGTATCGCGCGGCCATCACCGTGTCGATCGCCCGCGTGCCGAACGGATCAAACCAGCGATCGGCAACGAGCGCGCGCTGGGCTGCAAGCTCCTCCACGCTCCAGCGATCAAGCGGCCGACCCGCAAGTTCAACCGCACCTGCGTCGGCCGCTCGAACACCCGCGAGGACCTGCAACAAGGTTGTCTTGCCCGCCCCGTTTGGACCGACCAGCGCCCAGCGTTCGCCTTCTGCAATCTCGATGTGCAGGCAGCGCACGAGCCAACGCTCGCCATAGCGAACGTCAAGCCCGCGGCAGGCAAGTAACACCTTCGTCATGGCCGCTGCAACTGCCAGAGAAAAACGGGCACGCCGACAAGCGCCGTCAAGGCGCCGACGGGCAGTTGCAATGGAGCGGCGATCGATCGGCCGATCGTGTCCGCAAGCAGTACGAGGATCGCGCCCAGCAACGAGGCTGCGGGCAGCACTACGCGCTGATTGGTGCCGACAAAGTAGCGGACAAGGTGCGGGGCAACGAATCCGACAAAACCCACCGCGCCAGCCAGCGCCACGGCAACTCCCGTGGCCACTGCCGTTAAAGCGATCAATCGCCTGCGCACTTGCGCTGTGGCGACGCCTTGCGTATACGCCTGCACTTCACCGCCGAGCATCAGATTCAGTGCATTGGCGTCACGCAGTCCCAAAGACAACAGCAAAAGCCAGCTCAACACCGCCGCCGTCGCCACCCCCATGCTGACGGCTCCGCCCAGATCGCCGAGCAGCCAGAACACCATGGTACGCAGCCGGCCATCGGGAGCCAGGGTAAGCACCAGACTCAAAGCGGCCGCGCACAGCGAGGCGATCATCACGCCGGTAAGCAAGATCGCAGTGTCACGGCCCTGCTCAAGCGGCGCATCGCGCGCAAAGAGCGCGCGGTGTGCCAGCAAAAACAACAGCAGCATGGCCGCAAACGCTCCGCCGGCGGCAAACAAAGCAATCGCCGCTGCGCCCGCACCGAACGCAATTGCCACGATCGCGGCGCAGGACGCACCGCCCGAAACCCCCAGCACATAGGGATCGGCAAGCGGATTGCGCAGCAGGGACTGCAACAGCGCACCGGAGAGCGCCAACAATCCGCCCACCGCAATGCCGGTCAGCGCCCTTGGCAGTCGCAGCGCCAACACGGTGGCGGCCACTGACGGCTCCTGCCCCCCGCGCAAACGATCGACCAGGGCATGCAGCAGCGCACCCGTGCCTACTTCGACGCTGCCAAAACGCAGCGCCGCAAGCAGGCACAGCACAGCCGCGGCGATCAACGTGGGCAAAAATGAGGCGTTGGGCAGTTCTCGTAAGCGCACGGTAGCGTCCAAACTTAGATCCTGCCTTCGACACCTGCGATGATCAGTCGCGGCAAGGTGTTGTAGCCGTCAATGAGCTGGTAGCTGGCATTAAAAAGATTTTCAACGCGAAGATGCAATTGCACCTTGGCGTTTACGCGGTACTGCAGCGCGACTCGCGCCAGATCGTACGGCGCCAATTGAGTGGTACCGAATGGGGCGAGAATCTCGATGTCATTGCGCGCCCCGGTTCGCTGCCAGTCCGCATTTGCGCTCCACGGTCCGTGCGTATACGCGGCCCAGAGTTTGAGGTTGTAGCTCGCGCGTCGCAACAACGGCTGGCCGGTATCCAGGTCACGGGGCTGATCCAGAGTCAGGTTGCCGCCCAAGCGCAACGGGCCGACGGCGCTGGCCGCCTGCCATTCGCTGCCGTCCATGGAAGCGTGCCCCACATTGATCGCTTGGTACGTCGGCCCGGGGCCGAGCTCGATCAAGTCCGAGACGCGGTTACGAAAAAGCGCGATGCTGGCGCTTGCAACCCCCTGCACCCAGCGCAGACCCAACTCTTCGCTGTGCGCGCGTTCTGGCTGCAACGCCGGGTTGCCGCTAATGGGATAGTACAAATCGTTAAAACTCGGTGCCCGAAAGGCGGTGGAAGCCTGCGCAGTGATCTTCCAGTGGGGGTTGATTGACCACCCGTAGCCCAGTAGCCATGTCGTGGCGCTGCCAAAATCGCTGTACCGGTCGTTGCGCACATTGGCCTGCCACTGCTGACTGCCCAGGTGTCCGATCGTTCCCGCCCAGAGCGAATCGACCTTGCGCGAAAACGCGGTAAGCACGACGTCGTTGCCCGTCGGATCGTACGCGTTGGAGGCGCCGTTTTGAACCAGGTACTCCCACCCGCCGGTAAGGTCGATTCCGGGTACAAGGACCGTTGTATCTTGCAGCGTCAGCGTGCGGTTGCGGCTGAGAAATTCGTCATTGTCATTATCGGAAAAAGGATAGTCGTTGTTGGCATTGTTGTTGGGTACATTGGAAACGTTGGTCGAATTATCGAGCGTTTCGGCGGCTGTCAGACTGACTTTGGAATCACCAAAGCGATGCGAACCCGAAAGGCCATAGCCGTCTTGCGAGCGGTGCTCGATTTGGGTTGCAAGGCTTGCCAGAGCCAGTTCATTGGCTGCGGTTGTTCCAATGGAATTAAACGCATCGTCCCAGTCGGTATCGCTGCGGTTGCCCCAGGCCCAGGCACTCAGATCCCCCCAGTTGCCGTGCTGATCCAGGCGCAGCACCGCGTTGCGATTCCAGTTGCCATCAAGCGATGGATTTATGTAGGGAACCTGCGCCACGCTGATCGCGCCGATGGCCTGTTGCGAGCGGTACCCGGCCGATACGCTCAACAAGCCATCGCCAAGCGGCGCGCGGATGGCGGCACTGGCATCGCGCGTATGGCCTTGCCCGGCCTCGGCCAGCGCGTCGGCACCCGGAACGGTTCCGCTGCGCGTGAAAATCTGCACGACACCACCAATGGCCTCCGAACCGTACAGGCTCGACAAATTGCCGCGCACGATCTCGATACGCTCAATCGAGTCGGTTGCGATACCTCCTAGATTCGCGGCCCCACCCAAAACGCTGTTAAAACGCACGCCATCGACCAGCACTAAGACCTGGTCAGAGTTCGTGCCGCGCACGAAAATCGAAGTCTGCGCACCCTGGCCGCCACTGCGGGCAAACTCGATTCCCGTCTGCCGCCCGAGCAGTTCGACCAGGTCGCGAGATTGGGTGCTGTCAATATCCTCGCGCGTAATGACCGTGACACTGGGCAGGGCATCGGTCAGCGTCTGGCTTACTCGGGACGCAGTCACCACAATCGGGGCAGCACCTTCCTCCTGGGCTCTCGCAGGCGCTTGCGTCAGCGCTGCCGTCGTGACCAAGACAGCGAAAAGACAAAGCAGTCGCGCGGCTATGTGCCCGAAGGCACTGGAGTTAGGCAAAGAGCGCATGAAAGTCATTCCTCTCCGGCCCGCCGCCGGTACGGAGCGCTTGCAGCGCGATGCCAACGAAGAATCCGCGAACGAGCGCGCGGTCTCTCGCCAGCACCCCGCGGCGAACGCGTAAGACGATCTCAGCTGCGCAGCTTTGCCTGCGCAGCCGAACCCCCTTCGGCCGGTCTCCGGGCTAAGAGCATCCCGACCGCCTTCCCGCGATGCCGGGCGGCATCACAGTGGCAATTGATCAGGACTACACCGGCAAAACCGCCGGTGAGGCTCTCTTACCGTTGCGGGGGCAGCACAGTTTGACGTGAAGGCACGCCGCTGTTTCCCGTTTCACCGTCGACCAGGTTTGATTCCGGCCAAACGGAACCGAAGGCCCGCACAGTGTAACAGTGGCCCTGCAGTGTTACCATCTCCAGATGCTGGATCAACTGGATGCACTGACATCGCGCATGCATGAGCTCGTTGCGCATGTGCGCCAGCTGCGCGATGAGAATCACCTGCTGCGCACACAGCTGGCGACCTCCCAGTCGGAGTTGGCCGAGCTCAACGAACGCATCGCGGCCGCGACACGGCGTCTGGATGACCTGATCGAGCGTCTGCCGCGCGAAATGCGCCAAACCGATGCCGCGTAGAGGCGGGCACCTTACGAGAAAATCTTGTTTTCGCGGCGCGCGCAACCGCAGGCCGCTACAAGCGCTTTGGCGGCGCTCAATTACTTGACCTGGAGCCCCGGCGCCATGGAGCAAATCACCCTTAGCATTCTCGGTCGTGAATATCGCGTGGCTTGCCGCCCCGAAGAGCGCAACGAATTGCTGGCCTGTGCGCACTATGTAGACCAAAAAATGACGGCCATACGCGATGGCGGCAAAGTACTGGGCACAGACCGCGTCGCGGTCATGGCGGCATTGCAGATCGCGCAGGAGCTTTTCGGCTCCAAGGGAAATGACGGCGCAGTAATTGCGGACGTGCGCCGGCGCCTGCGCGATCTGACAGCGCTGGCTGATGAAATCCTGGCACCACAAGAAAAGCTCTTTTAGGTCCGCATTTCCCGCCTTGACGCAACCGAGGTGGCGGCGATGGCGGTTACAATGGCACGTCCCTGCGGTGTTCGCGCAATGACCTTTGAGTTCCTTGAACCAATGCGCAATGCGCTAGGTTGCCGGGCTCGCATCGTGGTGTGATCGGCACGCGTCTGCTGAACCTAATCGACGCGGACGGCGACCACCCTGAACCCTAGGTTCAGGACAACAGGTCAGACGGCACGCGCGGGGATCCCTTCATGCACTAGGCCCAACTCCAAGGGGGCTGGCACGGTGTCGGCGGCACGCTACTGGCTCATGAAATCCGAACCGGCCGAGTGCTCCATCGATGACGCGCTGGCCGCTCCGAACTCGACGGTTCCGTGGACGGGCGTGCGCAACTACCAAGCACGCAATTTTCTGCGCGACCAGATGAAAGTCGGCGATGGCGTGCTGTTTTATCACTCGAGCTGCGCCCAGCCCGGAATTGCCGGTATCGCCCAAATCGCCAGCAAACCGTATGCCGATCCGACGCAGTTTGATTCGCGTAGCAAGTATTTTGATCCGGACTCAAAGCCGGCAAATCCGCGCTGGGTTCTTGTCGACGTTCGTGCCCTGCGCAAAACCCGCCTAATATCGATCGCGGAGTTGCGTTCGCACAAAGAGCTCGCCGACATGCTGGTGTTGCGTCGAGGCAACCGGCTCTCGATTACGCCGGTCAGCGCCAAGCACTGGCACGCAATCACCCGTCGGCTGCTTGGCGCCGAAACCTAAGGCTCGTTGGAGCGCGTTGCGGCCAACGAGGCAAAAGCCGGCCGCGCGGTGGCCAGCGCGCGCCACCGCCGATCAGCTTCGCTGCGCAAGCCCGCCTGGTCGAGCGCGATCGCAAACAGTACCTGCTCGGCCGCGCCGTCCGCATCAAGGCCCTGCGCGTGCGTTTCTTGCGCAATCTGCCCCAATTGCTCAATGCGCTCTTGCGTGGCCCGATCAACGAGTCGAAACTCCGTCGCCGCCTCGGCGCGTCGGCCATCGTCGGCAGTGGCTTTCACCGTCCAAAGGTAGGGTTGCTCGCGCAGCCAAGGTAGCTTAGCGGGCAGAGCAATTTGCGTATCTTGGGTAGAAGCTGAGAACACGACGGCACCGTTTGCGTCGATGAGTCGCACCGCGTATTGCCAGTTTTGCGAGCCACGCCCATTTGGCCGCTTCCAGCGCAGCGCATCCAAAGCTTCTTCGAGCTGCGCGCCAACGGGCGCTTGCAGCTGCAGCCGCTCAGCCGAAGAGCCGCGCAGCGCAACGCTGGCGCGGCCAAGCATGCCGGGCTGTATTTTCACCGTGCGCCACGCCTGCGCCAGATCGCGCACGACAATCCGAGCACTCGCATCGGCGCTTATCACCGCGTTGGCGTCCAGCGCAAAGCGACCCGGCCCCGAGAGCAAAAATACCCGCGGTGGTCCAGCAAAAAACGCTATTTCAACTTGCGCCTTTTGCGCCAGCAGCAGCTCGTCGGAGCGCTCGAGCAGATCAAGCACCAAGATCTCGTGGCGGCGGTCAGCATGCCGCAGGGTCGCTTTGCCCTTTACGTCGGTTACCACCGCTACAGGCCCGGTCGATGCCTTGCCGGGCTGCGCGAAAGACGCCGAAGCGCCGCAAAGCAGCGCGGCCACGCCGACCAATACGGTCAAGAACCGACCTTTGCGTAGTTCGCTGAGCAAATTGTGTCCTCCCCCTCTTTGCGCAGCGTATTGCGCCAGACGCGATCGCAAAAGCGCGTCTCGGGCCGCCGCGCAGCGTAAACACGCTAGTCGCGGCGCCTACCGCTGCCTCGTTCCTTGCGTCGCGTTTTGCCGGTGCGCAGGTGTCCAGCTGCACACCGCCACGGGCGAATGGCCCTTGAGCGCCTGCTCGCCCAGGTCGCGCAAATCCGGCTCGGCGTGCGACAAGCGCTCGGAAAAAGCTCGCGTCATGAGCACGGCAACGCCCAGTGTGCCGGCGAGCTCTTGCAGGCGCGCTGCAACGTTCACCGCATCTCCCAGCGCCGTGTAATCCTTGCGCTCCGAACTGCCCACATCCCCTACGATGACCTCGCCATATGCCAAACCAATGCAAACATCAAACGGCTCCATGCCACGCGAAGCAAGCTCGTGCTCGTTGAAACGGTCGAGCACCTCGAGAAGCTGGCGCGCGGCGGCAAAGGCGCTATCGCATTCCTTTTGCTGCGGTTGGGGCGCGCCGAACATGACCATGATTCCGTCGCCACGAAAGTTATCAATCGTGCCGCCCAAGGCATGCAGCAGTGGAGTAATCGCCGTGTAATAGCGATTGAGCGCATCGTGCACAAGGCCCGGATCGGTCCGTTCGGACCAGGCGGTAAAGCCGCGCAAGTCCGCAAAAAGCAATGCGATGGCGCGGCGCGTGCCGCTTGTATCAACACCGCCCTTGATCAGGGCCCGGAGCAAACCGGGACTTAGGTAGCCGCCCAAAGCCCGGCTTACGCGCTCGCGTTCCCGACGTGCATCGGCCAGATCCAGCGCGGTGCGCGTAATCACCGCGCTGGCAGCAGCAATTAATGCGTGAGTCGGCGCAAGGACCCAACCGTGGGCGTGAAGCGCCGTGACCACAGCAAAGGCGCCGACCAAGGCGCCGGCCAAGGCCCACCAGCGTATCCAGGGACCGGAGAGAAAAGCAACCGACACCATTGCAAGAAGCAGCGCGACGCGTGCAACCGCCGGCGCCGGGCGCAATAAACCGCTGCCCGATGCGTTGCGCAGCACTTGCGCGGTGAGAATTACGCCCGGCTGCGGTGCCCCTGGAAACTCCCACGCTGACAACGCCACGGGCAATTGCAAACGATCCATGTCGGGAAGCACGGAGCCGAGCAGCACAATCTGGCCACCAAAGAGCT
>DASPWJ010000213.1:0-3555 GCA_035621895.1 Burkholderiaceae bacterium | reverse complement strand
GCGTTGAAGGAACCGGCCGACAAGCCTATGGCGAGATAGCACAAAGCCGAAGATGAACCCACGGCGCGACTGGACCCAGCCGTGCCGGTGGCCAGCTCGCTGTTCGATCCCAGCAAGGCTCGTGGGCTATTTCACCGAGATCGCCTTGTCGACGAGGCTGGCGTCGAACACTAGTGTCTTTGGCCAGACCGGCCACGTCACGCCTAGCGATGCGTTGTTCGGGTCCCCCGTGCGTGCAAACGCTGCGATGCTGGCCATCATCGCCTTAGACAGCGCAAGGCGGCCATTCTTGTTGGCATTGCTACTTATCAGGTTCGAGAGAAGGTGCGGCCCAAAGTTGCTGAACAAGAACGAGACATCGAACCAATGCGCCGCCCCGTACACCTCGTTCCATGGCGGCGGCTCCTGCGCCCAGTCGAATTCGTAATGCCACACGTTCGGCTGCTGCGTCATCAAGGTGTTCAATACGTTGTCGCGACCGGCAATGAACCACAGCTTGGTCAGAAGCGCGGCTTTCGCGTTGTAGCCGGTCTCTGGGGCACTCACGGGAAGGTATTGCGGGTTGATTATCGATGCAGTAGTCAGCGCGGTGGGGGCGTTCGGATTGAAGTTGTAATACGTCATGAAACGCTCGGCGTCACTTAACTTGAGGCCAGGCACGCCGCCCAGCGCGGGCGACATGGCAAAAAACTGCGTAAGCAGCTTTGCCTCATCGCGGGTCGTGCTCGCCAGCACCGGCACTTTCGCATAATTGCCTGCAGCGATCGCCGCAATTGGGTCCGTTGGGAGGACGGCACCGTCTGGAATCGGGGACGACCACCCCAAGCCCAACGGCGTGAGTTTAGTGAGCAATGTCGTCAGGACCGCCGACGGGCTCTTGGCGCGCAAGTACTCCGCGATCTGCGCGCTCGTCTGCGTGGCGACAAACGCCGATGCGCTCGCCTCGTCCGTCGCATGGCCGTCAGCGATCAGCAAGTTGTTGAGCAACGCCTTGCCTTGTGTAACAAAGTATTCGACGGGCTGCAACCACGGAATCGCACCGGCAGGCAAGTTGCTCGCCAGCGACATGTTGCCACTGATAGGTGCGACCCGATGGAAGAGCCCCGCACTGCGGGTCTGCTCAGCGACCAACAAGACCCAGGTGTTCGCGGCACCGGCCGACTGGCCCATTACGGTCACATTGCCCGCATTGCCACCAAATTCTGTGATGTTACGGTTGACCCAATGTAGCGCCTTGATGTTGTCGAGCGTGCCGAAGTTGCCGGAATCATCGAGGGTATTGCCGGTCTTGAGCTGCGGGAGGCTGAACCACCCGAACACGCCGAGCCGGTAGTTCACCGTAACGACCACCGCATTGGTGGCCTTCGCAAGGTTCGCCCCGTTGTACATCGGGTCTGCGGTGTAGCCAGCGAGGTCGTAACCACCGTGGATGAATACGATGACCGGCAGGTTCGGCTCGGGGGTTGCAGGCCGCCAGACGTTCATGTACAGGCAATCCTCGCTTCCCACGGCCTGATTCAGTGTGTTAGCGATCGTAGTGTCGTAAGTATTGTTTGCGCCCGGACCAACGAGCATGCCGATTTGCACGGCGGCATTGGCGAACGTCTTGGTTGGTCGCGGCGACGTCCATGGATCCGGATCCACCGGCGCCCTCCACCGCAGCGCACCGACTGGCGGCTTGGCAAACGGCACACCGAGCCAATAGAACGTGCCGGACTTTACGGCATCGTCGACGCCCTCGATTGGGCCAAATTGCGTGGCTACGAGGACCGCCGAGCGGCGAGTATCTGCTTGCGAAGCCATGATGACCTCCTCCGTCGGGAACGCGCACATCTCCGCCCGTTAAAAGGCGAGTTGTGAGGCGAATATCAGCACCTCTTAAGCGGCTTCATGATCGCAGAAGAGCATGCCCCAAGACGGGAATCTAATTGTTGCCCGACGTCAAGGTGTTATGCCGCCGAAAGCAGTCGGTCGTCGACGGCTTGTAATGGCCGGGAGCGCCGTGCGGCGCTAACTGCTAAGGCATGTTGCCAAATGCCGGTTCTGGGCGCAACGCGGACATGAACGATGCCGATGACCATTTCTAGCTGAGCTGCGGACATGTAGTCCGCACCTCGTCAGCGGACGCATTCTGGAAAAATCGACCAAACCCGGACATACCGCAGGCCAAAGACAGGACCTCGCTAAATGCCAGAACCGGACTTCGCAGTTTTCAGACAAGCTCGACCCGAAGCAGGGTTTGCTCTCAACGAAAAGCCACCGTCCGGGAAGCAAAATCGCGGCGCCACAGCGCCGCAATGAAACGCATCACGCGCTGGGAAGTAGACGATCGCGATAGCAATAGGGGGCAAGCGTCAGGACTGGCACAAATGCTGGACGAACCAGTCCCGACCGGCTTCCGCCGCACTCTTAAGGTGCTTCCCGTAGGCGTCAAAGTGCCCGCCCTTGAGCATGACAAGCTTCTTGGGTTCGAGCGCGCGCTCGTAGGCTGCAAGAGCCTCATCGGCGAACGCAACATGATCCTCGAGCGCGACAATCATTAAAAGCGGCGTCGGACTGATTTGCCCGATGTAGGTGCCCGGCTCGTATGCCCTGACCAATTCCGCGGAACGCAATGTGATCTCGTTTTTCCAGGCAGGCGCCCGCGATTTACTCGTCTCGGTAAACCAAACCCATGTTTCGTGTTGCGGCAGGGCGGCAGGCCCTGCTGGATTTTCGGATATCACGGGTAGCATCGCAGAAGGCTTCCCCTGGTAGCGATTGCGGCGGTCTGCATCAAGCATCGCGTTCATGCGGGCGGCGAGGTCCGGGCGGGTCATTCTGCGGGAGGTGGCGTAGCCGCTGATCGAGGGAACCTGCGAGACGACACATTTGACGCGTCGATCGGTCGCCCCCACAACCAGCACGTGGCCGCCACTGAAGCTCGAACCCCAGACGCCGATGCGTGCGCTGTCGGTCTGCGGCAGCGTCTCGGCAAACGTGATGGCGTCTCGGTAGTCGCTGATTTGCTGATGCGGATTGATCTCCTGACGGGGCTGGCCGTCGCTCGCGCCGAAATTACGGTTGTCGAAGACGATCGCCGCGAGGCCCGCGTCTGCGAAGCACTTCGCAAAGTCATCCAGAAACATCTCCTTGACGCCCGAAAATCCGTGTGCCATGACAATCGTTGGAAAGCGCTCAGCCCTTCCATCGGGCACGTAGTGCCATCCGCGCAGCGTCACGCGGTCCTCGGTCTTGAACTCGATGTCTTTGCGCATGGTCTCCTCCAACCTCTATCGGACGATTGATGTACGTAAAGCAAATGTACGCCCTGGTTGCGCACGCGAATTGCGCCGTGTCAAGGTAAGCATCTCAGTGGAGGCATGCTGGACGCCAAGAACGGCTGCGAAAGCGCTCATTGCCCGCTGAGAGGGGGCCACAAAAGGAACACGAAAGTCCGCTCTCGAAGCAAGTCCGCGAACACCGCGGTTGACTGCTCCTCGCCGGGAGCGCCGTGCGGCGCTGACTGCTAAGGAATGTTGCCAAATGCCGGATCTGAGCGCAACGCGGACATGA
>DASPWJ010000212.1:0-5442 GCA_035621895.1 Burkholderiaceae bacterium | reverse complement strand
AACTTGCCTCGTCGTATCCTTACCTTGGAGGGCTGTGTCAAGAGTCTTCATTTTCCTTGCTCCTTTGCCGAGAAGTTAGGAGAAGGCCCGTTCTTACTCAACGGGTCTAGCTTGTGCAGTCCTCCATAGTATCTTTGCGGCCGGCAACACGATATCTCTTTGTCCGCTAATGGCCATCTAGCCACGATAGCAACCTGGCTCAAACCGGGCAAGATCCCTAAAGCGGACGTACCAGAGGCGAACTACTGACTTTTACCGGGCTTCCCGGTCCGCCGAAAGAGGTTCTCCTGGGGACGCGACCGCAGACGTCGGAGTATTCGGGCATCCTGAACCCTTTGCGTCCCAATCGGGCTAGTTATAGCTCGTGCCAGCTATTCTCCAAAGGTCAGCGCTAGGAAGAATAAAAGCGCAGATGGACCAACCTTCCATACGAGCAATCCGTTCGGGAATCCAAGCACGTATATGAGCCAAGACGCACCACTCCCCTTCGGCAAAAATGAGAAGGCGCAAGGTCGCAACAGCGACTGCGTGCGCGACGAAACCCGTCGCAGTAAAGAATGCCATGCCACCCGGAAGGTGGAAGATCTTCCAAACGACCAAGGTGATCGCTGGACTTAGCAACCCGCCGACGAGCAAGACAATCGCGGCAATGTCCCAACGAGATGGTGTGTAAGCAATTCTTTGCTTTGCTCTTGCGACCTTCATGGGTCAAATACCGACCGTCTACGCGAACGTCGCCCAGGATTCCAACTGCCCGCGAGGCGTCCAGAGCGTCACGCTCGCGTCCGCTTCGCACCGATAAACGGAATTCCGCCGAAAAGCCCGTCACCGGACCTAATTCGAGATTCGCGACCCTGACCAACCATTCCCGGAGGAGCAAGGCTGACGATGCCGAGAGGCTGCGTAAAATCGATGTATCCGAGTAACCAAAGCGCGCAGCAATGCACGTGGCCGAATTACACCTGGGAGAAAACGTACGAGGCGTGCATTTGCGTCGTAGATGCCCGCGCGTCCAACGCCTTAGCTGACTGAGAACAACGTTGCATGCGCCTGTCGCAGATGCCGCTTGAGCAATTTCCCGCTTGGGTTCTTGGGCAACACATCGACAAAGACGACGCCCTTGGGCGCCTTAAATGATGCCATTGTCGCCTTGCAGTGCGCCAACAACTGAGCCTCGGTAAGCGAATGGCCAGACTTGACCACGACCACGGCAACCACCGCCTCGACCCAGTGCGGATGCGGAACGCCAATTACTGCCACCTCGGATACCTGTGGCAGGCGATAGAGGGCTTCCTCGACTTCGCGACTGGCAACATTCTCGCCACCAGTCTTTATCATGTCCTTCTTTCGATCGACCACCGTGATATACCCTTCAGCATCTAGCGTCGCTAGATCGCCGGAGTGAAACCAACCACCCTCGAACGCGGCTGCAGTGCGTTCGTCATCATGGAAGTAGCCTAGCATCAGGTGCGGGGATCGGTGGACGATCTCGCCCACTTCACCGGGCTCCACATCGTGCATGGCATCATCGACGACTCGTGTCTCAACATTCAACACGGCACGTCCGCACGATCCGGGTTTGCGCAACTGATCCGCGGGGCCGAGCATCGTCGCCAGCGGAGCGATTTCTGTCTGGCCGTAGAGGTTCCAAAGACGCACATTCGGTAAGCGCTGCGCCAGCTCGCGCAGCACTTCAACCGGCATGATCGATGCCCCATAGTAGCCTTTGCGCAGACTGGACAGGTCGGTGGTATCGAACAGTGGTGAGCGCAGCAAGGAGATCCAGACGGTCGGTGGCGCGAAGAACGAGCTGATGCGGTGCCGCGCGATCAACGGCAGCAGGTTGTCGGGCACCGGACGGCCCGTGATGACGTTCGTGGCGCCAACATAGATCGAGGGTCCGAAAAAGACGTCCAGCTGCGCGCAGTGATACAGCGGCAATGCGTGCAGCGTGATGTCGTCTTGTGCGATGCCGGCGTCGACGATACAGCTCACGTACTGCCACAAGACCGCGTCGTGGGTCAACATCGCCCCCTTCGGGGACGATTCGGTTCCGCTGGTGTAGACAATCTGTGCCAGATCGCTGCCGCCTAGTGCCACATCGGGCAGTTCCTCGTTGCACGCGGCGAGAACGTCGAAACTAATCATGTCGGCCTGCGGTTCGCTCGGGTCTTCCGCGGGCAGCCAGACCAAGTCTCGCACGGTGGTGCCAAGCGCGGCCGCTGCGCGCGCCAGCGGCGCCAGGGCGCTGTCGGTCGCCAGCATCACCACACCGGCATGCCGAAGGATGTAGGCGACCTCTTCGGCCTTGAGCATGAAATTAATCGGTACGAGGATGGCGCCAAGCCGCGCGAGCGCAAAGCGCATCGCTGCAAAGGCGTGTGAGTTGCGTGCAAGAATCGCCACGCATGTGCCCTTGGCAATGCCTTGCTGCGCCAGGCCGGCCGCAAGACGTTCGCTGATGCGGTCAAACTCAGCATAGGTCCATCGAGTGTCCCCGCAGGCGATGGCCAGCTTTTTTGGAGCTCTTGCAGCGCTTCGGTGTAGCAGATCGCCCAGCGTCTGACGGCGAGTGAGGGGATTCATGATGCCTCCAAGTACAAAACAAGGTGCCGCTCTTGGTCTGGAAAGCTTACGCGCCAAACCGTCCCACCCAGGCAACATTATGCGCGCCACTACCCGGTGTGCGTCACTTAGCCGGGCTGACTCAGAGGACTGCTTTTCAATCGGGCGCCAGCTCACAGAGGAATCGCCGGGGTTCGCTTCCGGCGCAAAAACGCCGCAGGTCGCCACACTTCCTTCGCCTCATGCTCCGGCTTCTAGAAGGCGCTGTCGCTCCCATCTGTCCCAAGGCGCTGCGTCCTAATCTCTAGCTCGGGACACAATGGCTCTTCCTAGACGACCTAAGTCGGTGACATAAGTGGAAAGCGAAATGGCCATATGCGGGTATGGCCGAGTCAGCACGGCCGCGCAAAAGCTCGACCTGCAGCGTGACGCACTCACGAAGGCTGATTGCACGAAGATTTATACCGACCACGGCGTCAGCGGAGCCGCCACCGACCGTCCCGGCTGGCGCAAGATGCTCAAGGCGCTCAAGAGCGGCGACGTGCTGGTCGTCTATAGCCTCAGCCGCGCCACCTGCAGCCTGGCCGATCTGACCGCGCTGCTGAACGAGCTACAGGCGCGCGGCATTGGTTTGCAATCGCTTACGGAGAAGATTTACACGACCATCGCGATGGGACGAGGAATGCTCAATATCCTGGGCGCCCGGAACCAGATGAAACGCGAGTTGACCCTGGAGCGCGTGAACGCAAAATTGGCCGCTGCACGAGCGCGTGGCGTTAAGTTCGGCCGTTCGTCGACGCCGAGCGATACCGACCGCGAGTGTGCCCTGAACCTGGACCTAACGGTAGCCCAGGCAGCCAAGAGGTTCGGCGTGAGCAAGCGGCACGTCTACCGGCGGCGCACAGCCGCCGAGCACTGGGCCTAGGACGCTACGTCCGCTTACGGAAGCGGCGAGGGCCCGCTTTGGCACCGTATCGCGGATATGGCGCAGCGTTGCGTCGGTGAGAACATGAAGATGGTTTGAATCATCCTTTGCGTCGGATGCGCAGGCTCGTCGCGTGCCTCCAAGCGAGGGGATGCGTCTGTTCCACATCTCTTGGAATCTTCATCAATAGCGAGTTTAAAAGCAGCGCGTTTGGACGGAGGGATGTCAATTGGAGCAAACGTAGTTCATGGCGACTTCGTCAACCGTACCGGAAGCCACGTTCTGCCAAGCGTCGGGCACGGCACCGATGCCGAGAATGTCACCCTTGGCCATATGTCCCGAATACGCTGTCGTTTGATTGTGACGTAGTTTCTTATCTTTGCAGTCAAATTCGAGAACGGCCGTAACCGAAAGAACTCCCTGATCGGGGGTCGAACGATCCAGCAGTTCCCACGCCTGTCGCACGTCCCCCGTCTTTGAAATCGTCGTGGGATCGACATAGATGTCCCCGGTGCCGTTTAATGCAGAGGTGACTTTCACCCAATCGCCATAAGCGCACAGCGGCGCGAACACCAGCAGAGCAGACACAATCTTCTTCATAGTCTCCCTCGTAGATCTGAGCGCCTCAGTCGCCTGCGCTCCCCGGCTCTCGCCCCAAAACGCGCGGTCGGTGCGAGGCGTGCCAATATACCTGCATCGCGCCAAGGTGGGCGTACTCGGCCATCAATTCGACACGTGGCTGTGTGACGATGCCGCGCTAGACTAAGCTTGGTTCGATCGCCTGTTGACTTTGGAAGGAGTCTGGCCATGCGTGATGAGATTGACGATATTCATTTCGCGTTGGGAAGCAGTGATGCACAGCGGCTCCGCATCGTCTTTGACGGCTCCGAAGGAAATATAAGAGGCGATAACAATCGACCAACCGACCTCAAGAAAATGGCCGCAGCGGGGTATGGGAAGTACCTAACCGACGGCAAGACTTTCGAGGCGCTAGTCGGTTATGACATCGCCAACGATACGAGGCACATTGTCGTATACCGTCTACCCCGTCCTTGAACTGTACCGGCACCTGCCTCAGGTCTCGTCTGCGCCGGCCCCTCTCCCAGAACGCGCAGCCGTCTTTGAACGCGCAATGCTGTCGACATAATCGCCGTCATGCTACATGCCCTCCAACTAGGCCCTGCTCGCCAAGCTGACCTCTGCCCGCGACGAGCTGCTAATTCTTTTTGAGAAAGTTCTGCGCAAACCGTCGGCAGCATGCACTGCGCAGTAGCTCGCGGTCGACGCAGGCTTGGCCCCCGACACTCTGACTGACGCTGGGGATGCAAGTCCACCGATATCCCGGGCTCAGTTGGCCGACCTAGTGAGGCAGTTAGAAGCCGAGCAGCAGCAGATGCGTACTGTTCTCGGCCAAATCAATGCACGGCTGGAGCGAGCGGCAGCGGGGTCGATGCACTGATTGCAGCGCGGTTAGGCGCGACGACCGCTTCCACGAACTGTGAAAGCCCGTTATCAACTGGTTGAATCCGCAACCCATTGCGGAGCTCGAGCAATGCCGGCTTTGTGTGCTCCTCAACCTTACGTTGCGCGACGCAGCCGCTTAATTCCCGCTCCAATGCCTCAACCAATTAGCGATCCTGCAAGGCAGCCTACGAAAAGAAGGACCGCAATAAAAGCCCCCACCGTTCCCGCAGCGCCCAAAGTCACGGCTGCCGGCCCAACATTGGATGCCCATATGGTGCCCAGACAGTCGGCGTAATTTACGAACGGCAGCGATAAGGCCGCAAAGCCCAGACCACCGACAACGGCAAGGACCGCAGACACCCAAGGCAAATGCGACGCTCGAACCACGCGTCGCGTCGCCAACCAGGAGCCGCCCAGGCCGCCGAATCCCACAATGAGCAAAACGCCGACGAGAAAAGGATCGACAAGCATTTAATTAATTGCACGGG
>DASPWJ010000211.1:0-9109 GCA_035621895.1 Burkholderiaceae bacterium | reverse complement strand
GATGCCAAACTAACGGCTCAAGGCAGTGAAAAAAAATAGCCGGTCGCGTACAAGGCAGGGCCACGTGGTCGCGCACGCTTGGAGGCGGCGAGGTGGGCGACAACATGACGCACCAAAAAGCTCTCCACCGTCAAGCGGGATTGAAGCGAAGGGTCGGATGCCGAATTGAAGATTGGCGCACACGAATGGGACGAGGATTCTTGCAGCGCAGCACGTGCTGAGTGTCAGTTTCAGAGTCAACCAAGGGACCTGCGTGTGGCTCGACCCCCCGGGTTTGCCGCGACCAAGTCGCGCCGCCGGTAAAAATGGTTCTCAGACGAGGCGATATCAGATGAAGAAATGCTTTCCGAGCTTTAACGCGACAGTCACAAGACTCACATATGGTAAGCCGCTTGGTGTATTGGCTTGATCGATGCAGACCGATACGTTTGAACCCCCTCGACAAGATACGAAGATCGCAATGGACATCGAGCTCGAGCAAGCAACGCGCAGTGCCGCGGAGGAGATTTATCAAGTTTTCAACGGCCTATCGGAGAGTGTCGCCGAGCAGCCTGACTGCGGTGATCTATATCAATTTCTGCGGGACGTTTCGGGATTCTTGGCTAGGAACGACGTGCCGCAGTAGATTTCGGGCATCGGCCGCCCTCCACGTACGGCCGGCAACCGCTGTCCGCCTCGCACCGCAGCACCCATTAGGGGTCGGGAACGCTGTCCTTGCGCGGTGCGCGATGCACTTGGCGGTGCAAGCATGCAATGACATGCTACTGACGTGAAGCGTTCGACCAAAACGGCGAACCCACAAAGTGTCAGACAATTGCCGCAACTTGTAACCGATCCCAAGGCATTTGAAATTTCAAACCTCGGATAGAAATCCGCACATGGCTCACATCTGCCGGAATAAGTGACTAAATCCGCGGCTGACGTCGAGAATTTCGGGGTGCCCGCGTACGCGGATCCGCAATCGACCCGTGTCATCTCGCTCGACACGTTCAATTGCCTGCACGTTGACGATTGTGCCGCGATGGATCTGCCAGAACAGCTCTGGATCGATCTGCTCGAGGAGCTCGCGCAGTGGTGTTCGAATGAGCCATTCGGCCTGAGCAGTTTGTATGCGCGTGTATTTCTCATCCGAGCGAAAAAATAGAACCTGGTCAACGGCGATCAGGCGCAAAGTGTTGCCTTGCGTAGCCTGCAACCAGCGCAGCGGTCGGCGCTTATCCGGTTGGCCCATCTGTAGTAACCGCTCAATCTGGGCGAGCCGATCGGCCACGCCGGCAAGCGGTGGCGGCGAAGTAGCCGCATCGACGCTCGCAGCAGCTAAGCGTGCTTTTAGACGCTCGACCGTGCGCCCCAGGCGCGCCTCCTCGGCGGGCTTAAGCACGTAGTCCAGCGCACCCTGCTCAAATGCCTCGATTGCGTAGTGGTCGTAGGCAGTGACAAACACGATCTCGCACCGGACGTCCGGGAGCACCGCAATCTCGCGGGCGGACTCGATGCCCGTAAGCACCGGCATTTGGATGTCAAGAAATGCGATGTCGGGGCGCTCCCGTGCCACCGCTTCGACGGCTTCGAGCCCGTCACGTGCCTCAGCGACGACAGCGAGTTCGGGCCATACCTGGGCCAGTCGCGATTTCAACTGCTCGCGCATCAGGCGTTCGTCGTCGGCGACAATTGCCCGGACCAGGTGCGGTGACGTCATGTTGCCAAGGATCCTCTTTCGGCGATAGCGGCGGACTCGGTAGACCACTCGCTTTGCGCCACGTGGTACGGAACTCGGATTTTTGCCTCCACGCCGCCTGGTTGCAGCTGCCTTAGCTCAAAGCTTGCGCGACCTGGATAAAGCCGCGCCAGTCGCTCGCGAATGTTTGCCAGACCAAGGCCGCCAACATTTGTCGAGGCGCTCCCGCCGCTGGCTGTCAGTCCAACACCGGAGTCGGCCACTGCGACCTCAAGTTGTCCGTCAACGACGGCCGCCTTCACTCGCAATTCGCCGCCCTCGGGTTTTGGCTCAACGCCATGCCGGATGGCATTTTCCACCAGTGATTGCAGCATCATCGGCGGAAATTCCGCGGACCGCAGACCATCCGGAACATCCACCGCAAAGCGCAAACGCTCTTCCATCCGTACTTTCAGTATCTCCAGGTACGCGCGCGCCAGATCGACCTCGCGTCCCAACCAAGACTCATTGCCGCGCATTTGCGGTAGCGCAGCGCGCAGGTACTGAATTAAGTGTCTTTGCATTTCGGAAGCACGCTTCGGATCGGTCTCAATCAGGTAGTCGACCGACGCCAGCGTATTGAACAGGAAGTGCGGCTCGATTTGCGCTTGAAGAGCCTTTAATTGTGCCTGCGCAAGCTGGCGCGAAAGCGCCTCGCGCTCGGCGGCGGCTTCAGCCTGTGCCGCACGGGCATCGGATTTGGCCGTAACGCGTAGCACGATTTTGGCCGCAACCAGATATACGATGAGCAGCAAGACCAGACCTTCCACGAATTCCTTTAACGAGGAGCCCAACGAGCGCCGGTGCGTGGCTTGTCCATTTTGCGTCTCGCTTCGATCGCCACGAATGTCGACATCGAGATGATCCGAAGAGGACCTCGCATTCGTAGCTGCGCCGGAATTTTTCGCTGTCGGTGCTCCGGCGGCTGGTGCGTTCGCACCTTTGGAAGAGTCAGGAGCAGTTCCCTCGGAGGTCGCCGGAACAGCTGATTTGCGCTCGCCATTTTCAGTGATCGTGACGCCGTTTGGTCCAATACGGACTACGGCTCCCTCGTCCGGCTCCTCCTGGTGAGCAACGCCACGGTGCGTGCGGCTGGGAATGGTGACGTCGACGTTTGCGTCGCTGCGCAAGTTCAGTACGTAGTCCGTGAGTATCGACTGGGCAACGAGCGCCAGGATGCATACAAGGAGCAGCCGAGTCCACGTCAAATCCGCCGCCCAGCGTGCCACGACGCGCGCCGCCCGACCGCCGCCCAGTGCAATCTGGTTCCATGTTGCAATAATTTTTGAAATAACTGTGCTCATAGCGTGACCTTACAGCACGGTGGGCGATCCGGCATGCCGCAGTTGGCGCATAGCCTGGGGGGCGTTCGCGGTTTTTAGGACGAGCGCTTTGTCGAGCTTTCGTGAGGCACCGTCTCTTCTCCTAGCCGAGGCGCCTGGCCTGAGCAGTCCGCGCGTGTGTCAGCGGCCGCGGCGCTTGAGCTCGTGTAGCTATGGACTAAGCCAAGATTGATGGACAGCATGGTCGTGGTGGCAAGCACGCTGGCGGTAAAGGCAACCACGCGGGCTGTGCGGGAAAGTGGCATGACGGCTGTGGACATGGCGTTCTCCAGATGAGTGCCAGCTTCCAGCTGGCGTGGTCCCAATTTGCCTTTGAGCGCCATTTGACTCGAGCGTTTTGCGACGGACTGCAAAAAGCTGTGTACCAACCGCGTTAAGGGGCGACGGGCGCCAGTTTTGGTTGTTTGCGAACAAAAGTTCGCCCAAGCGGCGGATCTTGCGTGCCGCAGCACCGCATGGTTCGAGAAGCGGCGTTTAGGCGTTTACTTCAAGAGTGACCATGAGCAATCAAAACGGCCCAGCTCGCGCCGCGAGCGAGGACGATTACGGGTCGAGGAAGGCATTGCTGCGATACCGATAGCCTTGGGAGGCGATATGCATCAGCACTTGTGCATTGCAAAAAATAATCGCAGGAGGCGGTTGGCAGCTGACAAGTTCCCAGGAGTTGCCAGTCGAACGAGTGGGCTGGGAATGCCGCAGGCTTGCGCTGGCGTTGCAACGCGCTCGTCGTACACACCGCGCTTTTCGCCACCCAGTCAAGAGCGAACCAGAGCCGCTCGAAACACCCCTTGATTTGCTGGCGGTGTGCAACCCCATGGGTGCCCCGAGCTTTCAGCTGTCGTGAGGGATAGGTTGCACGGATACGGATACATAGTGGCGAAATGGAAGACCCAGGGGGAATCGAGTTCACGAGCCTGGGGACCCCACTTTTAATGGAGAAACATCGTATGGAGCCAAAAACGCAGTCAGCTCCCGTTGTCCGGGTTTCTCGTGGCGACTTTGATCCCGCGCGTTTGGCTGAGGTGGACCAAATGGCGCGAGAGACGAGTGCTTACTTGGTACCGGCAATCAAAGCGCTTCCTGGTCTTATTCATTACTTTGCGGCCGTTTCCCCGACCGGTTCAATGGTCCATGTCAGCATCTGGAAGAGCGATGCGCATGCTCAGCAAATGGGCAAACTCAAGGAGATGGTCGTCGACGCGAGGCGAGCGGCAGAAGCGGTCGGAGTCCGCTTCATTCCGATCGTCAACAACCCGATTTCCTGGTCCGTATAGGCACGATCGCAAGACACGTACTGCGGCGCTAGGTCGGGATGCAAAACACGCCATGCCGACTGTGCGCAAAGTTGCTTTCCAAAATATCGCGTCACTTTCAAGCGCAGAAGAAACTCCCGGCGCGTGGCTTGCGCACGGGTCACCAATGCAATGCACGCAATTGCGAAACAACACTACGGCAGCTCTCGCCGCAAGCGGGCCACACCTGCGCGATGGCAAGTAACCTTTTTTGCGGCCGCTCTTTGGTGTGTTGCCAAGTTTCAGCGGCAGCTGACGATCTTAAATTCCACTCTTCGATCGAGAGCATCGCGTGCGTCGTCTGTGCCGGTCCCAACGATGTTTTCGCGAAAACCCATGCCGCTCGCTCCGCTGCGAGAGGAAAGCTCGGGCGCTTCGGTTTCCAGACGCTGTTTGATATAGGCTGCGCGCTGCTCCGAGAGACGGTCATTTAAGGTTGCGGAGCCGGTGTGGCTCGTATGTCCCACAATATTTATACAGGCCTTAGCCGTGGCGCTTTGCCGGGCAATCTGACGCAGCCACATGGGGTAGGGACCACTTACCTTCGGATCGGACCAAAATTCGGTCGTGCCAGGATTGAACAAAAATTTCACTCCCAAGTTGTTGTTGGTGATGCCGAAGGCCACGACTTTGCCAAAAGCCCGCTCGGCATCGGCCGTGCGACCCAGTTTCCATTCAGCCAGGTAGATGCCGTTGAGCACACGTAATTGCTCCCCGCCTGTGGCACCCGCCGCCTGTTGGTAAAAAGCCAAGGATTGGTCGTACTGTCCGGCGTTATAGGCGCGGGCTGCATCACTGATCAGAGTGGCAGTGGAAATGCGTTCCAGGTACACACCGTCAGCCAGATTTACTGGACGCGTAGCGCTCGTACGGATGTATCCGTCAACTACGTTGTCCTTGACCAGTATCGGACTGTCACTGTAATAGGCTGTCGGACTCGTATCGAGACCCTCGTCTCGTGCGCGTGCGGAAGCCTGAGCGACCACGTTACGCGTCTTCAGGTCGGTAAGCGCAAGATCGATGCGGATCGCGCGGCTGCCCTTGTCACCCTGGACGCGAGTCGTCGTCCCAGTGATCAGGTGAGACGCTTTCGCGAGATTGGCCGGCTCAAATGGCAGGATCTCGAACTGGGGGTGGGTGGCGCGCATGCGTGCAATTACACCCTGTTCCAGGCGCTGGGTTAATGCAGTTTGCTGTCCACTGCTAGCATCGAGCATCGGATCGATAACGACTTTCCGCTTGGCGATCTTTGCCTCAACGTCTGCAAGGAAGCTTGGCAGCTTGTCGGCCTGTGCGATCAGTCCATCTGTTGCGGAAGTGACGGCCTGGTCGAAGCTCAGATCTCCGGTATCGGTTGTCGCAACGGGTGGCGCCCCGCAAGCCGTAAGTAAGAGCGATGCGATAGCAGCAATGGACCAGTGAGTCTTTGTTATCGGTTTTTGCATTTATTTGCACTCCCCTTTTAGGGCGGTTTGTTCTTCCAGGGTCAGCGGTTCTCCGAGAGACGCTCGCTGGAGGATGTCGGTACAGCGAGCCGAAACTTCGAGCCGCTTTGGTAACGCAGGCGTGGCCGTGCGCTCGGCCGCATTGCTGTGCACGGCCACACGTGCGGACGACGGTTGTACCCCGTCGGTCTTATCTTCGGACCGCACTGTCTCGGGCTCGGGTCGTGGGCTTGGCTCTGGAAGATTCGAACTCACGGGCGTTTTCTCGGTGGCCGCGGGCGCAGCGGGGAGCAGTTCAACATTCTTGGCATCATCCGATTGGCGTTCCTTGGCCTCAACTGGTGCGCTCTTGGCGGGCGCAGTCGTAATGGGTGCGGGCGGCACTGCAGCTAGCGATTTTGGCTTTAATTCAGAAAGCGCAAGATATGTTGCGACCCCGCCGACGAATAGCAGCGCTGCAGTGCCCGCGATAAACCGCACCATGGATTTGTCACGGCGCGGATTTGCAGTTGGCGTTTTGGCCGTCGAGGCCTTAATTGGTGGCGGGCTCTTCGCTTTTTGCCGGACCTCACCAAGGTCCAGCAGATTGCACAACTCTGCGATGCTCTGCGGCCTTTGTTCGGGTCGCACGGACATCGCCTTATCAATGCCCCGAAGAAATGAGGCGCTGTATCGGCCTGCCCCGAGTTTTGCAATCGGCACTAATGGATCGCTCATCATCCGCGCTACCGATGGCACCGGCGCCTGGCCGCTGATGGCAAAGTAGACGACCGCCGCCAGGGCGTAGATGTCGGTCCACGCACCCTGTTTCAGGTTGGGTGTTTCCGCATACTGCTCAATGGGTGCATAGCCGGGCTTCAGGATTACGGTAAGCGCGTGGGTCATATCGCCAATTACCCTGCGTGCTGCTCCAAAATCCAGGAGCAGGGGCTGGCCGTTTTTAAGAATCAGGATGTTGTCCGGTGCGATATCGCGGTGAAAGCACGAACCCCGATGGATCAGGGCAAGCGCGTCGGCCAGCGGGCGCAGGATCTCCTTTAACCATCGCTCATCGGGAGTAGAACCGTTCAGATTCTTAATCGTCTGCTTCAGTGTGATGCCCTCGTAGAACGGCATCGCCATGTAAGCGGTTCCGTTCGCTTCCCAGAAGCGGTACACCTTCAAAAGCGCTGGGTGGTCGTATTGAGCGAGCAGGTGTGCTTCATTGACAAAGCTCTTCAGGCCGACCCGGAAGGTTTCGGCTTGTCGATTCGATTTCGCCACTACCGCACCGGTGTCGGTTCGCACCGCAAGTGCCGCCGGCATGTATTCTTTGATCGCCACGCTGCGTTGCAGCGAATGGTCGAATGCGAGATAGACAATCCCGAATCCGCCGATACCGATGATCCGGGCGACCTCGAACTCGCCCAACCGGGCGCCGAGTCCAAGGCAACTGTTGTTTCGGTTCGGCGGCGCCATCCGCATCGAATCAGCCGTACGAGTACGGTCATCGATTGGCACGACAGAGCGCTCTTTATCGTCACCGAATGGCATCGGGCTCATGGTGTGTTTAGCGACCTGCAGCGGCGATTAGTATGTCAGGGAATTGTGCTTTACGGTGCGATCGACGGGGAATTTGTATCCACCTCTTGGCCAAAGCCGGTCTTTCAAGGGTAAGACTTGCTGCTTGCGGGCGCCCAGGGCTCCATAGCCAGCATATTTGCGTCGCAATCGCTCTTGGCAACCGTCCTACAAAAAGATGCATCCCATGTGCGCATAGTGTCACCCCAAAAACTCACCGAGAAGGCAAAGTTGCTGGCTGCCGGGTGCGTTTGAATTCAATGCCCACATCAAAGGGCCAAACTCTTGCGTGCTGTCAGATATAGAAGAAAACCGCTCTGACCAAAGCTCAGGCGCTTTGCGCTTCGCGGCCGCTCGCGCGCCCACCGATCATCTAAGATTTGCGGACCTTTTACGAGATCGTTTGGACGCTCTGCAGCAGTGCACGTCGGAAAAAGGGGATCAACCGATAAGAGCCACACTGATGCGCTCACCTTGTTCTTTTGCAAGCGACCTTGCAATTTGTTTCGCGGCGCCGCTTTTGAAAAATTAGGTGAAAGATGAGCGCCTTTGGCGTTGGAGCGGGCAAATCGCGTAAGTCGGCGACGCTCGCAGATACTGCACGAGGTCTTCGTGGGATCTTGGACGCTCTGCGCCGCAAGTGTTCCGGACGAATTCGCGCCGATTGCGCAAAAAAACAGTCGATTTTTTCCTAGGCCACGGTCTTACGTTCGATCAGCGCCTAGGCGCTGCGCGTAAGTGCATAGCCAAGGGCCACTGCGACGAGCATCACGACAATTGCAGTCGTGGCGACGCCGCTTCGGTGCCTGAGAACGAACCGACTCAGACGGTAAATCGGATTTGCGAGGCGCGCGTTGACGGACATTACGTTGAGGTGACGCTGCAGTTCATCGGCCAAGGTTTCGGCGCTTAGATAGGGCTCCCGAAAATCGCGTTGCAGGGCTTTGAGCACAATTGCATCGAGATCTCCTCGCAGCTGCCTTGAGAGTTTTCTGGCGGTCGTTGCCCGCGCTATTGCGGACTCATCGGTGATTTGCGAACTCGGTTGCGGGATCTGCGCCCGCAGCACAGCATGCTCGAGCGCGCCAAGCGGGGCGTTTGTCTTGAGTTGATAGAAACGGCTGCCCGATAAGAGCTCGTAGAGCACTACCCCGGGGGCATAGATATCGCTTGCTTCTTGCACACGATCACCACGTATCATCTCGGGGCTGGCGTACTCGGGTGTGAAAGCCTGGCCGTAGAGCTGAGTAAGTTGCGTTTGTGTCTCCTCATCGGCCAAGAGTTTGGCTACTCCGAAATCGAGCAGTCGAGCCTGGCCAGAGCCGGTTGCCAGTATGTTCGCGGATTTGATATCTCGATGCAGCACTTTTCGTGCGTGCGCGTATTGCACGGCGTCCAGGACCTGTCGGAAGAGCTTGATCCGATCTCGCACCTCGACCAGATGCGTATCACACCACTGAGTAATGGGCTCGCCGTGCACATACTCCATTGCTAGATACGGCAGCCGTTCCTGGCTCACCCCGGCGTCGTAGTACCGAGCAATGTTGGGGTGTTCCAAGCCGGCCAAGATGTCGCGCTCGCGTGCAAAGCGCTTCGCGATGTCTGGCCGAAGGTCCATTGCGGTGGGCAGTTCAAGCGCCAAGCTGCGCTTGAACGCTCCGTCGGCCCTTTGCGCCAGCCATACCTCGGCCATGCCGCCCGTGCCCAACTGCCGGATCAACTGGTAGGGGCCAACCATTGCCGATTCATGGC
>DASPWJ010000210.1:0-5668 GCA_035621895.1 Burkholderiaceae bacterium | reverse complement strand
GGAGAGCGGTCATGGGTTTATTGGACAATCTGGGCCTCGGCGACGTGCTCAAGGGAGCCTTGGGCCAAGTTGAGGCCGCCGCGGTCCCGGCCTTGATCAACGGCGTGCTGGCGAAAACGCAATACCGCGATCTCAACGGACTGGTTGCGGCGCTGCAGAGCGGCGGCCTCAACGCCCAGGTGCAATCGTGGCTCGGGCCCGGCGCCAACCTTCCCGTCACCGCGGACCAATTGAAAGCCGTGCTCGGCAACGCCCAGGTGCAGGAATTCGCCCGCCATCTTGGATTGCCCGTCGACCAGACGCTGGCGCTGATGGCGAAGTTTCTGCCCGAGATCATCGACCAAGCGTCACCGAACGGCACGCTGAAATCGACGTAGACGGCGGAGGTGCCGCGAATTTTCGATTACCGATCGTTCAACACGGAGGGCAAGATGAAGACCATCGCATTAGTCGTCGCCTCGTTTTGGATCGTCACTGCCGCTGCAGCGGCGGACAGCTGCAAGGTCCAGGCAACGGCCAAGAACCTGCACGGAGCGGCATTGAACAGTTTCGCGAAGAAATGTTGCGACGACCAGGCGACGGCGCAGAATCTGCACGGCGCGGCGCAGACAAGTTTTACGAAGAAGTGCATGTCGGACGCCACCGGCAGCTAAGCACCGTCATTGACGCCAACAACAGGATACGGGAGCGTTACTCATGCGATTACTTCACGTTGCCATTTGCGCCGCCATGCTGCTCGGCGGCGCCGCAGTAGCAGCGACGTCAGCTCACGCGCTGACGATGCAGGAGTGCAGCGCCAAGTACAAAGCCGCAAAAGAGGCCGGCACGCTCAACGGCACGAAATGGAACGAGTTCCGCAAGGCGCAGTGCGGCGCCGAAGCGGCCGCGCCGCCGGCACCGCCTGCGACACCGCCCGCGACTCCAGCGGCCGAAACCAAGCCGGCCGAGACACCCAAAGCCGGCGAAACAAAGCCAGCGTCGCCTGGCCGCCAGGCCATGATCGCCCGCGAGCGCGCTTGCGGCAAGGAATGGAGAGAGGCGAAGGCGGCCGGAAAAATCGAGGCGGGAATGAAGTGGCCGCAATACTGGCACGAGTGCAACAAGCGTAAGAAGGCGGAAGGGATGTGAGGGCAAGTCCCTCGCCGCACTGCTGCCTTTCCCTGCGACCGCGCCGCCTTGACCCTGCGGGTGGCGCGACGCTACATCCAGGTGTCCATTCGGGCGGTTAGCTCAGCGGGAGAGCACATCCTTGACATGGATGGGGTCACAGGTTCAATCCCTGTACCGCCCACCAAGTAAAATCAAGCACTTAATGGGATTCTTGAGCTAAACGCAGTTGTTCGGGGTAACCACGGGGTAACGACCATTCCAGCATTGGCGGCGTAGTCCACAAGGAGCCGGCGCCGCCAGCATCGCCCGATCGCCACCAACGATAGACGTCAGCCGCCGCGCGGCGGCCGCCCAATGCCGCACAGGCGCGTCGCGCAGCCCCTCACCAAGAGTGGAGCCGCGCCCGCATTTTAACGCGCGTCGACGAGCTGACGCGATCTCAAAAACGGCCAGCACCGAACCATCGCGGACAGCTCGATCTCTCGGAGGTTCGCGAGCCTTGCCCCTACCACGGACTAGGAAAACATCCTGTTTCGTCAGACTTAGCTCCGCCGACGCGTTGCCGATCACAGCCGCGCTAGCGATCACGAAACAATGGCCGGCGAATCATGTAACATATTGTTCATAATCGGCCCAAAGCAACGAGCCGGTCTTGAAACTGTAAATCCAACGCCTGTCCCCGACCCCGGTACGGACGGCAAATTAGTGAAAAATTAACGGCTTTGCGTCGAACGTGAACGCTCGTGAGGTCATTCTGAAATGTTGACGCCGGCGTTCCTAACCCTGTTGGTCGGGATGCTCCTTGGGCAACGCTTCAAGGTCCTGATCTTGGTGCCGTCCATCCTAATCATTCTCATGTTCGCGATTGGCGCCATGATCGCAGGCGTGGCGCCGGGGACCGTAGCGCTGACAGCCACGGCTGCGATCGCATGCTTGCAAATCGGCTACCTCGTTGGAACCGGGCTCCACTACCTGTGGCTGACGGTTCGCGAAAACCGGCTGCGCAGACCCGTAAACTCCCGGCCGGCGCGCGCCGCGCGTTGAACCGACGGCGCCAAGACGCGCCAGTGTTGTCCCACGACGCAGCCTGGGCCCCAGATCGCCGTACCGTTGCTGGCGCAGGCGGCCGCAAACTAAAGTTAAGCTAACGCGCCATAAGACGCGGAGGTCGCCGATGCCCTTTCTTCCACCGACAGGACCCGGGAACAACGTAGCTATCCCGTAGACAGCTTAACTAAGGTAAGCGATTTGCGTTGTAAGCGCACGCGCCGCCTGTAGCGTACGCCAGATGGCTATGATTAGGCACAGGCCGATATTCTGCGTCGTGTTGGGCGACGGCGACGAATGGCTGGTGGAGGCCGAATGGCAGGACGGCTCTATTGAGCGCGTTGCCAGGTTCAAAGGCCATTTTGACGCCGTCAATTGGATTGGTATGCATTCGGAGATGTGGCTACGGGAGCGAACCTTGCCGCCCGCCTGAACACTAGGACGTGGACTCATTAACGCGCAGCCACGGCCGTATTGATGCGAGCTGGACGAAGGCCGGGTAGTTCGCCAATCCACTTTTCAGGCGAGACAGAAGGCTGCCTGCAAGTCGATTGTCGTGCGCCTCACCGGCTGTCAGCGCGAGCCTAACCGGAAGCCCGTTGGCATCGACGACCGCATGAATCTTGCTGGTCAACCCGCTTCGCGACCAGCCCATCGACTGTTTTCTGTTTCGACCGATGGAGGCACTGTGCTGATGCACGCGGACAATGGACGTGTCGATCGTCTGTACAGCCACGTCATGGCCGCAAGCCAGGGTGCTCATAATCTTGCCCCAGACGCCTGCCCGCCGCCAGCGAACGAAGCGATTGTAGAAGGTGGTGTAGGGACCGAAACTGTCCGGCAGGTCCCGCCAAGGCACCCCCGACCGCAACACCCAGAAGATGCCGTTGAGAACACGGCGGTCGTTCACCCGTGCTACGCCACGCGGCTTGTTGGGCAGCATCGGCTTGATGGCAGCCCATTCGTGGTCGGTAAGTTCATAGCGCATGATTCGAAACTCCCCAGTTGGGGAGCTTGAATCACATGCGTGCGGTCTATCCCAATGCCTCTTCTACCCGTCGCGCCCAGGCTCAGGTCCGCTTTCGGGGCGAAGCGGACATGACCCGGCAGGCAAGACTGGTCGGATCGGTCGAAATGACCCGTTCCGGAAGTGGAGTGTGCATTGCAGCAGTCGAGACCATGGTTGATTTTTGCGGGGTGCGAGTAGACTACAATAGCGGCACCACCACTTGGGCAGGGAGTCCGCGATGAACCGCGCAACATTCCTAGCATTATCGCTTTTGTGGGTTGTCTCCGATCCGGCCGCCGCCAATGATCCGCGTCAGGAGGCGTATATGACCCGCATGTTTTCCTGCACAGGCGCCGACGCCAATATGGAAGTCTACTTGCCGCAATCAGTCGTACTTAACAATTCCACCCCGCTTGTGCGCGCACTGGCAAAACCCGTGATCGGCTATTACACGCTCGACTTGACCTCGGAAAGCAAGGGCAAGTCGCTCGAACCGGTCAAAGTCTCGATGACGGCCGACGGCAAGACGGTGATCGTCAATCAATATACCCGCGAATTGCCGCCCACGAGCATTCCGGTGGGTGGCGGCACCGTCGACTTCGATCAACGTTTCGGCACCGGCGCCCAATGCGGCTCGTTCCAGTCGCAGAACTAAGTTGAAGGCGACTGCTCGAGCCGGCGGATAGTTGGCGAGCAAGCGGCACCGTCGCAGGTTCAGTCCGCAATTTCTCCATACATGGCCCGCCTGTTATTACCCCTGCACTCAAAATCCCGGTCTGAACGCCATCGAGCGTCGGAACGCGGAGGTCATTCTCGCCCTCGCGCGGCGCCGGTGATTGGACTGTCAAAAAAGGTTTGCCTTGTCGTCGGGCTCACGGTGTTCGCTGGCGCGACGCCTCTTTTCCCGCAAGATGACCACATTCGCCGGGTGCTCGATACCTTGGTCGCCACCTACCCGGACGCGCTCGCCGGGCATGACGGCAAAGCGCTGCGTTGGCGCGACGGAACGTTCATGCCAGTGTCCGACGACAACGATAACAGGACGTTCTTAGAGCTTCTCCAGCACGCTTCCATCATCGATCAGTTTCGCATCCCGTATCCGCGCGGTCCGCTCGAAAAGCCACCGGCCGTTGATGCTGATCCAGGCCGGTTCCGCGATACCGCCTTCTTCACCAAGATGTATGGCGAATGCCAAATGGGTCAGGTGACGCCGCAGCTTGCTTCCCTCGCCTGGCTTCCCAAGACTTGGGGCAAATCAATCCGCATTACGTCCGTGAACTACGTCGATGAGCATTTGCGCGCCGTGTCGGCGGAGATCGACGCGCTGCCGGAAAAAATCAAACGCGCCGCATACCCGATCGCCGGCACTTACAATTGCCGTGCCGTAGCGGACACCGGACAGCCGAGCCCGCACAGCTACGGTATCGCGATCGATCTCAATACCGCCTTCTCAGACTATTGGTACTGGCGGCCGCACCACGGCCCCATCCTATATCGCAATCGCATGCCTGAGGAGATCGTCACGATCTTCGAAAAACACGGCTTCATTTGGGGTGGCAAGTGGTATCATTTCGATACGATGCACTTCGAATTTCGACCTGAACTGCTTGTTACCCAGTGAGATAGGCATTCTGTGTGATGCCTTGCGCTTTGCTCCGCAATTGCGGCGTCGCTGATTGGCCGTTCTCGACGCTTTAGCGGCTCTTCAGTTCGGTAGCGACGATTTATGAAAATGGGCGCCTCTCTTATTCGTATTTTTCGAGCACGCAACCAACCTTGAGTTGAATGTCCGAGGGGTCGTGCAAATAGGCGCGGTATTGAACATAGAACGTTTTGCCCCCGACGACGGTATACCCGACGATTGTATCGCGAGTGCCTTTCGGCACGACAACGCCGACGCGCTCAAGCGTGCCAGTGTCGTTCCGATTGTCATAACTTGGCGAGTCCCGAACGAAAACGCCGGGACAAGCGCCCGCAAGCGCTGGGCTGGATGTGATGAGGGTCGACAGCATCGCCAGCCCCGCAACGCAGCGAATCCCCTTCATTGACCTCTCCTCATGTCTAGCGTCGCCAATCAGCCTCGCTGGCGTTCAATGAGCCCACGAGCCGTCGGCTGCGACGAGCTGGATCAAATTGAACTCACCAAGTCCTGCCACAGACTCAAGAGAACGGTAGTCTCATTTAAGGTCCGGCGGGAACTCGCGTTCGGGCCAGGCTTCATTATCCACCAGTTGCGGCGGGGCGCCGATCAGATCACCTTCCTGCGAAATGGAATCGTCGGAGCACATATCGTTCTTCACGCCGATCTTCCATGCGCCGTCCTCTAACTTCATCCAATATTCGTGACCGACGCCCTTCGGGTTCTGGAAGCACTGTTCACCCAACGCTTTTCGCCAGACGGATTGCTCTATTGCGGCACCGTTCAAGCGTTGGGGATGCACGACCACAAAGGCAAATCCCGCGGCCACGCGAAGGGTGTCAACTCTAAACACGATGGGCGGC
>DASPWJ010000209.1:0-4586 GCA_035621895.1 Burkholderiaceae bacterium | reverse complement strand
GTCCTATGGGGTTTTTGGCGCGGATTAACTCGCGAGCTCGTATCGATGATCGCCTGGGTAATCATCGCCGTGCTCGCATTTCGCTACTCTTCGGCGGTTGGCCGCTGGTTACCCTTCGATGCGCCGCCGATCGTGCACGTGACGGTGGGTGCGAGCGCAATTGTGATTCTCGGTATCATCCTCGCCGCGGTTATCGGGCGAGTACTTCGATCGGCCGTCACAGCATCGAAGTTGGCGGGCGCGGACCGCGTCTTAGGTGCGGTATTTGGCGCCGCCCGCGGCGGCCTAGTGCTTTTGTTGATTGCGGCGCTCGTTGTCGAGGCCGGCTTTTCCGATAGCCGCTTGTGGCGCAATTCGGCCAGTGGCCCGTATTTGGAAAGCGTCTGGCATTGGATGGCGGGAACCAGTCCGAGCCACCGTGTCCCACTGGTGATGTTGACAGGGGGTTAAACGCATGTGCGGAATCGTTGGCGTGATGGCAAACACGCCCGTAAATCAGCTGCTGTATGACGCCTTGTTGCTGCTGCAGCACCGGGGACAGGATGCGGCTGGAATCTGCACGGTTAGCGGCAATCGTTTTTACATGCACAAGGGAGCAGGGCTGGCGCGCGATGTTTTTCGCACGCGCAATATGCGCTCCTTGCTCGGCGTATCAGGCATTGCCCAGGTGCGTTACCCCACTCAAGGTTCGGCCGCGGACACTGAGGAAGCGCAACCCTTCTACGTTAATGCGCCCTTTGGTATCAGTCTGGTGCACAACGGTAATCTGACCAATACCGAGCGCATGAAGGAGGAGATGTTCCGTCGCGACAAACGGCACATCAATACCAATTCCGATTCCGAGGTGCTGCTCAACGTGCTGGCGCACGAACTAGAGGTGGCCAGTGAAGCTGCAACCTCATTGGATCCGGAGACAATTTTCCGGGCAGTGGCAGCTGTCCACCGGCGCGTGCGCGGAGCCTATGCGGTGGTGGCGCAGATCGCAGGCTATGGGCTGTTGGCCTTTCGCGATCCCTACGGAATCCGCCCACTGGCGTTTGGGGTGAAAGAGACGGATCAAGGCACCGAATACATGGTGGCGTCGGAATCCGTGGCGCTTGATGGGTTGGGGTTTCGATTTGTGCGCGACGTGGCGCCGGGCGAAGCGATCTTTATCGATTTTGAGAGCCGCTTTTTTGAAAAACAGTGTGCCGAGCATTCCAGCTTGAACCCTTGTTTGTTTGAATACGTTTATTTGGCGCGTCCGGACTCCACACTCGATGGCGTCTCGGTATACGCGGCGCGCCTTCGTCTGGGCGAGTACTTGGCCCGGCGCGTCGCGGCAGAACTGCGCTCGGGAGAGATCGACGTCGTTATGCCGATTCCCGATTCGAGCCGGCCGGCCGCGATGCAACTGGCCAACAAACTGAATTTGAACTATCGCGAAGGTTTCATTAAAAATCGCTATATCGGACGTACTTTCATTATGCCGGGCCAGGCGGTGCGAACGAAATCTGTGCGTCAGAAGCTCAACGCAATTGGCGTTGAATTCAAGGGGAAGAGCGTGTTGCTCGTGGACGATTCGATCGTACGTGGAACGACCAGCCAGGAAATCGTCCAAATGGCTCGCGAGGCCGGGGCGACCCGCGTCAGCTTTGCTTCCTCGGCGCCACCAGTGCGCTATCCCAACGTCTACGGTATCGACATGCCAACCCGCGCCGAACTTATTGCCAGTTCGCGCACGGAAGCCGAGATCCAGGCAGCAATCGGCGCCGATGCGCTCGTGTTTCAGCAACTCGATGACCTCAAGCGAGCCGTGCGCGACTGCAACCCGGAGCTGCGCCGGTTCGAGGCCTCCTGCTTTGATGGCATTTACGTGACCGGTGATGTGAGTCCAGCCTATCTCGATCGCATCGAACGGGCGCGACTTTCGCCCATGACTGTGGAAGGAATCGGGTTGTCTCAGCTGAGCCTTGCGATCGAAGGCAGTGATTAGTTAGGCGGTTGGCGGTTGCGTTCGATTCAGCGTACGTGAGGGGGAAGGCCATGACGAAGGTCCCCGACAACATCACCGTGGGCGAATTGGCGTCCCACTCGGCGCGGGCGCTGGCGCGCGCAGGGCTGGACCATCGTATCGATATTTATCGGGAAGTCGAAGTTGACGATCCAGCGGTTGCCCGCATGCTCGGGCAACGACATCGGCTGCGGGTTCGAATTCGAATCACGGCGACGAGTTTGTTGGATGCGCAGCGGCCCATGGCAACAGCCCCCAACCCTTCCGTGATCAAAAAAGGCAGGGGCTAGACGCCACCGCGCGTTGACGGCCCAAGTGCGCGGGGTGTTGTCGCGAGCGGCACACTGTGCAGTGGGTGTCCGCGGGTGCGCTGCCCTCAGGCTACAGATCGAACCAATGAGGTGGCCGCTCGATCATTTGGCAACCGCGGCCGAGACGATCGCTTTGGCGACGTGAAGCACCTCGTAGCCGGTTTCTGCAGTGGCCCGGTGCGTGCTAGCGTTGACTCTTACGAACTTTTCTCATCGAGGCTAGCCGTGCAGTCGGGAGCACAAATAATCGCCATTTCCCACGTAATTCAGCAGGCGGTGGCCCCGGTTTTCTTGTTAACTGGAGTTGGCGCGCTATTGGGCGTGCTGACGAATCGGCTGTCGCGGATCATCGATCGCTTGCGCAGCTTATCCGCAGAGCGCTCCGCCGCGCACGAGGCCAGTGAAGAAAATACTCCTGAATATCGAGAGGCGCAGCGCAATTTGCTGGGCGAGATGGCGTTGCTTAGTCGCCGCCGAGCCTCGATCCATTGGGCCATCATTTTATGTACGCTCTGTGCGCTTCTCGTGTGCGTTGTGATCGCAACAATGTTTCTGGGCGTGGAGTTCGGTGCCGACCCTTCGCGTCTCGTTGGTCTGCTTTTTGTCACGGCGATGGGATCACTGATTGCCGGATTGCTTTGCTTTCTGCACGAGATTGCCCTTGCGACCACGACATTTGAAAGGCGCTATGGTTCCGCGGGTAACGCGGAGTCAGTCCGCTAGATAGCGCTCATCGCGGTCAGCTGCCTGCTGTGCCGCCTCGATCGTGTTGGCCAGCAACATGGCGATCGTCATAGGGCCAACCCCGCCGGGGACGGGGGTGATCCATGAGGCAACGGGACGCACCGACGCAAAGTCAACATCGCCGCAAAGCGTACTGTCGGCGCGACGGTTGATGCCTACGTCGATGACGACCGCTCCGGGCTTGACCATATCGCCCGTAATCAACATTGGCCGACCGATGGCCACTACTAAAATATCCGCCCGACGCGTGTGAGCGGCTAGATCACGCGTTTTTGAATGGCAGACCGTCACCGTGGCATCGGCGGCGAGCAGCAGCCGCGCCATCGGCCGGCCAACAATGTTGGAGCGGCCAACGATGACGGCCTCGCGTCCAGACGGATCGATTCCCGCCTTCGCAAGCAGCACCATCACGCCTTTGGGTGTACACGGAATAAATCGTGGATTGCCCAGTGCCAAAGCGCCTACGTTCTCGGTGTGAAAACCATCGACGTCCTTTTGTGCCGAAACTGCGGCGAGCACACGAGCTTCATCGAACTGCGACGGTAGCGGCAATTGCACCAAGATTCCGTGGATCCGTGGGTCGCGGTTTAGCGCCTCGATGCGTTCGATTACTTCCTCTGGTCGCACATCAGCCGGCAAAACGATGTTCTCCGAGTACATGCCCGCCTGATCGCACGCCGCAACCTTGTTGCGTACATACACCTGGGAGGCAGGGTTCTCACCGACCAGCACAACGGCCAGGCCCGGGCGCTGGCCGCGCGCGGCCAAAGCAGCGACTTGCTCGCGGTATTGTGCCCGCAGACCCAATGCGATTGCCTTGCCATCAAGAAGCGAAGCGGTCATGTCGGCCTTGCGCAATTGGGTCCGTCAAGAGGACGCACGCTATTGCGTCGGTGCTTACCCTTGGGCGGTGGCACGGCCGGCGCGGACGGTGCATGTTTTGTGGCGTTGTTTTTATTGTGTTCTCAGTCAGATCGCATTTGCGCTTGGGAAAGGTTGCTGCCGGGTCCAACGGTGTGCGTTAACCAGACGTTGCCGCCAATGGTCGAACCCCGACCGATGGTGATCCGGCCCAAGATCGTCGCCCCCGCGTAAATCACAACGTCGTCCTCCACGATCGGGTGGCGAGGGACCCCCTTGATGAGTTTTCCCTCGGCATCGACGGGAAAGCGTTTGGCGCCCAGCGTCACAGCCTGGTACAACCGGACCCGTTCGCCGACGATGGTCGTCTCACCGATTACAACGCCCGTGCCGTGATCAATGAAAAAGCTCGCGCCGATCTTTGCACCGGGATGGATATCCACCCCGGTGCGCGTGTGCGCGATCTCCGATATCAGACGCGCGATCAGCCGCGCGCCCATCTGGTGCAATGCATGGGCAAAGCGGTACAACATGATTGCCGTAATGCCCGGGTAGCACAAGAGAATTTCCGAAATGCTTGAAGCCGCCGGATCCCCCTGGTAGGCCGCGTGCAGGTCGCTGACGATCAGCGCGCGAATGGCCGGTAGATGCGCGGCAAAATCGCGGGTCATCTCCCC
>DASPWJ010000208.1:0-10480 GCA_035621895.1 Burkholderiaceae bacterium | reverse complement strand
TCCAAGTCCGAAATCGATACGTGCAGCCGAATGCGCCGCTCGCGCAGATACTCGGCCAGCGCACCGTTGGCAACAACCTCCGGCCGCCCAGAGGGTGAATTGACGATCTGCGCGGCGCGCCAATACATCGGTTCGCGCATGCCCAGGCCAAGCGCTTTGGATATGGCCTCTTTTGCGGCGAAACGCGTAGCTAGGAACAGCGTGCCACGCAGTGGCGAGCGTGCCGTGCGCGCCGCGTGTACAGCCAACTCGCGCGGCCCAAGTATGCGCTGCGCGAAACGGATCCCATGGCGTGCGACCGCAGCCTCGATCCGCGCAACTTCTACCGCATCGGTGCCGACGCCCACGATCATCCCAGTCGCTCGCTCCCTAAGCGGCGCCAAGCGACCTCGGCACGACGGATCTCTGCCTGGTAGAGACGTACAGCCTGCGCGAGCCCGAATTCGAGTGCATCGCTGATCAGAGCGTGCCCAATTGATACCTCCCGCACACCGGGAACCACACGCAGAAAGTCAGCAAGATTCACCAGGTTCAGGTCGTGTCCCGCGTTAACTTCCAGGCCAACGCGTAAAGCCGCCTCTGCCGCAAGCCGATAGCGCTCGAGGCTCGCGGGCAGGTTGGCCGTGCCGTGGGCCCGCGCATACGGCTCTGTGTACAGTTCTACGCGATCGGCACCCAGAGCACGCGCCAGCGCCATTTGTTCGGGCTCCGGATCCATAAAAAGGCTCACCCGCACACCGCACTCGCGCGCCTTGGCGATGAGCGGTCGCAGACGCTCGCCGTCGCGTTCGAGGTCCCAACCGTGGTCCGATGTCAGCGCATCGACCGCGTCGGGAACAAAGGTGCATTGATCGGGCTGCACAGCCAGTACGTGCTCCATGAGCTGGTGCAGGGGGTTGCCTTCTAGGTTGTATTCCACATTGGGCCATCGTTGCAGCAATTGGGCAACGTCGCGCACGTCGGCTGGGCGCACGTGGCGCTCATCGGGTCGGGGGTGCAGCGTAATGCCATCGGCCCCGGCCTCCAGTGCCAGCGTTGCGGCACGAGTGACGCTCGGAATCTGCAGCGGTCGCGAGTTGCGCAGCAGCGCAACACGATTTAAGTTGACACTCAGAGCGGTCATCACCCGATCTACAGCTTGCGCAAGTCCGACAAAATGCGGTGCGTATTCAGTGGCCGGCCGTGCAAATGGTAGCCGATGAGCTGACGCAACAAAGCGCGCGCGTCTTGGGCTTGCGCCACGACAGCAAGGTCGCGTCGCGCCAGGGCCTGCATGCTCTGCCCGCTCACGCAGTACTCGGCTCCCCACGCCGCATGTTCGGCCACGCAGCGAACCCCGTGCTCGGGGTCGACCTGGTACCAGGCATCCGGATCGATCGGGGAACCGTCGTCTGAGGTTTCGAAGGACGGCGCCACACCGATTTCCCGTAATAGGTCTAGCTCGAAGCCGCGCAGCGACTGCTCGCACTGCGGCGCCTCGAGCGAAAGGGCGCGCAATGCACGGGCGTACGAAAAAAACAAGGCCTCGTGCGGATCTCCTCGAGCAAGCAACCGCACTAGCAGCTCATTGAGATAAAACGCACTCAGCAGCTCCTCGCCGCGCAGTGGTGCAAGTCCACCGATCCACTCGGCGCGCACCAGCGACTTGATCTCTGAGCGACCGCTCCACGACACCGCAATGGGAGAAAAAGGCGCCAATAAGCCTCGAAACTGCGATGTCGGGCGCTTGGCCCCGCGCGCAACCAAGGCGACGCGACCGTGATCGCGCGTGAGCACATCGACGATCAGGCTCGTCTCGCGCCAAGCGTAGGAATGCAGAACAAAGGCCGGCTGGTAGTCCACCCGCGCATCGGAATAGCGCCGGGAGCGCCGTGCATGCGGCGGGATCGATGCGTCGGCGCTCATGGGCGCAGGGGCGCTTCCACCCCCAGGCGGTCCAAGGATTGGGCATTGTTACTCCAGCCCGCCAGAACCCGCACGTGCGTTTGCAAAAATACGGGCTTACCCAACAGGCGCTCCATCGCCAGGCGCGCCTTGCGCCCAATCTCGCGCAGCTTCGCGCCCCCGGCACCGATAACGATGGCGCGTTGCGACTCGCGTTCGACGAGGAGCTGTGCCGTGATCACCGCGCGCCCTTCCGATTCCTCCCAGCCCTCGATGGCTACCGCCAAACCGTACGGCAGCTCATCGCCAAGGAGTCGGAATGCCTGTTCCCGCAGCAGCTCGGCAGCCAGAAACCGCTCGCTGCGGTCCGTGATCTGGTCCTCGTCAAAAAGCGGCATACCCGTTGGCAGCAAGGTGCGCAAGGCCTCGAGCAAGTCCTCGAGTTGCCAACCACGCGCGGCACTGACGGGCACGATAGCAGCGAACGGGTAGCGCTTGCTGGCATGCGCTATCAAGGGCAACAGTTGCGCCTTGTCGTGCAGCGTGTCGGTTTTGTTCAGAGCCAGAACGACGTGACTTGCGGGCAAAGCGCCCGCGACGTCCGACGCATCCGAAGCGCTTTTCATCTCTTGCGCGCGTTGGGGCGGCAGCACGCGCAACACGGCATCGTCCTCATCGCACCATCCATGCGCATCCACAACCATAACGATCGCATCGACACCGTGGATTGCAGCGTCGACGCCAGCGTTCATGCGCCGTGCCAGCAAGTTCTTGTGGCGATGCTGAAGCCCCGGGGTGTCAACAAACACAAATTGCGCATCGGTGCGCGTGGCAACGCCCAACACCCGATTGCGTGTCGTCTGTGGCTTGCTCGAAGTGATGGAAACGTGCGAGCCGACCAGCGCGTTGAGCAGTGTGGACTTTCCGACATTCGGACGACCCACAATAGCAATCATGCCCGCGCGAAACGCGGGACCTTCGGCCGTGGGAGGCATCGCTAGATCAGCCGGGCGGAGCCGACTCCGCTGCCGCTCCGGCTTCCGCGCCTGCCGACTTGGCGGTCGGGGCGAGACCCGGCTGCGGCGCGGCTTCCCCGGCTGTGCTCTCTTGTGCGCTGCTGCTGCTGCTGGTGGTGGCGGCGCTCCCCTTGCGTTTGGCCCGCCGCAGCGCCTGTGCCGCCGCTTGGGCAGCCTCCAGGGCATGCTTGGCGGCCGATTGCTCGGCGCCCCGACGGCTGCGTCCGTTACCGCGGACGCCGACATCGAGTTTAGGAATTGTGCATTCGACTTCGAATTCCTGGTTGTGCGCAGCCCCCCGGGTCTCTACGACCTTGTACACAGGCAAGGGCAGGCGTTTGGCTTGCAAATACTCCTGCAGCAACGTCTTGCTGTCCTTGCCGAGGGTCTTGGGGTCGACTTGCTTGAGCACCGGTTCGAATAATCGACCAATGACTTCGCGCGCTCCCTCGAATCCGCCGTCGACGAACACCGCGCCAAAAACCGCTTCCATCGTGTCGGCGAGGATGGATGGCCGGCGAAAACCCCCGCTTTTCATTTCGCCTTCGCCCAAGCGCAGAAAATCGCTCAAACCGAGTCGCTCGGCGATTTCCGACAGCGATTGCTGCTTGACCAGATTTGCCCGAATCCGCGAAAGATCACCTTCGTCCAGGCGGGCGTACTTCAGAAACAGGAGCTGCGCGACCACGCAGTTGAGCACCGAATCGCCAAGAAATTCCAGGCGCTCGTTGTGCACGATGCCGTGGGAACGGTGGGTCACGGCCTGCTGCAGCAGCTCGCCGCTCTTAAACTTGTACTGGAGGCGCTCTTCAAGCGCAGACAAGTCCATGATTTGGTGCTAGATCCTCGCTCACGGCTGTGCGGCTCGCCCCGGATGATCTCGATTCGAGCCGGAAAAATCGATCACAATGCGCACATTGTCGAGCACCGGCACAGAATACGAATACGAATAAGAAACGATGATGCGCTCGGAATCCTTCGTGATGTCCAGGTCCTTGCCCGAGATTGATTTGATGTCATCGATCGTCGCGTAGCGGTCGAACGCATTGCGGATATCGCGCACTGTCTGACCTTCCCCCGCTACCTTCTGCACGGCACGTTCGATGGCCAGATACTCCGCCAGTGCCGGAACCACTTTCATGCCAATGGTCAGTAGGACGATGACGATCACGCCGACGAAAATGAGGCTAACTAAACTCAGGCCGCGCTGGCGTTCCACAGAGGGGTTGCGCCCGCAGCCACGAGCCGCGGGCCTTGCCGTCGTACTATTTAAAGCTACCGATTCGTCCCACATTGGCAAAATTCATCCAAATGAAAAAAGCGTGCCCGACGATATTGCGGTCCGGCACGAAGCCCCAGAATCGGCTGTCCTCGCTGTTATCGCGATTGTCGCCCATGACAAAATAACTTCCCCGGGGAACCTTACAGGCCACACCCCCGTCACTGTAGACGCAAGCATCCGGATTTGTATGCTGCGATGCAGCACGAACTTGGACGCCGTTGCCGTCCAAAAGAATCACTCGATGCTCGATTGAATCGATTTTTTCGATCAATTGTTCGTAGGTCTGCATCCGTCCTGGGTCGTAATAGCGGTCCATACGTGTTAAGGGAACGGCTACTCCGTTGATCCTAAGTTCGTGATTGCGGTACTCGATCCGATCGCCGGGCAAGCCGATCACCCGCTTGATGTAGTCCTGCGTCGGATCGTGGGGATACCGAAAAACAATCACGTCCCCGCGCCTGGGGTGGCCGACTTCGAGCACCGTGCGGTTGAGTATCGGCAGGCGAATCCCGTACTCGAACTTGTTTACCAAGATCAGATCCCCGATTTGCAGCGTCGGAATCATCGACCCGGACGGGATGCGAAACGGCTCATACAAAAACGATCGCAGCAAAAACACCAGAGCGATGACTGGAAAAAAGCCTGCGGTGTACTCGAGCCACCACGGGCGACCGGACAAGCGCTGCTCGAGCGCATGGCGCTCTTTGGCCACACGGTCCGCATCGGTCTCGCTTGTTGCCCGGTTACGCCGGTCAAATTCGGCAAGCTCCTGGGCCGCGACGGCTCGCCGCCGCGGCGCGAACAGCGCGTACTCGGCCGCGAAATAGGCGCCGCTCACTACCGTGCTCAGAAACAGGAACAGCGCAAAGTCCGTAGGCACGAGGCCGACCATCATCGCCAGCACGTAAGCACCCAGTGCTCCCAGCACTACGGCAGTCAAGGCATTCATTTGTCCTCCACCTGCAAGATTGCCAGGAAGGCCTCTTGCGGTATCTCGACGCTTCCGACCTGTTTCATCCGCTTCTTGCCCGCTTTTTGCTTTTCCAGCAATTTGCGCTTGCGAGTGATGTCACCACCGTAGCACTTTGCCAGCACGTTCTTGCGTAAGGCCTTGACGTTCTCGCGCGCAATGACATGGGCACCGATTGCCGCTTGAATCGCAACATCGAACATCTGCCGGGGAATAAGCTCGCGCATTTTGGACGCGAGCTCGCGTCCTCGATGGGCCGAATTGGCACGATGGACGATGACCGATAAGGCATCGACCCGCTCGCCGTTTATGAGCATGTCGACTTTGACGACGTCGGCTGCGCGGTATTCGCGAAATTCGTAATCCATCGAGGCATAACCCCGGGAGACGGACTTAAGTCGGTCAAAGAAATCCAGCACGATTTCTGCCAGCGGCAGTTCGTACACCAGGTGCACCTGGCGGCCGTGGTAACTCATGTTGATCTGCACGCCGCGCTTTCCGGTGCACAGCGTGATCACCGCCCCGACGTACTCCTGTGGCACAAAGATCGTCACTCGGACGATCGGCTCGCGGATCTCCTGGATTTTCGCGGGATCCGGCATCTTGGAGGGGTTCTCCACCATCACGGTCTTGCCATCGCGCAGCAAGACTTCGTAGACAACCGAAGGCGCCGTCGTGATCAGGTCCATGCCGTACTCGCGCTCGAGCCGCTCTTGCACAATGTCCATGTGCAAAAGCCCGAGAAATCCGCAGCGAAAACCGAACCCGAGCGCCTGTGACACCTCGGGCTCGAAATGCAGTGCCGAATCATTAAGCTGCAACTTGGTCAACGCGTCGCGTAAGGCCTCATACTGATTGGCCTCCACCGGATATAGGCCCGCGAAAACCTGCGGTTTGATTTCCTTAAATCCGGCCAACGGCTTGTCGGCCACCCGCGGCAGTGAAGTTAACGTGTCACCAACCCGAGCATCGCGCAACTCCTTGATACCGGCGACGACAAAGCCGACCTCGCCGGCGGCCAATTGCGAGCGCGTCTGTGACTTCGGCGTGAACACGCCGAGCTGTTCGCAAAGATGTACCGCGCCCGTGGCCATCAATAGCACTTTGTCCTTCGGTCGCAACACACCGTTAAAGACCCGCACGAGCATCACGACGCCCACGTAGTTGTCAAACCAGGAATCGATCACTAGGGCCTGCAACGGCGCGTCAAGATCGCCACGCGGTGGCGGTACCCGCTCGATGATCCTCTCCAGAACCTCGTCAACGCCCAAACCACTTTTGGCGCTGCAAAGGATCGCATCGCTGGCGTCGATACCGATCACGTCCTCGATCTCGGCTTTGGCCTGCTCCGGGTTGGCCTGAGGCAGGTCCATTTTGTTTAGCACCGGTATTACTTCCACACCCAGCTCAATTGCGGTGTAGCAGTTGGCCACGGTCTGCGCTTCAACCCCTTGCGAGGCGTCGACCACAAGCAGCGCTCCTTCACACGCTGACAGCGAGCGGCTGACTTCGTAGGAAAAATCCACATGACCTGGCGTGTCGATCAGGTTAAGGTTGTAGCTCTGACCGTTTCGGGCCACATAGTTCAAAGCCGCTGTTTGGGCCTTGATCGTGATGCCACGCTCGCGCTCCAGATCCATCGAATCGAGGACTTGTTCTCGAATCTCTCGCTCGGCCAACCCGCCGCATCGCTGAATCAATCGGTCGGCAAGAGTCGATTTGCCGTGATCGATATGGGCGATGATCGAAAAATTGCGGATTTGGAGCATATGAAGCGGCGCAAATGGCACCAACTGAACACCAAGAACGTGCCCAGTGTCGTTAGATATTCCGTATGTGCAACACACAAAGGGGGCGAGACCGTGGTCTCCGCCCCCTGGTTTCGAGCACGCAAAGAAACGAGGATTTTACCCCGGCGTGTTCCCTGGCTTCTCAGTTATCGCCCGCATGCAGAATCAAGCGTTGCGATTGGTCTCCGCGCCGCACCAGTATCGCAATTGGTTTCTTTAGGTCGAGTTTACCTATTAACTCATTGAATTGTTTGACATTTTTGACGCGCGTGACGTTTACGCTGAGAATCAGATCGTCTGACCGAAGTCCAGCCGCCGCCGCCGGTCCTTCAGCGCTATCGACTCGCACGGCGCCGCCTTCGATGTGCAGCTCCTTGAGCTGGGCCGCGGGTAGGTCCGATACAACCAGACCGAGAACATCCGGATGACCTTGGGGGGCCCGCCCCGAGCCAGGCCCGCGCAAACCGGGGCGCACCGGCTCCTGCGGCATTTCCCCCACGGTGACCATCAGGTCCCGCGCCGCGCCATCGCGCCAAACCGTTGTTGTTACCTTTGTGCCCGGCGTCGTCGCAGCCACCATCCGACGTAGATCGGCCGAACTTTCTACCGGTTTGCCATCGTATTTGATGATCACGTCGCCCGGCTGAACCCCCGCCTTATCGGCTGGGCCATCGGACTCGACACTCGAGACAGCTGCCCCCGCCGCCTTGGGCAAGCCGATCGCGTCGGCAACTTCGCGAGTTACTTCCCCGATCAACACACCGATCCGGCCGCGTACCACTTTACCCTGCGTGCGCAAAATCTTGGCAATCTTTTGCGCCTCGTCGATCGGAATCGCAAAGGAGATTCCGGCATATTGACCGGAGTTGGTGAAGATCTGCGAGTTAATCCCGACGACTTCGCCACGAACATTGATCAGCGGTCCGCCGGAATTCCCCGGGTTTACAGCAGCGTCGGTCTGAATGAAAGGCAGCAATTCGCCGGTTTCGCGGCTCTTTGCACTTACGATGCCCGCCGTGACCGTGTTTTGTAGATTAAACGGAGAACCGATGGCGATCACCCATTCCCCAACGCGCAATTTCGCAGGGTCGCCAATCTTTAGCGTCGGCAGATCCGATCCGCCTTCGATCTTTACCAGCGCCACGTCGCTGCGAGGATCCGATCCGATGAGCTTGCCCTTGAATTCGCGTTTATCGGGCAAGGTCACGGTGATTTCATCGGCACCTTCCACAACGTGGTGATTGGTTAGCAGATAGCCATCCGACGAAATCAGGAAGCCCGAACCCACACCGCGCGGAACTTCTTGTTCGCCGTGGGGTGAACGCGGCGAGGGATTGCGCTGCCCAGGGCCGGGCTGCGGGAAAAACCGATGGAAGAACTCATAGAACGGGTCGTTTTCGTCGAGTTCCGGGATCTGCGGTTGCTGGCCTGGCGTGAAGGTCGGCACGCGCGTGGCGGTGCGAATATTGACGACCGCCGGCGCAGTGCGCTCGACCAGATCGGCGAAATCCGGCATCGTGGCTGGTTGCGCGCTCGTGATCTGAACACTGGCAGCCAGCAGTGCAACGAGCAGCGTTCGCGCAAGAGTGACTCTCATCATGTCTTTGTCTTCGTTTGAAGTAAAAAAAAAGGATACGGCCGCGAGCGGGCTACCGCGGCGGCGAGCTATAGACAACGGACTCAGCGATGGATTGGGCCGTTGCCGGCGGTACCTCACCAACGACCGTCACGCGCACGTCGCCGACCTGCCGGGAAAACGCTGTTACCGAACCACGCCGTTGAGTTTCTTCGGGTTTGGGCGGCGTCGGTCCGTCGCGCTCAATAAATACCGAAACCGTGGCCAGACCATCGGAATACACGGCCTGCAGCGCCGCGCGAGGCGCCGAGTCGCCCTCACCGATGAGGTGGCGCATGACCTCCGCCAAACGATGAAAACCGCTGGGCGCCGTCACGCTCCAGCCCTGCTGGCGCAGTTCCGTTGCTTTTGACTGCGGCCGATCGATGGTCCATCCGGCGGTTGACCAGGACGGTTTGAGCAAGGCCGGATCCACGGCCTCTCCAACATGTACGTCGGTAAATGCAATTTGCTCGAGGACCGCACCGCGCTCATTGAGCGTTTGGGCTTTAAACAGCAAACCGCTCGTTGGCTCCACCCATAGTCGGTAGCCATAGCGCAGATTGTCACGCGGAAGCAGTTCGACCACATCGCACATGCTGCCGGCAACGCGCTCGCTGCCCTGCCGACGCAGCGAATAGTGGCTCAACACATCGGCGGGAAGCGGTTCGGCGAAAGCCGGGAATGCGCGCACGCCGCTGTGCTCGACGACAATTCGGTGAAGGTGCGGATACAAGCACTGTACCTCCTCACCGTTACGAATGAATTCGCGCGGCTGACCATCGAGGGGAAGCACCCGTTCGCGCGATTGCACGCCATCATAGAGTTGCACAACGCGCGAGGCGTGGACTTCGTCGCCGCGTTGATAAACGATGGTGCCCGAAAAACTCTGATGACGCGCCGCGCTTTGAATGGCCTGCAACCAGTTCGCGTCGTTGCGAGCTTCCTCCGGTTTTGCCGCTTCACCGGCGCGCACCGCCAACGGAAGAACCAAGATCAGCAGCGCCACTAGACCTTGCCAACGCGGGGCAAGAGTCGTCGCGACAGTTCGCGGCATCGGCTGCACGCTATGGCTATCGTCGCGGGCCAAGATCACCGCTCGTTCTCGTTGCCTGAGCGCAAATAAATCGCTGCAGCCGGCATGACGCCCTCGGGCGTAAAGTCGCGATGCGCCTGAAAGTACGGATCTAAACGAGGTTGTTGCGCGGCATGTGCTTCGCCAGCGGCTACCGTGCCGGCATCGCGGCTGGCCAGATCGGTGCCAGGTACGGTGTTTCCAACCACCGTGGGTCCGCCGCGCACGCCGGGTGCCGAACCCGACCCGCGCAACAAAGGCACAGCAACCAGCACCAAAACGGCCATGGCGGCAGCCACCGCAACGCCGCTTGCCAAATGATGTCGCATGCGCGAACTCAGGGCGCGCGGCGCCAGCAATCTTGGTTCGTCTTGCAGCGCGCGAGAAATCCGCGCGCACAGTTGCGGCGAGTGCTCCGCAGCGACCTCTTGCGAACGCAGCGCATCGCCGACGAAACACCAAGCCTGATATTTACGTTGCAGAGCTTTTTCGCTCAGCAGCTCTCGCACCAGCGGCTCGGCCACCGGTGCGTTGAGCTCCCCATCGAGCCAAGCCGACAGGCGCTCGACCCGGTTGTGCGCGTCCTCGGTGCCCTCCGACGCCCCTTCGGACTTGGGATCGACCTTCATCTACCTGCTCCCTGAAATGCGTGCATCGATTTTGCCCTCGTCCTACCACCGTTCATCCTCGCGGGTCCCCAGCAAAGGCCGAAGTTCCTGCGCGATGGCCTCGCGCGCACGAAATATTCGCGAGCGCACCGTTCCCACCGGGCAGTTCATTGCTGCCGCGATTTCGTCGTAACTTAAACCCTCGAGTTCGCGCAACACAATTGCCGTGCGCAGGTCTTC
>DASPWJ010000207.1:0-3243 GCA_035621895.1 Burkholderiaceae bacterium | reverse complement strand
ACGATCACCGGGAACTGGATCAAATCATCCTGAAGCAATTCGGCCGGCGTCAACGGCACATCCGTCATAGCGAAATCCACGGAGCGCGCAGTCACGCGCAAAATGCCTTCCCCGGATCCGACAGATCGGTAGACGAGTTTTACGCCGGACTCCCGAGAAAATTGCCGCGCCCAGGCCTCGATCGCAGGAGCGGGAAATGAAGCGCCGGCACCAATTACCTCCGCATCCCTGGCCCCCGCGCGGCCCAAGTAAGCGATGCTCAAAGCTAGAACACAAGCGAATACAAAGACGTGTTTTAGGAAATTCATAGCGACAAATTCCTTGTCTGCGTTGTTTTTCGCCTTGTCCTAGCAAGGGCAGCGGTCGCGGCCCGTATCGCAAAAGGTTCTCATCGAAGCGGCCTCACCGAAGCAAATCCTCTTGCCGCCAGCAAGTTGACCAATGGTCATTTCAAATGAGGAGTTTTTTGAGCTTCGCACTTGGTTTTTTGTGGACCTTATCTGGCCCGACAATTCTCGCGCGATCTGCTATCAGGGGTCCATTGCCCCAGTTACCTGTATTTTTGCGCAAGCCGGTGACCTCCAGCGTTGATTTCGGCGTCCCTGTCCACTAGCAAGGGGCCAATGTGACGTGTTGAACAAATGCTGGTGAGAGAGGCACAATGGCTCTGTAATCGGTGCACAAGCCTATGGTTCCGTTGATTTGATTCCCAATGATGAGCGCCCTACTGACTGATTTGTACCAGCTCACCATGCTCCAGGCATACCTGGATGAAGGCATGAACGAGTCGGCCGTGTTTGAACTTTTCGTAAGAAAACTGCCTTCCAGCCGCAACTTCCTTGTTGCGGCTGGGCTCGAACAGGCCATTGAGTTTCTCGAAACCCTAACCTTCACAGAAGACGAAATTGCTTGGCTGGAGCGGCAAGGAGGCTTTTCGCGGCGCTTGCTCGATTACCTGCGCAACTTTCGCTTTCATGGAGACGTTCACGCGATGCCTGAAGGCACCGTGTTTTTTGCCGACGAACCCATTTTGCGGGTTACCGCACCACTGCCTCAGGCGCAATTTGTCGAGAGCCGGCTGCTCAACATCGTGCATTTTCAGACGCTGATTGCGTCCAAAGCGGCGCGCATGGTGCTAGCCGCGCCACATAAGCTGCTCATTGACTTTGGCATGCGACGTGCGCACGGTGCAGAAGCCGCAAATTACGCCGCGCGTGCGGCCTATCTAGTCGGTTTCACCGGAACGGCAACAGCGGAGGCTGGACGCCTCTTCGGCATACCCGTGTTTGGCACGATGGCACACTCGTTTATCCAGGCGCATGCAAGCGAAGGGGCGGCATTTGAAGCGTTTGCGCGCGCGCGGCCCATGCGGCCCACGTTGCTAATTGACACCTACGACAACGAAGCGGCCGTCAAAAAGGTAATTGACCTGGTGCCGATTTTGGCGCGCGATGCGATCCAAATCGGAGGCGTGCGCTTGGACAGCGGCGATTTGGGCTTTCACGCCAAGGCGGTGCGCGAGCTGCTCGATCGGGCAAATTTGCAGAACATCACCATCTTTGCAAGCGGTAATCTGGACGAGAATCGAATGGCGGCACTGCTCGCGCAAGGTGCTCCTATCGACGGGTTCGGCATAGGCACCGCTCTTGATACGTCCAGCGACGCCCCAGCGCTGGATGCGGTGTACAAAATCCAGTTCTACGCGGGTGCGGCGAGGCGCAAGAGGTCCGAGGGCAAAGCTACCTGGCCAGGGATCAAGCAGGTCTACCGCAAGTTCACAGGCGATGGGCGCATGGCAGGCGATACGGTCGACCTGCAACGCGAACGCTCTGAGGGAAATCCCTTGCTCCAACCCTGTATGCGCAATGGCCAGCGCATCGGGCCGGCTACCGAGTTGGGCGAGATTCGCTCGTACGCTGCCACACAGCTACTTGCTCTGCCCGAAACACTGCGTGGGCTTGAATCGCCGAGTGAAGCCTATCGCGTGGAGATCTCGCCAAGACTGCGTGCACTGGCCGCCGAGGTCGATTCGGCAACGCGCTAAGTTGTGGGCGAGAAGTTAATTCGAAATTGAATCAGCGTGGCGTTTGCTGCGCAGTTTTGCTCGTCACCAAGTCTTGGTTTCAAATGCTCCAACTTCCCGCGTATGCTCACCTTACCGATAGCGGGTAGCCCGCTTACGGCGCGAAATTTCGGTGTTTTGGGAGAACGTCCTGACTGCTGCTGCGTGGCCTAGGAACCCGGCCGATGATGTTTCAGCATGCGCAAGAGGATAACGACCATGATCAAGCACAGCGAAGTCAGTCCACATTCGGGAGATGCCCTGATCATTGTCGATCTGCAGCGCGACTTTTTGCCGGGCGGTGCGCTGGGCGTGGCGCGGGGTGATGCGGTTGTCGGGGCGATGAACGACTATTTGACCCTATTTGCGACAAATCATCTGCCAGTGTTTGCAACGCGCGACTGGCACCCCAGCAACCATTGTTCTTTTGTCGCGCAGGGCGGCCCTTGGCCACCGCACTGCATCGCCGGTAGCCCTGGGGCGGCGTTTGCGGACGGATTGCGCTTGCCAGCAAACACCAAGGTGGTTTCGAAGGCGATCAGCGCAGGGCGCGACGCATACTCGGGCTTTGACGGCACCGAGCTGCAGGCACTGCTGCAGCAAGCGCAGGTGAATCGAGTCTTTGTTGGCGGCCTGGCTACAGACTACTGCGTCCTACAAACGGTAAGAGATGCGTGCGCATTGGGTTTTACCGTGCTGCTCTTGCGTGATGCAATCGCCGCCGTCGATGCGCAGCTCGGCGATGGCGATCGGGCTATCGAAGACATGCAAGCTGCCGGTGCGGCCTTGACGGATCGTAATGCAGTGTTACCCAGCTGACGCGGGGGCGAGCTGCCCTGCAGGGCAGCATGAATTTGTTGTCACTTACTTGCACAGTTCTTGCCAGCCTTAAAAGGCGAATCGAAGCATCCGCAGGTCAAACCACATTGATTGCAGTGTGGAGAAAAGCACCATAAAGCGACGAAAAATGGCCGGCGCCAGGGCTGCCCGTTACGCCTTGTGGGTGTGGACGATGAGCTGCTGCGGAAAATCCTTGCACTGTAGACCGCCGCTGTCGAGCCATCGACGTGTGGATTCGCGCGCGAGGCTGATCAGCGAGTCCGCATGAGAATAATCGTAGGACGAGTATTCGAGCGGACACAAGGGTGGGATCAATCGAAGGGTAACGCGATCGACATAGT
>DASPWJ010000206.1:0-11525 GCA_035621895.1 Burkholderiaceae bacterium | reverse complement strand
CGACAGCCGCAAGCGAAAGGCAACAAGGCACAGCTCTGACGCGCGAACAGGTCCAAGCGGAACTTGCGCGAGCGAAAGCCAACGGCGAGCTCGACACTGCTCGGCTTGCCTATGGCGTCAAGGGCCCATCTGCGGTCGAATCCAGTCCGAAGATGGTTACCGTACCGGCTGCGGCCAGTGTCCAATAGGCGCACGGCGATGCCCCGCGCGCTGCGCCGCCCTTGCGCAGTGCGCGGGTCGCGCCTCGAGTGTTGGCCTGGCCTTAAGGACCACCACACGCAGCTCGCGCTTGGGCAATTTTCGCTTGCACCCATTTGACGGGCTCAGATTTCTCGTAGCCGCAAAAGTGGGCATTGCACTACTGCGATATGAGTTTGCGCAGCGCTACACTGCAAGGCACCAGGCAAAGACGTTCAGGTTCCTTGCCTGTGGGCGAAGTGCAAGAATCGCCGAGCAGCGTGCAGTCGGTACGCAAACATAGGGGATCTAAATTCGTGTCCGATTCCGCATCCCGACAGCCAAGCGCTCTGGCCGAACTTTCGCAGACGGCTGCCGCCGCCACAGTGGCGCCCTCGCTCGTCAAGGAGCTGCCTGTCTTGCGTCAGCGACTATTTCGACACGCGAGGCTCTCGGTCAGCGACGAAGGTGTGGCCGAAGACCTCGTGCAAGAGACCTTGATCGCGGTTGTTGAGCAATTTTCGACACACCGTCGCGAGGCAACACTGCGAACTTGGGCTACGGCCATACTCAAGAACAAAGTCGCGGACTGGTACCGATCTCCTGATAGGCGGCGTATCGTCGAGCTCACGACTAGCGATGAGGGACTTGAAGACACCGTGGAAGCGCTTTACAGGCCCGATGGTCGGTACGTCGACCCTGTGCCGGGATGGCAGCAACCGGAGAACCGCGAAGAGCAACGCCAGATGATGAGTGTCCTGGAGCGCTGCCTGAGCGATTTGCCGCGCCAAACCGGAAGGGTTTTTATGATGCGCGAATGGTTGGGCTTCGAGACAAGCGAAATCTGCGAGCGGATGGGGTTAAGTGCAGAAAATTGCCGAACCATCATGCACCGCGCCCGTACCGCGCTACGCGTGTGCATGCAGCATCGCTGGGTCGACGCGAAGGCAAGCTCATGAACAGAAAACATTCCTGCAAAAAGGTCGCGCAGCTACTGTCGCAGCGTCTTGATGAGCCCCTTAGTCTGCGTGATCGCATCCAGTTGCGACTTCATCTGGCGCTGTGCGGCAACTGTCGAAACGTGCAAGCGCATTTGCGCGAGTTGCGGCAGCTTTCAAAAAACCTCTTTGCGGACGATTTGGAATTTGGCGAGACCCCGGTCAGGGACCGCGCCGACGATGCGGGTTTGCCGCACCGTTAAGCGGCGCCGCCCGCAGCGACCGATGTCCGGAGCCAAGTTTCGGGACGAATTCAGCCCGGTGGTAAAAGCCCTGCGGATGACCGGTACTTAGTAAGGCAAGCCGAGCCACAAGAGCGGCCGCACAGCTCCCTCGAAATTTCTTGCGGGCGCTGCAACGCCGCAACACTTGCCCCTTGCGCTGATTCAAAAACCGAAAGCCGACACCGAGACCAAGGCAGACAAAAGCCCAAAAAACAGCCGCTTTCTTCGGCAGTTTTTTGCATTCCCCAAGACGGCGCCTGCGAGCCTGGAGCAAAGCCTCCGCAGGCGCGCTTGGTTCCAAGCGCAGGGCAAATCGGTGCCGTCTCGGCAAACCAAATAAACGCTGTTCGGCCGCCACTGCACCCTAAACGTTGCCCCGGACAGTGCCGATTTCCAATGGGACACCCTCAGGTGCCCATTTGATGCCACTGCGCTTGTCTTATCGTGGTCGAAGCAGTCTGCGAACAGCGACGTTCGTCGTTTTGCTGCTCGCTTTTGTCACATTGGCCGTTGGTCAATGGATCAGCGCACGCTGGCTCTATGACGGAAGCTTCATGGCTGCTGAGCGCCGCGACGCGCTGGCTCGGGCCCGGCACGCGCAAGCGATCATGCATGATCAAGCGGAGTTTTTGAAGCGAACCGCAACGGACGATGCCACTTGGGACCAGTCCTACAGCTTTGTTCTTGGACACAACCCGACGCACCCGAAGGTGATGTTCACCGCCGACACCTATCGACTGCTTCGGCTTAGCGCCTTCGCGTTCCTTGGTCTGGACGGACACATCGTATACGTCCAGCAATTCGACAACGAACGCGGTCCCGTGTTTCCGCCCGATCAACGCCTGAAAGACGCCCTGGCAGCGCGCGGTGGTATCGGCAAGCACTTGGGGCGCAATGGCCAGACAACGGGATTTGCCCAGATCGGCGACAGCATCTACGCCTGGGGCGCGGGAACCGTCGTGCACTCCGATGGCAGCGGCCCTGCAGTGGGCTACCTTGTTCTGATTAGCGCGCTGGACGATGCGTTTCTTCGCGAATCGGCCCAGACCTTGCAATCGGGCGTTTCGCTTGGCGTCCACCCGCTGCTTGCGGGGCAAACAGCCGCCGTTCACTTGCCGCTCGAATACCAGGACGTGCGCTTTTTCGTTCATGGGGACACTGACCTCGAAGCACGCTTTCCCCTCGGTGCGCTAGACGAGTCGCACGCGGTGGACCTGACGGTGACGACTCCGCGCGTTGTCCATGCGACGGCGGCGCAAGCCTCCCTGTACTTCATGTGGTCGACCCTGCTCTTCGGCACCTTGCTTAGTATGGCGGCGCTGCGCTTTGTTGACCGGCGGCTGCTTCGCCCCATTGAGCAGGCAAGCGAGGAACTGGTCAGCATCGGATCCAAGGCCGATCTTTCGGCGCGCCTTGCCCCGGCACCGAAGAAAGACCAGATCGGCGCGCTGGTCGACGCTGCCAACCAAATGCTTGCACAGTTGGAGAGCAAGCGCGATGTCGAGGCGGCGCGCGATGCCGCGATCACCGCAAGCCGCCTGAAATCCGAGTTTCTCGCCACGATGAGTCACGAAATCCGCACGCCGCTAAATGGCGTGCTGGGCATGAATGAGCTGTTGCTGGGAAGCGATTTGCAGCCTCAGCAGCGTCAGTGGGCGGAGGCGGTGCACGCCTCGGGCCAGCACTTGTTGGGGGTGATCAACGACGTGTTGGACTTCTCCAAGATCGAGTCGGGACACATGGATCTCGAGGCGATCGACTTCGACCTCGTGGCGGTAGTGGAAGACGCACTGGCCATGTTCGCTCAGCCCGCCGAGAGCAAGGGCCTGGAATTAGCGGCGCAGTTCACGCCACCGGATGCGCCGCTACAGTTGCGCGGCGATGCGCTGCGGCTTCGTCAGATCATCGCCAATTTGCTCAGCAATGCCATCAAGTTCACTGATGCGGGCGAGGTCGTCGTACGCGTCGCACTGCTAAAGCAAGACGAGCGCGATGTGGGCATTCGACTTAGCGTCGAGGACACGGGCATCGGAATCGCCCCCGAGGCGCACGCCAAGATTTTCGAGCATTTCACGCAAGCCGACACCTCTACCACGCGCCGGTTCGGAGGCACAGGCTTGGGTCTGGCCATTTGCCAGCGACTGCTCTCGCTGATGGGCGGAAGCATCCGGGTCGAAAGCGTCCCGGGCAAGGGCTCGCAGTTCATCATCGAGCTGTGCCTGCCGCGGGCCAGTGCACGCGTTGCGCGTCCGACGACGCAGGCCCTGGAAGGCGTACGTGTCCTCGTAGTGGACGACAACCGGGTAAACCGCGAAATCTTGCAACAGCAGCTCGAAGGCTGGCACATGCGCGTGGTCTGCGCGGCCTCGGGCGAAGAAGCTCTGCATTTGATGGCCGACGTCAGCGGCGGTGCATTCCAACTCGCGATCTTGGACATGCAGATGCCTCAAATGGACGGCTTGCAACTTGCCCGCGCGATTCATCAGCGACCCCAGTCGGTCACCGTCCCAATTGTGATACTGACTTCCACGCACGCGAACATCCAAGAGCTCGCGCGCCAGCAGGCTGGCGTGCTGCGCTGTATCAACAAGCCAATTCGGCGAACCGATCTGCTGGGCGTTGTCAGCGACGCCCTGTCCATGGCTCCGAATGCGCCCACACCTCGCGCCCCGGCTCTTGCAGCCGATGGCGCGGCATCGGTTGGTGGAGCGGTCCTTCTTGTAGAAGACAATTCGATCAACCAGCAGGTCGCCAAGGCCATGCTGATCAAGCTCGGATGCCGGGTGACACTGGCGAGCAACGGCGTGGAAGCCGTCGAAGCGGTGCGCAAGGGCACCTTTGATCTGGTCTTCATGGACTGCCAGATGCCCGTGATGGACGGCTACGAAGCCACAGCCGCCATCCGCCAGCTGCCCGACGGATGCGGCGCCACGATTCCCATTGTTGCGCTCACCGCCAACGCAATATCGGGTGATCAACAAAAATGCCGCGATGCCGGCATGAACGACTTTCTCGCCAAGCCCTGCACGATGGCGGCGTTTAAGGCGGCACTGCAGCGCTGGGTGCCCGCGGCGACAGAAACTCTCTTGCCATCGGCACCAATGCAACCAATGCAAACCGCCGCGCAGCGCTCCTCGAGCCCGGCGGTTGCGCCGTCAATCCATCAGACGACATTACAAGTCCTGCGCACTGCGGATGAATCGGGTGAGAAACATGCCGTCCACGCCTTGCTGCGACGCTTTCTTGATACTGCGCCCGCGCAGCTTGAGCAAATCGAATCGGCCGCACTTGAAGGGGACGTAAAAACCGTGGAACGGCTTGCGCAGATGCTCAAATCGAGCAGTGCCAGCATCGGCGCCCAGACCCTTTCCGACCAGTACCAAGATCTCGAAGCACTCGCGCGCGCTGGCAAACTCGCCAAAGTCAGTGCGTTGCTGGAACGGCTGCGGCGCGAGCAGGAGCGAGTTGCCGCTGACCTCAAGGAACGGCTTACCGCAGTCGCATGATCGAGTCCCACGCCCGCATCCTGGTCGTCGACGACGACACCACGGCCCGTCTGCTGATGGGTGCGTGCGTTCGCGCCGCGGGCTTTGAAGTGGTAATGGCCCCCAGCGGAGAGCAGGCGCTGCGTTTGTTTCGCGAACAACCCTTCGATTTGGTAACGCTCGATGAGGACATGCCGGGTCTGGCGGGACATGAAGTATGTAGCCAGCTTCGGGCCGAGGCCGGCGATCTGTTGCCAATCGTCATGGTCACCGGTTTGGATGACATGAGCTCGGTCGAGCGGGCCTACCAATGTGGGGCCACCGACTTCATTGCCAAACCGGTGAACTGGGCCCTGATCGGACATCGAATGCGCTATCTGCTTCGCTCGTTTGCCGCGCAGCGCGATTTACGGGTCGCCGACGCTCGCAACGCGGCGATGCTCAGCGCCATGCCCGACACGCTGCTGCGCATCGATGCCGATGGGATGGTGCTCGAGGTGCGGGTCCCTGAAGAGGCGCGAGGTGGCCGCTACTGGCCGGTGCAGGGCCAGCCATTCACCCAAGGCTACCCGCATGATGCGGCGCAGCGGCTGCTGGCGGCAGTGCAGCGTGCGCGCCAAACCGGAGTGGACCAGCACGTCGAGTACTCGCTAAGCGACGGCGATGTGCAAGCGAGTTTTTTCGAGGCCCGCATCACGATGATCAACCAGGGCGAAGTGCTCGGGCTGCTGCGCGATATCACCGAGCGCAAGCGAGCCGAGGCGCGGGTCGCACGCCTGGCCTACTTTGACAGCCTCACGGGCTTGCCCAACCGCGCCGCGTTCATGGACCGGCTGGGGCGCGAAGTGCGCCGCGCTAAGCGCCAGGCCGGGCGCTTTGGGCTGTTGTTTTTGGATCTGGACGGCTTTAAGCAGATCAACGATACGATGGGACACAACTGCGGCGACCAGGTGCTGCTCTGGACCGCCGACCGGCTGCGCGATGCGCTGCGTCCTGCCGATGATCTCTCCCACATCGCGGCGGTCGATGGCCAGCGATCCATGGCCCGCCTGGGAGGCGATGAATTCACCTTGCTCATCACCGACATCAAAGGACCACACGATGTGCTCTTGGTGGCGCATCGCATCGGCGCCGAGATGCGCCGCCCCTTTGAGATCAACGGACGCGAATTTACGCTCACCAGCAGCATCGGCGTGGCGGTATATCCCGACGACGGCCCCGACGCCCAAACGCTGCTCAAGCACGCTGACACGGCGATGTACCACGCCAAGCGCTCCGGGCGAGACAACAGCCAGATGTATCGGGCCGCCCTGACAGAACAGGCCGTCAACCGCTTGGAGCTTGATACGAGCTTGCGCGCGGCCCTGGGCCGGGGCGAGTTTCGCCTGCTGTATCAGCCGCTCATTGACATCAGCTGCGGGCGCATGCGAGGCGCCGAGGCGCTGCTGCGTTGGGAACATCCGGTGCGAGGCCTTATACCGCCGCTGACCTTCATCCCGCTTGCCGAGGAAAACGGTCTGATCTCGGCCATCGGCCAGTGGGTGCTGCAGCGCGCGTGCGCCGATCTGGCGAGCTGGCGAAACCAAGGGCTAGACCTTCGCGTTGCCGTTAACCTCTCGCCCAAGCAGTTTAATCGTACCGATCTGGTGCAAACCGTGCTCGACACTTTGCAGCGGGCTGAACTCTCGCCCGAGCACCTGGAGCTGGAGATCACCGAGGGCGCAGTAATGGAAAACTTTTCCACCACCGTGGCCGCACTTACCGCCTTTCGCAAGCACGGCATTCGCATTGCCCTGGATGACTTTGGCACCGGCTACTCCTCCTTAAGCTACCTGCTGCAAATGCCCATCGACGTGATCAAGGTCGATCGCAGCTTTATCGGGCGGCTCTCCGAGGGCGGATTGGGCGACTCGATCATGCAGGCGATCTTGGCACTGGCCAACACCTTGGGTGCCAGCGTTACGGCCGAAGGCGTCGAAACGCTTCAACAGGCGGCAGTCTTACAAGACATGTCCTGCCACAACATGCAGGGCTATTTCTTCAGCCAGCCCGTTGCTGCCGATCAAATCCCCGAGCTCGCGCGGCGGCAATGGTTCATTGCCCGGGCGCGCTCCGATGCGCCGCCGCAAGAGCTTCTTGCAAGCGAACCAGTGCACAGCGTTCGCTAATCGGCGACCCAAACGCCGATTTTCTCGCCTTAGGGTGCCGTGGCGCAGTTGACCGGACCCATTGCTTGCAAAGTCTGCTTCTTACGAAAACGCGACGAGCGCCAGTCTGACGGCGGCGGGCTCGGCCTGACCGAAAAAAAATTTGCGGCTCGCCGTGGCCGCACCAAACAAACCTGCAATCAGTACGCAGCACAGGAAAACACCCTGACGGACCTATCCTCGGCCCCAGGACTTAGCCCCCAAAGCAAACCGGCTGCAAGATAGCCGTTGTCGAGCTCCTGGTTGGCGGCAAGACCCTTGCAAGCCGTCGCTGTCTGGGTTTGTCCGAAAGCGCGCAATCCGGCCGGCTTATCCCACACGAACATTTCCAAGACGAGGACGTACAGGCGCAGTAGCGCGATGAGATCCACAACCACGCCGGCAGCGCTCGAGACGCCCCTTCTCCCCGAAGGGCGATCCAGAAAAGATGCGCATCGGGCCCAGATATCGTGGATTCGGCAAGCGCAGAGCTGTTGCTCCCGTGTTTTCGCCATTGGACGGCGCATGGGATCGGCGGACGGCATCGCCGCCAGCTGTAACAGCGGACAAGATCGTAACCGCGTTGTTGCAATTTAATGAAACGGTACCGTTGCGTTTCATTTTCTCCCGTCGTATGCTGCCTCCAACGTTTGGGCCCTTACCGGACGTTTTCGCAAGGAGGTTCGAGCCATGAACAAACTCCAACGCACACTGATCAGCGGCGCTGCGCTCGCCGCGCTGGGCCTGGCCAGCGTAAGTGCTCAGGCCTTCGACCGTGGCTATGGGCGCGGCCACGGATTTGGCCGCGGCTTTGGGCCCGTGGGCGCGGTCGCAGCCGTCGTTGGCGCAGCCGCAGCCATCATCACCGCGCCGTTGGCGATTCTTGCGGCAGCAGCACCGCCGGCTCCTCCGCCGCCGGCTCCAGCCTATTACCCGCCGCAAAATTATTACTACCCGCCGCCCGCTGCCGCCTATCCGCCCGTGACCTACTACCCGCCCGTCGTCCCAAGGGCGTACGCGCCACAACCCATCTACCGCTACGCGCCAGCTCCCGGGTACTATCCGCGGGCGTATTACCCGGCGCCGCCGGGTTATTACCCGCGTTAGACGGCTTTCGGGAGAATGGTCGCGCGCATCGCACAAACGAAGAAAGCAGCAAAGCGAATCGGCCGCACGCCGCGGGCTGGGCGCCCTTCGCGCGATGCTGCCCTGAAGCTGCGGGAGCACATTCTCGAGGTCGCATCCAAACTGTTGCTCACCCACGGGTACGGCGCAACTAGCTTTGAGACCATTGCGCGCCAAGCGCGTGTCTCAAAAAGAACCCTTTACGACCGCTTTGCCGATAAACCGGCGCTAATGCGCGCCGTCGTGACTCGGTTAATCGACAGCCTTCGGCCCTCGTCCCAAGAACCGATCATCGAAGGACAGAATCTGGAGCAGATTCTTGTTCACCTGGCTTTGCTGGTGTTGCGGGCTGCGCTGGAGCCTCGCGCGCTCGCGCTGCACCGGTTGATCGTTGCCGAATCGCACCGCTTTCCCGAGCTGGCAGCCGCCGTCACAACGGTTGGCGGCCGACAAGAAGCGGTGGCGCTGATCAGCGATCTGCTCCTACGCCACAGCCGAAGAGTTCCCATGCGCGCCGCGGACGCGGAATTTGCGGCACAACAGTTTTTGCAAATGATCGTCTCACTTCCCCAGCTACGTGCAATTGGCCTTGGTGCCGCTATGACGCCCGTCGAGCTCGATAGCTGGGCACGGCGAACCGTCGGTCTTTTTTTGCGCGGCTTTCAAAGGCTGTCGCGCGCGTAAGTTGCCTGGCGCCTTGCGCTGGCGCGCCGATCGCCGCGCCCGACTGCGCGTCAATCTGGGCTTGTACCCCTCACATCGCGCCGCAGCGCGTTTGCCCACCAACGCGCCGGGAATAAATCGCCCGTGGTTCAGGTATTGCCGCTTGTACGCGTTTAGCGCGAGAAACGGAGGATGTCCCATGGACCGAAACATCGATCGGCGCGATTTTATGAGGTTAGTTGGCCTCGGAGGGGTGGTATTTGCTTCTGGCTTGGGAGCGACCGCGTGCGCAAGCGTCCCAGGTGCGCGCCCGACCGCAGAAGCAGACGACTTTTACTTCGTCCAGCTCTCCGATACGCACTGGGGTTTTGAGGGACCGCCAAACCCTGACTCCCGCGGGACCCTGCCCAAGGCAGTTGAAGCGATCAATGCACTGGCACAGCCGCCGGATTTTGTGGTTTTCACGGGCGATTTGACCCATTTGACGCCCGATTCGCAGCTGCGGCGCGCACGGATGGCTCAGTTTCGCGACATTGCTGCCCGCTTAACTGTGCCTCGGATCCACTACCTTCCCGGCGAACACGACGCTTCATTGGATCACGGCCAGGCATTTGAAGAGCTCTTTGGGCCTACGCACTACGCCTTCGATCACAAAGGGGTGCACTTTATTGCGCTCGACAACGTCTCCGACCCCAGGGGCGCAATTGGCGAAGCCCAGCTTGCCTGGCTCGCCGCGGATCTAGCGAAGCAAACGCGAGATACGCCCATCGTCGTTCTGACGCACCGCCCGCTTTTTGACCTCGTGCCCGAATGGGGCTGGGCAACCACCGACGCGGCCCATGCAATAGAGCTGCTTTCGCCATACACACGCGTCACAGTCTTCTACGGCCATATTCACCAAGAGCATCATCGAATGACCGGCGCTATCGCTCACCATGCGGCCAAATCGCTCATCTTCCCCTTGCCCGCGCCCGGCTCGGCCGACCATAAACCGCTGCCCTGGGATCCGACGCAACCGTACCGAGGGCTAGGCTGGCGTCAGATCGAAGCGGGCCAGAGCATGCAGGAAGCCGAAATCCGCGAATTTGCGCTTCAAGCTGCCTAAGCCCAATGCAATCGGTTCGATACACGCGCACCGCGCGGCTGCTGCACTGGTTTACCGCCGTTGCCATTGTTGCGGCATTCGTGTTGGCAAGAAGTCTTGCCGGACTGCAACTTAGCCCGCACAAGATCCATCTGATCAATTACCACAAATGGATCGGGTTGACCGTCTTGTGGTTGTCAATCGTGCGGATCTGGTGGCGTGTGCAGCATCGGCCGCCGCGACTTCCGACGAGCCTTTCGTCCTGGGAGCGTAGCGCGGCCGCGGCGACTCATACCGCCTTGTATGTTCTGATGGCCGCAACACCCTTGCTGGGTTGGTGGTTGTCGTCGGCGATGGGTTTTTCGCTCAAGTACCTCGGCGTCATACGCCTGCCGGACCTCGGACCTAAGGACAAAACGGCCGCGCAGTGGATTGAACCGATTCACGCCGCGTTCGCATGGACGCTACTCACACTTGCCTTGGTACACGCGTTGGCTGCGCTGCGGCATCAGGTCATCTGTCGCGACAATATTTTGCGTCGAATCATCTAGCGCCCGGCTGCCACATACATTACATCGAGGAGCCCTCATGCACCGTCTGAATGTTGCCTTCACCGCGCTAGTGCTCGCCATCATTTTGGCCGCGGGAGCGGGGACGAGTTTTACTTGGGCCGCCGTCGTTGACCCAAACCGTGCCCAAGTGAAATTCATTGCGCGGCAATCTGAAGTCCCGCTCGAGGGCAGCTTTAGCCGCTTTTCTGCCGACGTCGATCTGGATCCCGGCCACCCGCAAGACGGCAAAATCAAGGTTGACATAGACCTTGCAAGTGTTGATGCCGGTGGCACAGATGCCAACAACCTGCTAAAAGGCGCCGAGTTTTTCGACGTGACCCGCTTTCCAACCGCCACGTTTGTGTCAACGTCGATTCAGGCAAAAGGACCCGCCACGTTCCAAGCCAGCGGCCCGTTCACCCTCAAGGGACACACGGCCAATCTGGTCATCGCGTTCGTTGCCCGGCCCGACAACACTGGACTGTGGTTCGAGGGGACGGCCCCCGTTTCGCGGCTGGCTTTCAAGATCGGCCAAGGGCAGTGGTCCGACACCGCTACGCTAGACGATGAGGTTCAGATTCAATTCCGGGTGCACATGACGCGTTGACTTTTCTTTGAAGCGCTGTGGGGCTGTCTTTACGCCGCTCTTGCCCAGAGGCGAACGGGCAAATCGAGGGCACGAGCCCGGCACGGTCTAAAGCGCTTGCCGCGGCACTATGCTTTGTACCGTGACGACGTACAGGCGTTCCGCCGGCGGACGGCAACGTCGCATACTACCCACCTTTGCCCAGATGCCCTGGGCCTTGGGAATAAAACCGCGCACATCGCGGTACAGTCGGAGCGGCATCGAGCATCGCTATGTCGGGACGGACGCGCTTCGAAGAGACAGTCTTGCCACATCTGGACGCTGGCTACAACCTGGCGCGCTGGCTCACGCACAACCCGCACGATGCCGAAGATGTGCTCCAGGAGGCCTGCCTGCGCGCGCTCAAGTACATCGGGGCGCTGGTCGGAGCGGACGCCCGGGCGTGG
>DASPWJ010000205.1:0-33710 GCA_035621895.1 Burkholderiaceae bacterium | reverse complement strand
ACGAGGGGGCATTTTCGGAGGCAACGCGCGAAATTCTGCAAAGCGGCGACTGGCTCTCGACGACGCTTAACGCGGTGCCCCGCTACGACAAGCCGATTTTGATCTACTGGTTGCAAGCATTGAGTGTCAAAACACTGGGGCTCAACGAGTTTGCGCTGCGACTGCCCTCGGCGCTGGCCGCATTAGCGTGGATTGCGGCCATCGTGCGCTTTGCCGCTGCGCGCTCGGGATCTACCAGCGCCCTGCTCGCCGGCTGGATTGCCGCAACAAGTCTGGGCGTAATGGCAATGAGTCGGGCCGCGACCGCCGATGCGCTGCTCAATTGCCTGCTAGCGACGACGATGTTTGACCTGTGGCGCCACCTCGAGAGTGGGGATCGGCGCGCACTGCGCCGCACCTACCTATGGATGGCGCTGGGAGTCCTAACCAAGGGACCGATCGCCATTTTGATTCCCTTCTCGGTCAGCCTGGCGTATTGCTCGTTTATGCGGCGCTGGCGCCCGTGGGTTCGTGCAATCCTCGATCCGCTGGGCTGGCTCATCCTGCTCACGATCGCCGGACCCTGGTACTTGGCGCAGATTCTTCTTCACGGCCGCGAGTTCATCGAGGGCTTTTTGGTGCGCCACAACTTGGAGCGCTTCAGCGGCACCCTCGAGGGGCATGGTGGCAGCCTCTGGTACTACTTTGTGGCCGCGCCGCTGCTGCTGCTGCCCTGGTCGGGGCTTCTTTGGCGTACCGTGAAGCATGTGCCAGCAGATTGGCACGATTCTTTGTCGCGCTACCTGCTGCTGTGGTTTGCTTTCGTATTTGTTTTTTTCTCCCTCTCGGGCACCAAGCTACCGCACTATCTGCTCTACGGCATGACCCCGCTGTTCCTCTTGGCGGCAAGGCGCGCTCTCGACAGCGCAACCGATGCCAACCTGGTGTGGCTGCCGTGCCTGATGCTGTTGCTGCTGCCCTTTGTGCCGACGCTGATCCAAAACCTCAGCACTATGGCCGCCGATCCTCGGTTTTCCTATTACGCGGCCCAGGCCGCGCGGGCCAAAATAACGGCAACGCGCTGGTACTACGTGTTAACCATTGCCGGGGCTTTCGCGGCAATCGCCCTGGTCGCCTACCGTCAGTGGCCGCCCTTGCGAAGAGCGCTGGTCGCCACCGCGGCACTGGCGGCGACCATCGGCTGGGCGTTCATTCCCTGGGTCGGCGACTTGCTTAACGCTCCCGTTAAGCACGCGGCCCAGGTCGCCGCGCATCTGCCCGGCGTGGCGGTGCAGTGGGAGATTGCCGCACCGAGCTTTAGTGTCTATCGCCAACAGCTCACGCCTTCGCGGCCACCGGAACCGGGCGAACTGGCCCTGACTCGCACCGACCGACTCGACCCAAAAATACCGGTCGACCCGATCTATGTAGAAGGTGGGGTGGCGCTTGTTCGTCGCCGTCAGTAATTGTTGCCGCGCGCCAGCATCACGGTTGCCGCCCGCACGATCCCGTAAGCAATCCAGTCCGTTACCCGGGCCAGCCAGGAGCGTCGCTCGTAATCGGTCGCGTGCAGCGGATGCGACTCGGATGCGATTGCTGATTCAATAAGTGCGCGCAGCTCTTGGTTAAAAACGCGATCGCGCACTACCACGTTTGCCTCGCGCGCCAACAGCAAGCTCAGCGGATCGATGTTGCTTGAGCCGACCGTAGCCCATTCTTCGTCGACCGCGGCCACTTTGGCGTGCAGATAGCTGCGCTGGAATTCGTGAATCTCGATTCCCGCAGCCAGGAGCTGGCCATACAGCGCGCGCTGCGCGTAATGCTGCAAGCGGTATTCAATGCGACCTTGCAGCAACAAGCGCACCCGTACGCCCCTTCGGGCGGCGCGAACGAGTGTGCTGCGAAACCGTCGCCCAGGCAAAAAATACGCACTGGCCACAAGGATCTGGCGGCGCGCAGAGCGAAACGAACTTAAGTAACTTCGCTCGATGCTGTGCCGGTGCCGCAAGTTATCACGCAGCACTAGCGCGGCCCGCATGCCACCTTGCACCGGCTGCGTCGGGCGCACGCGACGCGGCGCTGGCTCAGGCAACTCTCTCCAGTCGGCCACGGCCACCGCCCACCAAAGACGCCGCATGGTCGACGCAATGGCGGCGACGATTGGCCCTTCGCACTCGACTGCGACATCAAAACGCGGGCCAATTGGTTCACCCGTGAACTCGTCGCGCTGCGGCTCGTCATTGACGTTAATCCCGCCAAGGTAGGCGATTCGATCGTCAATCACGACCAGCTTTCGGTGCATTCGACGCAGCAGGCGCGGCCGCGGCCGCCACCAGTGCTCCGGACCGTAGATGCGCACCTTTGCCCCGTCTTGTGGCAGTTGAACAGCAAGCTTGCGCGCGAAGTCGCCGCCTCCGAACCCGTCGATCAGCACTCGCACGTCCACGCCTCGACGCGCGGCGCCGACCAGTGCTTCGGCAACACTGTGGCCGGTGTGATCGTCGGCAAAAATATACGTCTCCAGGTGCACCAACCGCCGGGCCGCGGCAATTGCAGCGAGCAACGCCGGGAAGTAGTGCTGAGCCGATTCGAGCAGGCGGATGCGGTTGCCCTCGGTAAAGTGCGGCCGCATGAGCGGGCCCAAGGAGCCGGCAATCCTTTTTGCAATGACGCCCGACGGCGAGCGCATTACAGCTCCAGATCGGCAATCAGCGGGGCGTGGTCGGAACAGCGTGCCCACGAACGGCCACGCGGCACGAGTGAGCCGCGGGCACGCAGCCCGCGCACGTAGATTCGATCAAGCGTTAAAAAGGGTACGAGGCTGGGAAACGTTCGCGCCACACGCACCGGCTTGCGCCACGCCAGCAAGCGTTCCAGCCAGGCGGTTGCCATCATCTCGTCGGAGACCTCGCGCATGCCCAGGCGCTGTCGCAGCTGGGCATCAACCCTGCGTTGCCAGTCGTTGAAATCGCCCGCCAAGATGAGCGGCGCTGCCGCAGGGATCTCGCGCTCGATGAAACGCGCCACCCATTCGGCCTGGCGCAGTCGGCTGCGCTTGGATAGCCCGAAATGGGCACAGATCAAATGTATGCCGCGTCCCCCGGTGCCCGGCAACCGCGCCACTGCATGCAGCATGCCCCGACGCTCAAGCATGTGGTCCGAAATGTCGTGATTGGCGAAGTGCTCGATGGACCAGCGCGACAAGATGGCATTGCCATGATGGCCATGCGCATATACCGCATTGATTCCGTAGGCCCGGTGCTCATAGCCGCTGGAAGCAAGCACATCGAGTTGGCCTGCACGGGACAGCTCCATTCCCGCACGGGATTCTCGTTCATTGCGCTCCTGGACTTCCTGCAAAAACACTACATCGGCATCAATTCGGTGCAAGGCCATGCGCAACTCGGAAACGCGCGAGCGCCGCCCAAAGGTCGTTACGCCCTTATGAATGTTGTAGGTCGCAACCCGTAGCTTTACCGACTTCATCCGCAGCGCCTCGCAGGCGGCAACACGGCAAGACTAGGATGCGGGCTTGACTTCGGCATGACGCAATCGAATATGCAGTTCGCGCAATTGCTTCTCGTCGACCGCCGATGGCGCCTGCGTTAGCAGACACTGCGCGCGCTGGGTCTTGGGAAATGCGATCACATCGCGTATCGACTCGGCCCCCGCCATCATGGTGACGATCCGATCCAAGCCAAAGGCGATTCCGCCATGCGGCGGGGCGCCATAACGCAGGGCATCGAGCAAAAAGCCGAACTTGCTGCGCGCCTCCTCCTGGCCAATTTTCAAGGCGCGGAAGACCTTGCTTTGCACCTCTTCGCGATGGATCCGAACCGACCCCCCGCCGATCTCCCAGCCATTAAGGGCCAAGTCGTAGGCCTTAGCAAGACAACGGCCCGGATCGGTCTCTAGCCAGTCCTCATGACCGTCTTTTGGCGCAGTGAAGGGATGGTGGGCCGCGACCCAACGCTGTTCGTCTTCGTCGAACTCGAACATGGGAAAATCGATCACCCAAAGCGGCTGCCACCCCGGCTCAAACAGTCCGTGCTTGGTGCCAAACTCCGAGTGGCCAATGCGTGTGCGCAGTGCCCCGAGGCTGTCGGCGACCACCTTTGCACGATCGGCGCCAAAGAAGATCACGTCACCATCCCGCGCCCCGGTTCGCTCCAGGATGGTCGCGAGCGCCGCATCATGCAGGCTCTTAACGATCGGCGATTGCAGGCCTTCACGCCCCTGGGCGCGCTGGTTGACTTTGATGTATGCGAGCCCTTTGGCCCCATACACGGCTACGTACTGGGTGTAGGAGTCGATCTCCGAGCGGGCCAAAATCCCGCCTCCTGGAACGCGCAACGCCGCAACCCGCCCGTCCTTGAGCGCTGCGGCCGAGCGGAAAATATTGAAGTCGACATCTTTCACGACATCGGTCAAATCGGTCAACTGCAGCTTTACACGCAGGTCCGGCTTGTCCGATCCGTAGCGTGCTATCGCCTCCTCGTGCCGTATCACAGGGAACGGATGGGGCAGGGCGAGACCGAGCGCCTCGCGAAAGACGTCGCGAATCATCGCTTCCATGAGCTCGCGAATCTGCAGCTCGTCCAGAAACGAAGTCTCAATATCAATTTGTGTAAATTCTGGCTGACGATCCGCGCGCAGGTCTTCATCCCGAAAACACTTGACGATCTGGTAATAACGGTCATAGCCCGCCACCATGAGCAGCTGCTTGAATAATTGCGGCGACTGCGGCAACGCAAAAAACATTCCTTCATGGACGCGCGAGGGCACAAGGTAGTCGCGTGCACCTTCGGGAGTGCTCTTCGTGAGCATCGGCGTCTCGATATCAAGAAAGCCCTTCGAATCCAGGTAGCGGCGCGCGGCCATCGCCACGCGATAGCGCAAGCGCAAATTCTTTTGCATCACGGGACGGCGCAGATCCAGCACCCGATGCGTAAGACGGGTGGTTTCCGAAAGCTCTTCGTCGTCGAGCAAAAACGGCGGCGGGGCCGATTCATTGAGCACGACGAGCTTGCGGCAAAGAACCTCAACGCCGCCGGAGGTAAGCGCCGCGTTGGCCGTGCCTTCCGGGCGCAAACGCACCAAGCCCATGACCGATACGCAGTACTCGTTGCGTAAGGCCTCGGCCCGACGGAACACCTCGGGTAGATCCGGGTCGCACACAACCTGGACGACGCCCTCCCGATCACGCAAATCAATGAAAATCACGCCACCATGATCGCGCCGCCTGTGCACCCAGCCGTAGAGCGTTACCTCGCGCCCGACGTACCGTTCGTCAACCAAGCCGCAATACTCCGTGCGCATAAGTTCTCCGTGAAGTGCGTATCCGATGATTACCCAAGCATGGGTACGCCGGCAATTTTTGAGCGGTTTAGGAATTAGGTCTTACCGGTCGATTCCGCGGCCGATGGCAAGGAAGGGCGCGCAGCCGGTCGTGGGGGCATCACTACCCCCATCGAGATGACGAACTTTAATGCCTCATCTACGCTCATATCGACATCGTGCACTTCGCTCGAGGGCAGGATTAGCGTATAACCAGACGTCGGATTCGGCGCGGTCGGAACGTACACCGTCAGCGATTGTGGCTCTAGGCGCTTGGAGATCCGCGAGCCTGCGCTACCGACGACAAAGCCCACTGCCCACTGACCGCGCTGGGGAAATTCGACGAGCACGGCGCGACGAAACGAATGCCCGTTTTGCGCAAGCAGCGTGTCCGAAACCTGCTTGACGCTGCGATAAATGCTCGAAACGATAGGGATTCGTCCAAGCAAGGACTCCCACCAAACCACAAAACGCTGGCCAATGATATTGGCCGCCAACATGCCGGTCAGAAAGACAATCACCGCCGCAAGGACCAAACCGGCACCCGGCACGCGAAATCCCAACCACTGTTCGGGCCGCAAGGCCGGTGGCAGGCGCAGGATGATCGGATCCATGAAGGTAATGACGAAGTCCAAAATCCACAGCGTAAGCGCAAGCGGAACCCAGACCAGCAAGCCCGTCATGAGGTAACGCTTAAACATCGGTGGTCCCGCGCACTGACTTACGCCATTTAACTGCCCGCGGCAGCGCCATTCGAGGCGGACGCGGGTGAGGCTTTCGCGGTCGCGTCCTTGGGCGCGGATTCCTTGGCCGGCGCCGCCGCCCCATCATCGGTCTTGGCCTCACCCGGCTTCGCATCTGGCTTCGCGCCGGTCGCAGAGCCGTTCTTGAAATCCGTCACATACCAACCACTGCCTTTGAGTTGAAATCCGGCCGCGGTCAATTGCTTGGCAAAGCTTGCCGCGCCGCAGCGCGGGCAGATCGTCAGTGGCGGATCGGAGATTTTCTGCAGCACATCGAGCGCGTGCTGGCAGGAAGAGCATTTGTAAGCGTAAATCGGCATCGCAGGGCTCGCGCAAAATCGCAATTATTTGAAATTATAAGGCGCTCGCGGCACCTTCGGACCGACAGCGCGCCGGCTCTAGAGCTCGATGCGCGCACCTAGCTCCACGATGCGATTGCGAGGAAGGCGGAAAATCTCCGTGGCATCGGTCACATTGCGAGGCATCCAGATGAAGAGCCGCCGCTCTATCCCTTTAAAGCGCTGTCCCAGCTTGTTATCGACCATTTTGCGCGATAGGAAAAACGTCGCGCGCATCAAGTCAAATCCCTGACCGTCGGGGCAACAGTGCGCCCGCACAACGGCCAGATCCGGGTACTGTCTGAATCCGTAGCGCAAGACGAGGGAAAAAATCGCGACGATCCCCAGCGCGCCAATACAGAGGAACCGTGCGACCGTTACCAACGCCATGTACTTGACCGATGTGACGATAATTAGGGTCCCGGTGATCAGGCAAAGCAGTCCCGGAGCCACATCGGCCCACGCGCCGCAGCAGCTTCGTGGGCGGTCTTGAACGTGCAGGGTGGGCTCGTACCGATATCGCCATAGACAGACGACACCGAGCGCTGAGTAGGAGCGTGCCTTCTGTGGCAACGAGCGAGGGCCGCGAGGCCGGCCGGCGCAGCGTCAACGCGGCCCTTTGCCGCGCCGGACTCGTCCTTACTGTCACCCAGCCGATCGTTGGAAGGCGTAGTTATTGGGGATGGCTATTGCTAAGAACGTGAAGCCGGTCGGAAGCCGGTTTTTGTGCGTCGCGGAGTCTAAGCCCGCGGCCAACCACAAATGTCGGCGTTCGGACACGGACCTACCCACGGGTACGAGCCAAAAAGCTTGCGGCCCGGGCACAATTGGCCAGGGAGGACCTTCGAATCGTGGACTGGACGCGTTACAGCGCGCCTTTGAGCGCCGATGAACAGCGCAAATTCGTGCCCTTTTTGCACGAATTAATCGGCCGTGCGTTTTGCGTTATCCGCCCGTTCTTTTTAACTGGCACGCGCGTTCACATCAAGGCCGACGCATCGCCGGTCACCGCGGCCGACCGAAAAGCCGAGGCCGAGTTGCGATGGCATATCGAGAAGCGCTATCCCGAGCACGCAATCGTCGGGGAGGAGTACGGCGAACGCAAAGGCGGGCGCTACCGCTGGATTCTGGACCCCATCGACGGAACCAAAGCCTTCATCAGCAACTGCTTTCTTTTCGGGACCTTGATTGCCCTGGAGCGCGATGATGGCGAGGGCTACCGACCCGTCTTGGGCTGCATCGCGCACGCCGCGGCCGGATGCGCCCTAATTGGGCATCGCACGCGTACCACTTTGTTTACCGCCGACGGCTTGCAGCGCCGGGCCCGGGTTCGAGCTCCGCGCCAGTTGGACCAGGCAACGGTTCTTGCGACCGCGGTTCCAGGGTTGCGCGAGGAGGACTCCGATCCGCTTGCGCTGGCCGTAGTGCAGCGAGCAGCCCTAGTACGAACCTGGGGCGATTGCTTTGGTTATTTCGCCCTTGCCACCGGAGGCGCCGATGCCATGCTCGACCCAGTATTGTCGTACTGGGACGTAGCGGCGGTGGTTCCCGTAGTCGAAGGTGCGGGCGGACGCGTAACCAGCTGGCAAGGCGGCGACCCGCTGCGCAACCCCTCCCTGATCGCCTCCAGTGGAGCGTTGCACGACGAGATTCTGGCGCTATTGCGCAACGCCTGCGCTCCCGATTGTTCGCCGCCGCCTTGAGCGCTCGGCGGTCAAAAAGGAATGTCGTCGTCCAAGTCCGCGACCCCGCCGCCGACCGGCTCCTTGGCAGCGGATTTGCCCGCGCCCGAGCCAGCGCGCGGCGTGCTTGCCCGGGCCGCCGCCCGCGGTTCGTCATCGGCGGGGCCTGCGGCGCCTGGGCGAGATCCAAGCATCTGCATCGCATCGGCCACGATCTCCGTGGCATACCGGTCCTGCCCGGTTTCCTTGTCTTGCCACTTGCGCGTGCGCAGGCGTCCCTCGATATAGACCTGCGAGCCTTTTCGCAGATATTCGCTGGCGATTTCCGCAAGGCGTCCGAAGAATGCCACGCGGTGCCACTCGGTTTCTTCGCGCTTTTCGCCGGTGTTCTTATCCTTCCACTGTGAGGTCGTCGCAAGCGAAATGTTGGTCATCGCCGCGCCGTCGGGGCTGTAGCGGGTCTCCGGGTCGCGGCCCAAATTACCCACCAGAATCACTTTGTTTACAGATGCCATGGTTCCCCCGTTACGTCCCGTCGCCAGCCCAAGTGCCGGTGTCCGTTCGCCTATTGGCCGATGTGCAAGCAGCCATAATACATAGGCGCACATTGCCATGCTGGCCCCGATTGGGGTTTACCGCGTTCAGTAGGGACTGAAAACGCACGACAACGATGGACGTCCGGGACGCGATCATCCTGTTTGCTCACGGGGCGAAAGATGCACGGTGGGCGTCGTCGCTGCAACAGCTGCAGCGCGCGCTCGCGCTCGCTCGTCCCCAAACGTCGGTGCAAATCGCCTTTCTGGAGTTGCAAGAGCCAAATCTTGCCGACGCGCTTGCAGCCCTAGCGGCTGCCGGTTGTCGGCGCATCGACGTTGCGCCGATCTTCTGGTCGCAAGGCGGCCACATGGCGCAGGATCTTCCGCAAATTGTGCGTGAGTTCCTCGTGCGCGAGCCCGGCACCGACATACGGGTACTGCCCGTGCTCAGCGAACTGCCGGGCATGGAGCAGTTTCTCGTGCAGGCAATCTTGACCCAGACGCAACGCGCGCCCTAGGCGCTTGTGCGCGCCTGCTCGGAATATAAAGCGTGCGCATACGCAAATAGCAACTAGTTCGTTCCGCGCGCCGCCTTCCGCCCGTAGCCTTTGGGTCCCGGATAGTAAAGTGCGGCGCGACCCACCGCGGTCCGAACGCGCGCCAACGCCTTGTCGCAAGGCCCCCGGGGTCTTGGGAGTCGTTCTCGTGGTCCTGCAGTACGTTATCAGTGGAGCCCTGGTTGGGCTGGTTGTCGGTGCGACCGGTGTGGGCGGAGGCTCGCTCATGACCCCGCTTTTAACCTTGGTTTTTGGCGTACCCGCGCAGGTTGCGGTGGGCACGGATCTGCTGTTCGCGTCAATCACCAAATCGGGCGGCGCGTGGACCTATGCAAGGCACGGTCAGGTTCGCTGGCCCATTGTGTATTGGCTTGCGCTCGGGTCTGTCCCCGCGTCATGTTTGACGCTTGCGGCCGTGCAGCAGTTGCATCTGGATTCGGTTCAGTTCAACGCCTTGCTTCGCCCCATCTTGGGACTGGCATTGCTGCTGACGGCCGCTGCGTTGGCCTTCCGCACACAGATCCAGGTGCTGGGTGCCCGTGCGATCGCAAACGCCGCCCCGGCCCTGGTCGGGAACGCAAATAGCGCCTGTCTCGCAGCGTCCGGCACCGACCGGGCTCTGCGCCCGGCACCAACCCTCGCTCTGGGCGCGTTGATCGGTGTTCTAGTGACCTTGACCTCGGTCGGCGCGGGCGCGATTGGCGTTGTGGCACTTTTTTTTCTATACCCCTCCCTTGTGGCGCGCCAGCTTGTAGCTGCCGACATCGCCCACGCGGTGCCTCTGACGCTCATCGCCGGACTCGGCCACGCCGCACTGGGCACCGTCGATTGGGCGATGTTGCTTGCGCTACTGCTCGGCTCGTTGCCCGCGATCCATCTTGGGGCGCGGCTGTCCGGGCGCTTACCGGAACGCGTGCTGCGCGTGTTTCTGGCTTCGATGTTGCTGCTGATCGGTCTGCGGCTGCTTTGGATCTGACAAAAATCATGTATTGCTATACGCAGACCGACCAGCGCATCGTCAACGAGCGGGTGGCCCAATTCCGCGATCAAGTCACGCGATGGAAGGCCGGCGCGCTGAGCGACGATGAGCTGCGTCCCTTGCGTCTACAAAATGGCCTGTACGTGCAGCGACATGCACCCATGCTGCGTGTGTCCATACCGTACGGTCTGCTGGCCTCGTACCAGCTACGCGCTTTGGCCGATATCGCCCGAACCTGGGACCGGGGTTACGGCCATTTCAGCACGCGACAGAACATCCAGTTCAACTGGATGACCATCGAGCAGGTCCCCGAGGTGTTGGCCGCTCTTGCGCGCGTGCAGATGCACGCCATACAGACGTCGGGCAACTGTGTACGCAACATCACGAGCGACCCACTTGCCGGCGTCGCTCCCGACGAAAGCGTCGACCCGCGCCCCTATTGCGAACTGCTGCGGCAGTGGAGCGCACTGCATCCGGAATTTGCCTTTTTGCCGCGCAAATTCAAGATTGCCGTTAGCGCGTCGGACATCGAGGATCGCGCAGCAACAGCAATGCACGACCTGGGTTTTTATCTGCGCCGCGATGCTGCGGGCGAGGTCGTTGCGGATGTACTGGCGGGCGGCGGGATGGGGCGAACGCCACTGGTGGGTTCGATCGTGCGTCGCGCGCTGTCCTGGCGCCACCTGTTGACCTACACCGAGGCGCTGCTGCGCGTATATAACCGCTATGGTCGCCGCGACAACCTGTTTAAGTCGCGTATCAAGATCCTGGTGCGATCACTCGGGGCATCGGAGTTTGCGCGGCAAGTCGACGAAGAGTTTGCGTTTTTGCAGGACGGCCCAGGCACCGCAACCGAAGCCGAACTCGCGCGCATTGCCGAGGGATTCGCTGCCCCGCGTTACTCGACTCTTGAGCGCCACCCTGCCGCCTTGCAGGAGCAATTAACAGCAAATCCCGGCTTCGCGCGCTGGTACACCCGCAGCGTACGTGGGCACCGCGTAGAGGGGTACGCCGCAGTGACCCTATCACTAAAACGGCGCGGTTTTGCTCCCGGCGACGTCGATGCCGCGACCATGGACGCGCTGGCGGATTTGGCCGACCAATATAGCTTTGGCGAGCTGCGTGTCACGCACGAACAAAACATCGTACTTGCGGATGTGCCGCGCCGCGCGCTGTTTGATCTGTGGACCGCGGCGCGTGTGCTGGGTCTCGCCACCGCCAACATTGGGCTGCTGACCGATATCGTTTGTTGCCCGGGAGGCGATTTTTGCGCACTGGCAAACGCCAAGTCGATTCCCATAGCCCAGGCAATACAAGAGCGGTTTGACGACCTGGACTATCTGCACGATCTGGGCGAGATCAGCCTGAACATATCAGGCTGCATCAATTCCTGCGGTCACCACCACGTGGGCAATATCGGCATTTTGGGCGTCGACAAGCAAGGCGCAGAGTTTTATCAAATCACACTGGGCGGCGAGGTCGGACCCGATCCTGCGCGCACGTCAATCGGGACGGTGATCGGGCCGGCGTTCGCTGGCCAACAGGTTCCCGGCGTCATTGCAACGATCCTGGATATATACGTCGGGCTGCGCTATCCCGACGAGCGCTTTATCGACACGCTCCATCGCGTAGGCATTGCGCCCTTTAAGTCCGCGGTCTACGCGATGCAGCACCCAGAGGACGAAGCCGAACATGTCTGAACGTGTGGGGCTGCTTCGTCTGGTTGATGATGCCCCGCGCCTTGTCGCGGACGACTGGCGCATTGTCGAAAGCGCGGCGCATTGGGACGGTTCAGCCGGCGCGATATTGCCGCTCGAGCTGGTAGTTGCGCAGACCGAGCGGGTGCGGGCCAGCGGCCGTGCCGGGATCTGGCTCTCGCCCACTGACGACCCCGGCTGCGCGGTCGAGTTCTTCGATTGGATCGCACTGATTGGCGTGCAGTTTCCCAAATTCACGGATGGGCGCGGGTACTCCAGTGCCGTGCTGCTGCGCACGCGCTACGGTTGGCGCGGGGAACTTCGGGCACTGGGCGACGTCTTGCCCGATCAGCTCTTCGCGTTGCGGCGGGTTGGTTTTGACAGCTTCGCATTGCGTGCCGATCAAGACCCTGCCATTGCGCTGAGGGCGTTTTTCCCTTTTTCCGAGGTCTACCAAGGATCCGTCAATCCTCCACTTCCTCTCTTTCGGAGAGCTTCAACATGCACATGAATGCCCCCTTTCCAGCCGGCTTGGCAAACGGCATCGATTCTGCCCTAGCGCTATTGCGTGAAGCGGCTCACTTGGCGCCAGCCGTGTTCTCGACGAGCTTCGGTGCAGAAGACATGGTCGTGCTCGACCTGATCCGTCAGAGCCGGCTCGACATTGCAATCGTCACGCTGGACACTGGCCGCCTGCCGGAGCAGACCTATAGCCTGATGCATCAGGTGCAGGAGCGCTATGGCCCTTGCTTTGAGACGCTGTATCCCGATCCTCAGGAACTTAGCCGCCTTGTCCAAAGCATTGGCGTCAATGGTTTTTATTCCTCCGTCGAAAATCGCAAGGCCTGCTGCTCCGTGCGCAAGATCAAACCGCTGGCGCGTGCACTGTGGGGCAAGCGCGCCTGGGTCACCGGAATGCGCGCGCAGCAGGCCGCCACGCGCAGTGCGTTGCGGTCACGCGATTATGATTTGGTCTACTGCCTGGAAAAGTTCAACCCGCTGTTTGACTGGACCGACGCGCAAGTCTGGGAGTACCTGCGCGCCAACACGGTGCCGTACAACGCACTGCACGATCAGGGCTATCCGAGCATCGGCTGCGCGCCGTGCACGCGGGCGATCACGCGTGGCGAGGAGCCCAGAGCGGGACGCTGGTGGTGGGAGGCGGGCGAGGCCAAGGAATGCGGCTTGCATCGCACGCCACAGGGCACCATCCCGATACGGGAACTGGCATGAGTCAGACAATGGCCGCGCCCAGCGGCACGCTACGCGGCCTGTCGCATCTGGACTGGCTGGAGTCCGAGGCAATCCACATTCTGCGCGAGGTCGCGGGCCAATGCACCAACCCGGTCTTGCTTTTTTCCGGCGGCAAGGACTCCCTGGTACTGCTGCACCTGGCAACCAAAGCGTTTCGACCGGCTCGCTTTCCATTTCCCCTGTTGCACGTAGACACAGGCCACAACTTTCCCGAAGTCATCGAGTTTCGGGACCGGCGCGCGGCTCAACTAGGTGAGCGGCTGATCGTGCGCACCCTTGATGAATCGATCGCGCGCGGGCGAGTTGCGCTGCGTACCCCTGAGGAATCGCGTAACAAACACCAGTCGGTGACCTTGCTTGACGCCATCGCCGAGTTTGGCTTTGATGCCTGCATTGGCGGTGCGCGTCGAGATGAGGAGAAAGCACGTGCCAAGGAACGCGTGTTCAGTTTCCGTGACGGTTGGGGACAGTGGGATCCGAAGAATCAGCGACCCGAGCTTTGGAACTTGTACAACGCCCGCGTTGCACCAGGCGAGCACATGCGTGTATTTCCGATCAGCAACTGGACCGAGATCGACGTCTGGCAGTACATCGCGCGGGAGCGGCTCGAGGTCCCCTGCCTGTATTTCGCCCATCGGCGTGCCGTCGTCTGCCGCAATGGCGCCCTAGTGCCGGTAACGGCACTTACGCCCGCCAAGCCCGGGGAACTTGTCGAAGAGCGTAGCGTGCGCTTTCGCACGGTCGGCGACATTTCCTGCACTTGCCCAGTCGAATCAAACGCCGCTGACTGCGAACAAATCATTGTCGAAACCGCTAGTGCAACGCTTACCGAGCGCGGCGCCACGCGAATGGACGATCAGACGTCCGAAGCATCGATGGAACTTCGCAAACGAGAAGGATATTTCTAATATGGCACGAGGCGACGCCGTGAGCAATGACCGGCGCGATCAGGACGACTCGCGCAATGAACTCCCCAATGCCGCACCCGAGGACTTGGGCGTGCTGCGGTTTCTCACCTGCGGTAGCGTCGATGACGGCAAGAGCACGCTGATCGGGCGGCTGCTATTTGACACCAAGGCGCTGCTGAGCGACACCCTGGCCCATTTGGAGCGCAACGCGCAGCGGCGCGGACTTTCGGCGCTCGACCTCTCGCTGCTGACGGACGGACTTGTCGCCGAGCGCGAGCAGGGTATCACCATCGACGTGGCCTACCGCTACTTCGCGACGGTTCGGCGCAAGTTCATCATTGCCGACAGTCCAGGACATGTGCAATACACTCGCAACATGGTTACTGCGGCCTCGACTGCGGACGCAGCCGTCCTGCTGGTCGACGCGCGCAAGGGCATCCTTGCGCAAACGCGACGCCACGCAACCATCGCTGGACTAGTTGGCGTTCGTCACCTCATCGTCGCGGTCAACAAGATGGACCTGGTCGGTTTTTCCCCTGAGCGGTTCGCCGACATTGTTCGACAATTTCGCGCCTGGCTTGCCCGCGAACCGGCGCTGCACGTGCAGGTGGACTTCATTCCGCTGTGCGCGCTCGACGGGGCCAACGTGGTCGACCGCGACGAACGGCTCGCTTGGTTTGCTGGTCCGACTTTAATTGAGCTGCTCGAGCGCGCCCCTGCGCACGAGGCTGACTCGCAGGCGCCGCTGCGTCTGCCGGTGCAGTGGGTGTGCCGGCCGTCGCAATCGGACTTCCGCGGTTATGCGGGGCGCCTGGAATCGGGGAGCGTCGCGGTGGGTGATGAAGTTCGCATCTTTCCCTCCGGCCGGCGCTCTGTCGTGCGCAGCCTTGCGGTCGGATCTTTGGAGCGCGATCGAGCGGTTGCTGGCCAGTCTGTGCTGCTGTCGCTTGCCGACGATATCGATGTCTCGCGCGGCGATCTGCTAACCAAGGTCAGCGAGGACCCCCCGCGGGAAAGTTCGCGGTTTGAAGCAACCGTCTGCTGGCTTGGCACACAGCCCCTAGAGGCGCAGCGCGAGTACTTGCTGCTGCAGGCAACGCGCCAGACGCGCGTACGCATCGGTGCCGTAGCATCGCATCTGAATATCGAGTCCTTGCAATGGGAGCGCGCAGGCACCCAAGTCCAGGCCAACGATATCGTGCGGCTGCAGCTCGCCACCCAAACGCCGATTGCCGCCGATGATTACGAGCGTTTTCGCTCGATCGGCAGTTTCATACTGATCGATCCGGCAAATAATGACACCGTGGCTGCCGGAATGATCGGTGCGCTGTAGGGCAGCGCCTGCGCGGCGGCGCTCTCAGATCTCACAGTTCTGCCCGAACTCGGGCATTTCAATGCGCGTGTCGCGCAGCAGCGGGGCGAAGGCCTGCATGACGTCCTCTTCACCATGGACCAGGAAGGTGCGCTCGGGTCGAACCTGGCGGTGCCAGTCGAGCAGCTCGTCGCGATCGGCGTGGGCCGAGAAGCCGTTGATCGTGTGAATGCTGGCGCGCACCCGCACTTCCTCCTCGAAGATGTGCACGCTCTTGGCTCCGTCAATGATGCGTCGGGCAAGCGTGCCTCGAGCCGCGTAGCCAACGAAGATGATGGCGCAACTCTCGCGCCAAAGATTCTGACGCAGATGATGGCGCACCCGGCCTCCGTTGCACATGCCCGCGCCGGCCAGGATCACCGCGCCGCTGCGAAAGCGGTTGATCGCGATGCTGTCAGTGGCATCGCGGGTGAAATGCAGTCCGGGCAACGCAAAAGGGTCCTTGCCGGCGCCAAATTGACGGGCAACGTGCGGTTCGAAGCACTCGGGGTGATGCTCGAAGATTTGTGTTGCCGAAATTGCCATTGGTGAATCGAGAAAGACCTGCATGAGCGCGGGCAATCGCCCTTGCTCGTGTCCCTGCCGCAGGCACCACAGCACTTCCTGCGCTCGCTCGAGCGCAAAGGTCGGTATCACCACGTTGCCGCCGCGCTCAAAAGCCCCCGATATCGCCGCAAAGAGTTCCTCGATCGAGGGGGCGATGGGTTTGTGCAGGCGATCGCCATAGGTCGTCTCCATCACGGCAATCTGCGCGTGCGGCGGCACGACGGGCGCGCGCAGCAGCGGCCGGCCGCGGTTGCCTAAGTCACCGGAAAATACGAGCGTTTGCCGACGGCCGTGTTCTTGGAGCTCGAGAAAAAGACTTGCCGAGCCGAGGATGTGGCCGGCATCGAAGAACGTCACCCGCACGCCCGGCACAAGCTCGATCGCCTCTCCATAGGCCGCAACCCGGCCGAAGCGATCAAGGCAATTGAGTGTATCCAAAACGGTGTACAGGGGCTCGGCCTCGAAGGCGGCCTCGGGTTTCTGCGATCGTCGGCGCGGGAGGTGTCGAAGGTTCCTGCGTACCTCTTCTTCCTGCAGGTGAGCCGCGTCGAGCATCACGACCCTTGCCAATTCGCGGGTGGCCGAGGTCGCGACGATTTCCCCCCGAAAGCCGCGTTTGGCAAGCAGCGGTAGCCGCCCGCAGTGGTCCAGGTGCGCATGTGTAAGCAGCACGAAGTCCACCTCGCCCGCGTCAAAGCCAAAGGCTTCGCGGTTGCGCTCCTCCGTCTCGCGGCTGCCTTGCGCCAGGCCGCAGTCGACGAGCACACGAACGCCGGCGCACTCGACGAGGTGGCAGGAGCCGGTTACCGTCCGGTCGGCTCCGTGAAAACCAATCCTCACCGAGGTCCTGCTGGCGCAGATCCCGTCGCCTGAGGCGGGTACAGCGCAGTGCCATTGTTCTGGTGCCACTGCACGATGCTGTCCCAGATCTGTGCCGCCGATTCGGCGTACCAAAACAGATCTCGATCCTCGGCGGCGATTACACCTTCGTCGACCAAAAAATCGACATCAAAGGCGCGCCGCCAATACTTTTCTCCAACCAAAACGACGGGCACCGGATTGATTTTTTGCGTCTGAATCAGGGTGAGTGTCTCGAAAAGCTCGTCGAACGTGCCATAGCCGCCCGGAAAGGCAACCAGCGCCCGCGCGCGCAGCACAAAGTGCAACTTGCGCAACGCAAAGTAGTGAAACCGCAGACACAGTTCGGGGGTGATATACGGATTCGGGTATTGCTCGTGCGGCAACGCGATATTCAGGCCGATCGACTTGGCACCAACCTCGAAAACGCCTCGATTGGCCGCCTCCATGATGCCCGGACCTCCGCCCGTCATGACCATCACGCGCGTGTCGTTGGGTCCATTGCCCGCCTGCGCGATCCGCCGTCCGAGTTCTCGGGCGATCTCGTAATAATGGCTTTTGGCCTGAATGCGTTCGGCAATCGCAATCTGCCGCGCCAGTTGCGCTTGCGCCTCGGAATCGGCGCCGCACAGCGCGTCGGCCTGCGCCTGCAGCTGGCCAAGCGCACGGCGCGCTGCGGCCGGCTCTGCGATGCGGGTGCTGCCGAAGACTACGATCGTGTGCTCGACACCGTGCTGCTCCAGTTGCAATTGCGTTTTGTAGTAATCCAACTGCAGCCGCAGCGCGCGCAGGTCGTCGCGGGCCAGAAAATCAACATCCTCGTCGGCGAGCCGGTAACTGGGCCCGTGAAGGATTGCCTGCACGCGCTCTTGCGCCAGCGGGTCGTCCTCAAGCTCTTTAGGGCGGTGCCAAGGCAAGGGCTCACGTCGAACGCCAGCCGGGCGCTGCGGCCCGGCGCCATTCGGCGATGGCCTGGGTGCGCCCTCGGGCGTCGCCACGTGCGGCCTTTGGCAGCCGGCTCCTTTGTTCTCCTCGCTCATCTCGATTGCGTGTCCGCTTGCCAAACAGGCGCCAAAAATGCCACGCACCAAACCGTAAAATCGATCACTGCGCCCCCCAATGATTGCACACCTCGCTCGGTACCGATTGATGCCTCGCAATGCGCCGTGGATCCGCCCCAACGGCGCCGATCCGCGGCCTCGACTCCCGATTAGAATGCGCCCAGAGCCGGCGACCGAGTAGGAAGGAAGGATGAAACCGCTGCGCAATCCCGAACGAGAGCTCCTGCAGTTTCGCGAGCGGCTGGTAGCGGCGTCCGTGCTCGTAGCGATCGGCTTTCTGATCTTATGCCTGCGCCTGTCGTGGCTGCAGCTCGTGCGTCACGGAGAATTTCTCGCTCGCGCCGAGCAAAACCGCATCGCGCTTGTGCCCGTTACCGCCAATCGCGGCTTGATCAAGGATCGCAACGGGATCATCATCGCCAAGAACTACTCGGCGTACACCCTGGAAATCGAGCCGGCGAAGGTCGAAGACCTTGATGGCACGATCGATGAACTCTCCAAGGTGATAGAGATTTCTTCCCGCGAACGCCGCCGCTTTCACAAGACGCTCGATGACTACAAGCACCTGGACTCTGTCCCCATTCGAACGCGCCTAAGCGACGAGGAAGTCGCGAGATTTGCCGCACAGCGATTTCGCTTCCCTGGCGTAGAGCTGCGGGCACGACTGTTTCGCCAGTATCCCTTGGGAGAAACCGCATCGCACCTGCTGGGCTACATCGGTCGCGTTAGCCCCAAGGACGAGGAGCGCATCGACAGCTTTTCCGACCCGAACAACTACAACGGCACCGATTACATCGGTAAGATCGGCGTGGAATCGAGCTATGAAGAGCAGCTGCATGGCACGACGGGCATCGAGCAAGTCGAAATCACCGCCGGCGGGCACCCGGTGCGCACGCTCACGCGCACGCCCTCGATTCCCGGCAACAACCTGATTCTTTCGGTCGATATCCGATTGCAGGAACTCGTCGAACGCGCCTTCGGTGAACGTCGCGGGGCACTTATTGCTGTTGAACCTGCGACCGGAGATGTTCTGGCGTTCGTATCCAAACCGACGTTCGACCCGAATCTTTTCGTTGAGGGCATCGATCCGGTAAATTGGGACGGACTGAACAGCAACATCGATAAGCCGCTGCTCAATCGGGCGCTAAGAGGCACCTACCCCATCGGATCGACATACAAACCGTTTTTGGCGCTGGCGGCGCTGGAGTTGGGAAAACGCCGACCCGACAGCGTCACCTTCGACCCAGGCTTTTACTTCTATGGTGGGCACCTGTTTCGCGAAGGTGGCCCCAAAGGCGGACACGGTTCCGTGGACCTGCGTAAATCGATTGTTGTTTCAAGCGATGTCTATTATTACGCGCTGGCAAACGACTTGGGCGTGGATGCGATCCATGATTTCATGCAGCCCTTTGGCTTTGGCGAATTAACGGGCATCGACCTGGAAGGCGAACTGCCCGGAGTGCTGCCCTCCTCCGATTGGAACGAGCGCCGCTACCACCAGAAGTGGTACGGCGGCGAAACCATCTCGATTGGCATCGGCCAGGGAAAAAATGCCTTTACTTTGCTGCAGCTGGCCCGGGCGACGGCAACTCTCGCCAACAATGGCGTCGTGATGAAACCGCACCTGGTCAAGGCGATCGAAGATTCGCAAACGGGCAAGCGTCAGCTCGTCGCCGCTGCGGAGGCTGGACGCGTCGCTCTGCGACCGGAAAATATCGCCTTCGTGCGCGACGCGATGGTGGGCGTCACCGCGGACCCGTCCGGGACCGCCTACGCGGCCTTCGTTGGGTCGATGTACCGCGCGGCGGGCAAGACAGGCACCGCGCAAGTCGTTGGCATCGGGCAGAACGAGAAATACGACGAACGCCGCGTCGAGGAGCGCCATCGCGACCACTCGCTATTTATCGCCTTTGCACCGGCTGAGCCGGGCGTGCAGCCCCGTATCGCGCTTGCCCTGCTTGTGGAAAACGGGGGCTGGGGCGCGCTGGCGGCCGCACCGATCGCACGGCAAGTGATGGACTACTACCTGCTTGGGAAGGACACCACGGTACCGTCACCGATGCGAACCCCGGCGCACGCCGCCGTGGCCGCCGCCAGCACGGAGGGCAACTGATGAACGCGCCCGACGGACTACGCCTGCGTTTGCGCAGTTTCGCCAGCTCGCTGGATCCGGCGCTGCTGGCTACGCTGGGCGCCTTGTCGCTCGTTGGGTTGATCACGCTGTATTCGGCGGCATCCGATCACCCGGGCAATTTCGGAGGGCAGCTGCGCAATTTCTTGATCGCCGGCGCCGTCATGCTGCTATTTGCCAGCCTCCCGCCCCGGGTGCTCACGCGCATGGCCGTTCCGGTCTACGCGATCGGCCTGCTTGCGCTGCTGGCAGTTCTGGTTGCCGGCGTTTCGGTCAAGGGTGCGCAGCGCTGGCTCGATGTGGGCTTTACGCGCCTGCAGCCAGCCGAAATCATGAAGCTGGGCGTGCCGCTGATGCTGGCCTGGTATTTTGAGCGTCGCGCCGGAAACCTGCGATCGATCGATTTTTTCGTTGCCATTTTCCTGGTGCTGCTGCCCGTTGCTCTCATCGCCCGACAGCCCGATCTTGGCACAGCGCTGCTCGTCCTGGCGGCGGGGTTCTTCGTCATTTTCTTTGCGGGTCTGCCGTGGCGCTGGCTGGTGGGCCTCGTGGTTGGCTGTCTAGCGGCCTTGCCCGTAGTCTGGTCGCTGTTACACGACTACCAGCGAAGCCGGATCGTGACGCTGCTTGACCCGATGTCGGATCCCTTGGGCAAGGGCTTTCATACGCTGCAGTCGATGATCGCGATTGGCTCGGGCGGTGTTGTCGGCAAAGGATGGATGCAGGGAACGCAGACGCACCTGGAGTTCATTCCGGAGCGCACCACGGACTTTATCTTCGCCGTCTATTCGGAGGAGTTTGGCCTGATCGGCAATCTCGTCCTGATTTTGCTGTTTTTCGCGCTGATTGCGCGCGCACTGACCATCGCCGGCCACGCTGCCACGCCCTTTTCTCGGTTGCTCGCGGCCTCGGTGGCGATGATTTTGTTTACGTACGCGTTCGTGAATATGGCGATGGTGAGCGGCATCTTGCCGGTCGTGGGGGTGCCTTTGCCGCTGATCAGCTACGGTGGCACCGCGCTGGTCACTATCGGCATGGCATGCGGCATGTTGATGACGATTCAGCGCCATCGCAAGTTGGTGCAAAGCTGATCTTGCGCGGCGCAGCTCTGCTAGCGGCTTTCCTACTGGGCGCGTGCGCAACGCGAAGCGCACACTACTACTCCGACGACGGTCCGCCCGAGCGCATCCCCGCTGGCCTTGCGGCAACTCCCGACGCCCAACCTCGCAACGAGGCATTAAACCCGCACGCCAACAGCGCCTACGTCGCCCTTGGCCGCACCTACACGCCCGATACGAGCGATGCACCCTTTCGCCAGCGAGGCACCGCGTCGTGGTACGGCCGTCAATTTCAGGGAAACCGCACCGCTAGCGGTGAGGCCTACGACATGTTCGCGATGAGCGCCGCGCACCCCACGCTGCCGATACCAAGCTACGCGCGCGTAACCAACGTGCGCGATGGCAACAGCGTCATTGTGCGTATCAATGATCGCGGTCCCTTCTTGCATGACCGCATCATCGACCTGTCCTACGCGGCCGCCGTGCGTCTGGGCATCGCCGCGCCCGGCAGCGGAGAAGTGATCGTTGAGAAGATCACGAGACGAGAGATCGCCGCCGCCTCGAACGCCGCAAGGGCTGCGGCCGCGGTGGCAACGGCCCCCACGCTGGCTGCAAATGCGCCGGCTTCGACCGTGCTTGCGTCAGCACCGCTTGCACCCGCGCCGCTTGTAGCGGCACCGCTTGCGGCATCGACGCCGATCGCCTCCGCGCAAGCCAGTGCAACGACTTCCCAGACAGCAAGCCCAACGACGAACTGGTCTGTGCAACTGGGCGCTTTTGCGGTGACGGCGAATGCCGAAGCGCTGCGCGATCGCATGGCACTGCTGCTGTCGGCTCCGGAAGCCAATGGCTTGCCGGCCGCTGCGCGCGTACCCTGGGTGCAATACGACGGAAGGCTAAGCCGAGTGCTTATCGGCCATCTGGCCGATCGCGCTACGGCGCAAGCCTGGGCCCAGCAACTTGAGCGCTTCCTGATTCGGCAGACCGTGCTATACGCGCGCTAGCGCGCTTGCAGGCGATGCATCGGGTTGCGGCACCTCAGGCTCGTTCGCTAGGCGCTGAGAGTGCGTCATACAAGAGCGCGCGCGGCAGGCCGCTGGCCTTGGCGGCAATTGCCGCCGCGCGCGCGGCAGGCAACTCTTCCCGCAGCAGCGCCAACCAGCGCGCCGTCACCGCATCAATCGGCACACCAGGGGGGCCCTGCCCTGCAACCGGTGCGCGCAATGGCTCGGGCGAATCAATCACCAGTACGTACTCACCGCGCGGCGGCGTTTGTTCAAGCAGTGTCGGGAGCTGCGCCGCGGTGGTTGGCACTACGGATTCGAACCGCTTTGTCAACTCCCGCATTACCACCACGCGTCGCGACGGATCGAGCGTGGCAGCAAGCTCACGCGACGTCGCCACGACACGATGTGGAGCTTCAAAGAGTACCGCCGCGGCATCGTCGTTTGCCAGCAAGTGCAACAGACGCCGGCGCGCCGCGGCGCGGGTCGGCAAAAAGCCGAAAAAATGCACCGGACCCGCACGAACACCGGCGACCGATAACGCGGCGGTCAAGCTGCTGGCGCCTGGTACCGGCAGCACACGAACACCGGCCTCCAGCGCCGCGCGCACAATGAGTGCGCCCGGATCGCTGATAGCTGGCGTTCCAGCGTCGCTCACCAGCGCAACGCGCTGCCCCTGCGCCAGCCGCTCTAATAATTGCGCCCTTGCCCGTGCCTCATTGTGCTGATGCACTGCCAGCAGTCGAGTCGTGATTCCATAGCGCGCGAGCAGGGGCGCGGTAGTACGCGTGTCCTCGGCGGCGACGCAATCTGCAAGCCGCAGAACCCAAAGCGCGCGCAGCGTCACATCCGCTGCATTTCCCAGCGGCGTGGCCACGACATATAAGCCGGGCGGAAACTCTTGTTGAGCAATGTCCGCGCCGATCCACAGCGATTCTGCGGACAAGGCTTCCGGCCGATTGTCATTTGCCCTCGTATCTATCATTTCGCCTGCCCCGGCCACAGCGGTAGCGCCAGCATAGCGTGAAGGGCGTATCGCGACCCCCGCCGGCCCAGCAGCAAAGGCGCAAAGCGCGGCAAAATACGCGCTGCAGCGCGATCAAGCGGCGCCGGGGCATTGCCCGAAGTTCGACCAACCGACGCTTTGATTGGCGGCGGACGCGAATCGGGGTCCTTGGCCTGCGTCGTGCAACAGCAAATAAGGAGCTCTGATGCGCGTAACGGTTTCGCTTTTTCGATCCGTGCTGATGGTGGTGGCAAGTTGCACTGCGCTGTGCAGTTGCATCGTCGCATTCGGCGGCGCCGCCTTGGGCACCGCACTTGTCGCCACCGACCGGCGATCTATGGGCATACAGCTGGAGGACGCGCAGATCGAGCACCGGATCAACACCGCGCTCGATGAGCATTTCACGCGCGAATCGGTTTACATCGACGTCACCTCCTACAACCAGAAGGTACTGCTGGCCGGGCAAGTGCCGCAGGAAAAGGACCGCGGCGATGCCGAGGCCATTGCAGCTTCCAGTGAGGGCGTGCGCCAGGTCGTCAACGAGCTGACGATCGGATCGATGTCCGGCTTGGCCAGCCGCACGGAGGACACGGCAACGGCCGGCAAAGTCCGAAGTGCTCTGCTCCAGGCACCGGGTTTGCCCAACGGCGCGGTCAAGGTCACGTGCACCGACGGCGCGATCTACTTGTTCGGGCGCGTCGGATCGGCCGAGGCGGAAATTGCCCAGCGCACCGCAAGTCACGTGGGTGGCGTTAAGCGCGTGGTGGCGCTCTTTGACTTGCTCACCGACGCGGAGCTAGCGCAACTGCAGCGCGAGACGCAAACCACCCCTGCGCCGCCGGCGCTGCCAGCTGCCGAGGCCCACTGATGAGAAAGCTGCCCCGCACGACGTTTTTCTTGCTGCTGGCGCTGCTCATGCTGATTGGGGGGAGTCAACGCGCCAACGCTGCAAGTTGCTACCGCTACGAACCCGACGTGGTCGTCGTGGAAGGAACCCTGCAGCTCAAAGCCTTTGCCGGCCCGCCGAATTACAAGTCCCTCGAGTTTGGTGATCAACCCCAGGCAGTGTGGATGCTCACGCCGTTGCAGCCGCTGTGCATCGCGGCCCTTGAGGACGATGCATGGAATATCGCCCGCGACGCCGTGCAGATCATCGAGATCATTCCGCGCACCTCTTTCAATGTTTCGCTCAACGGCAAGCTCGTACAAGTGCAGGGTACTTTGTCTCGTGCCCGCGGCGGACATCGGCACGCGGAGATCCTAATGCGTGCCACCTTCGTAGCCCCAAAACAACCCTAGTTGGCGTTAAGGGCAATGCGGCGTCTGCTGCGCGGGCGGTTGACAAGCATCAATTCAGCCGCGCGCAACGTGTAGCATGCCGTTTTGCGCGAGGCGTTGCCGCCAGCGTGGTCGGGCATGAGCGATTCTGGGCATGTACATGTAAGAGGCGACAGCCGCGGTGACCTGCATATCACCGTCCACGGCCGCGTCCAGGGCGTCGGATTTCGTGAGAGCATGGTCCTGGAGGCAATCGAGCGCGGCGTTGCCGGCTGGGTTCGCAACCGCCTTGAGGGAAGCGTCGAGGCAGTGCTCAGAGGTTCCCCCAATGCCTGTGCCGATGTGTTGCGATGGGCACACCGCGGACCGCTGGCTGCGCGCGTCGAGCGCGTAGAGGTGCGCACGGCAAGCGCCGAAGAATCCGAACTCGTGCGCGGGAGTTTCCGACGGTTGGAAACGTTCTAAGGGATTTGCGCTTGCGACAATCCGCCACAGCCCCATGAGCGAAACTGCGATCACGCGCGCGCCAGCTCCGGCCTGGCCCTTGATGATCGCGGCGGCAACGATCTTGCTCATCACCACGGGGGCGCGCCAATCGCTGGGCCTGTACATCGCGCCGCTTAACCAATCGACCGGTCTAGGCATCGCCGACATCAGTCTGGCGTTGGCCGTCGGACAATTCGTGTGGGGTGCTTCGCAGCCACTGTTTGGCGCCATCGCCGATCGTTACGGACCGGTGCGCGTCATTCTGGCAGGCGCCGTGATCCTCGCAATTGGCTTTGCAACAACGCCCCTTGCCCATAGCACGACCGGTCTGATTTGGACGCTGGGCGTACTTAGCGCGGCCGGTGCCGGTGCGGGCAGTTTTTCTATTCTCATCGGCGCGGCGGCGCAGCGGCTTGCCCCGCAGCAGCGCGCTTTTGCTGCTGGTTTCATCAATGCCGGCGCCAGTTTTGGGCAATTCGTTTTTGCGCCGTTAAACCAGCTGTTGATCGTTGTGTACGGCTGGGTCAGTGCGATATCGACGATGGCATTGCTCATGCTTTCTACGGCGCCGCTGGCGTGGTGGCTGCGCTCCACCCCCGCGGCGGGCTCACCACAGCCAGGCGCGGCTGCCGCCGGCGGGCAGGCGCCGGCTCTGCGACAACAACTCTCGATCGCGGCGCGCGATCCGAGCTACTGGTACCTGCACCTGGGCTTTTTCACCTGCGGATTTCACGTTGCCTTTCTCGTGACGCATCTACCCGGGGAGGTCAACTTGTGCGGGCTCGGCAGCGCGATCGCCGCGACTTCACTTGCGATCATTGGCCTAGCCAATATTGCGGGCAGCCTTGGGGTGGGGGTTCTGGGCAATCGCGTGCGGCTCAAGTGGTTGCTATTTTGGGTGTACCTCACACGCGCAGTAGCCATCGCTTTGTACTTGGCCTCGCCGCGAAGCGCCTTGACCTTTTACCTTTTTGCGGGCGTGCTCGGGCTTACCTGGTTGTCGACGGTCCCGCCGACGGCTGGCCTAGTCGGCAAGCTCTTTGGCACCCGCTACCTCGCAACATTGTTTGGTCTTACCCTGCTATCGCATCAAATTGGCGGTTTTTTCGGTGCCTTTCTCGGCGGCCAAGTAATGAGCCGATTCGGAAACTATTCGTGGATGTGGTACGCCGATTTTTTGCTGGCACTGGGTGCGGCACTTATTAATTTGCCGATTCGCGAGCACCCCATGCCAAGATTGACCATCGTGCGCTAGCTCGAGGTTCACGTGCGATGGCAGTTTCATAGTATGGTAGCGGGCCTCGTGCCGCCAAAGATGCAAGGCGGCGATGCATCGTTGTTGCTTGACTAACTTCATGACGATGGCGATAACTCGCCAGGGAGCCGATGATGGTGGGATATGTTTTGCTGGGTTTGATCGCAGCAATCGTGGTATGGGCGATCTTGGCCTACAACGGCCTGGTGGGCTCGCGCAATCAGGTCAAGAATTCCTTTGCTCAGATCGACGTTCAACTCAAACGCCGTTATGACCTGATACCGAATCTGGTGGAGACCGCAAAGGGCTACATCAAACACGAACGCGAAACGCTCGAAGCCGTGACCCGCGCCCGCAACCTTGCCGCCAGCGCGCATGCCAACGTTGCCGCCGATCCAACGGACGCGGAAGCGGTCAAGCAGCTGGGGGCCGCGGAACAGACATTGCGCAGCTCTCTGATGCGCTTTTTTGCGGTCGCCGAGGCCTATCCCGATTTGAAGGCCAATCAAAACATGATGCAGGTAAGCGAGGAGCTGACCAGCACGGAAAACAAGATCGCCTTTGCGCGCCAGGCCTTTAACGATTCGGTTATGAGCTACAACAACGTGGTGCAGCAGTTTCCAGGCAACCTTATCGCCAATGTCTTCGGGTTCAAGACGGCCGAACAGCTCGCTGCGACCGAGGCGCCGGAAGAACGCAAGGCGGTGCACGTCCAGTTCTGAGCGCACGCTCGCGCCCGCAACATCGGGGGGTCGTGAAACGCCCCGATCGGCACCATAGCCGTGCGGGCGGGGCGCCAAATCTTTGGCGATCTACGGCATGGCAATGAATTTCTTTGAGCACCAGGAGGCGGCGCGCCGTTCCAGCCGCGTGCTGATTGCGCTATTCGTTCTGGCGGTCATTGCGATCGTGATCGCGGTCAATGCAGCCTTGGCCGCGATCTATTTCGGTGCGCTCGCTCCGCACGGCACCTGGGTGCGTTACGGCCTTTCTGCGCTTCCGAACTACTTTTTTGAAACGACCACCGCCGTTGTGCTGCTGATGATTGTCGGTGGCACGGTGCAACAGATTTTGGAACTGCGCGCCGGTGGAGAAGCTGTGGCGCAGATGGTGGGGGCGCGCCCGGTCGACCCCGCTACGCGCGACCCGCTGGAGCGTCGACTGCTCAATGTAATCGAGGAGATGTCCCTTGCCTCGGGCATACCGGCGCCGCGCGCCTACGTTTTGGACAATGAAAACGGCATCAATGCCTTTGCCGCCGGCTTGCACACGAGTGACGCGATCGTCGCCGTCACGCGCGGAACGCTCACTCGCTTGAGCCGCGACGAACTGCAGGGCGTTATGGGACACGAGTTTAGCCACATCCTAAACGGCGACATCGGTCTGAACCTGCGACTGATCGGCGTACTGCAAGGTCTTTTGTTGCTCGCCTTATTCGGACGTTTTTTGACCGCGATTGGCAACCCGCGCGGGCGCTCGCGCGATCCGGCGGCCAGCTTGCTGATCGTCGCTGGTCTGGCCGTTTTGGCGATCGGCTATATCGGCGTGTTCTTCGGGCGATTGATTAAGGCCAGCGTTTCGCGTCAGCGCGAATTTCTCGCCGATGCCAGTAGCGTGCAATTCACCCGCAACCCCGACGGAATCGGTGGAGCATTGCGCAAGATCGGGGGCTTAGGGGCAGAAGCGGGTGGCGCTGTGCAGCACATTCACGCCGAGACGCTCTCTCATATGTTCATGGCACCCGTCAGCGTTGCCCTTGCCAGCGGCGTGCTCGCCTCGCATCCGCCGTTGCTCGAGCGGCTGCGGCGGATCTACGGGCGGCCGGTGGAATACCTGCCGGCCGAGGAGCTGCCGGTGGAGCCCGAGGCGCCGCAGCCGCCACTGCAGTACGAGCCGGTGACACCGTCCAGCGCAGCCGCTGCATTAGCTAGCCCGCTGGCTGGGGCAGTTGGTGCGACGGTTGCACCCAACCTTGCCCCCGCCGCATTGCATGCCTCGATCGGAAAGGCTAGCGCCGACACCGTGTCCTTTGGCGCGTATCTCTCCGCGCGCCTCGATGGCCTTGGGCTGCGAGGCGCGCTGGCCGATGCGACGCAGGCCCAGCTGCTCGTGCTGTCCATGTTGCTTGACACTCAGGCGCAGATTCGCGAACGCCAATTGGCCACTGCCGCCGAGCACTTTGGCAGCAACGCAGCGCCACAGATTGAGCAGTTCGCTCGCATCATCGGCGGCCTTCCGCCGGGCTGGCGACTGCCGCTGCTTGACTTGTCGATGCCTGCCCTACGGACTTTGGCGCCCCCACAGCGGCAGTTGCTGCTGCGCCTTGTGCACGAACTCATCGTTGCCGATGGCCGCGTCACCTTGGCAGAGTTTTTATTGTTCTCGGTCCTAAAGCGCCGGTTGGAGCCAGCCGTTGCCGTTAATGGTCCGGGGCGTGCCCTGCACTTGGACGATCTCGGTAAAGAAGCGAGCGTGGTGATGTCGCTGATCGCCTGCGTGCGCCTGCCGCAGGAGCCGCAGCGCGCGTTTGACGCCGGCAAAGCGCTTTTACCTTCCGCGGGCCCGCGGCTGGCACAAAATGCGCTTGCGCTCGCACAGGTTTCCGCCGCATTTGATCGGCTCGCGCTGCTGGCGCCACTGGAAAAGCCCCTTCTCATCAAGGCGTGCGTGGCGATCGCCTTCATCGACGGCAGCTCGCACTGGAAAGCGGCAAGTTGCTTGCGCACGCTGTGCGCGGCCCTGGACTGCCCGCTTCCGCCTCAGGTCGAAGCCGCCGAGTAGCGGCCATCGAGAGCGCGCCGAGCGCTCGTTCGCTACCATGGCGTGTATGGTGCCGATCCTTCATATTTGCGGTTTGACCAAGACGTACGCCTCCGGCCTGCAGGCGCTCAAGGGCATCGACCTGGAGGTTCAACGCGGTGAGATATTCGCCCTGCTGGGACCCAACGGCGCCGGCAAGACCACGCTGATCGGCATCGTCTGCGGCATGGTGGTGGCCTCGGGCGGGACGGTGCGCGTTGACGGGCACGATATCGTGCGCGATTACCGCCGCACGCGCTCGCTCGTCGGCCTCGTACCCCAGGAATTGACAATCAATGCCTTCGAAACCGTGGGGGCCACCGTCAGCTTCTCTCGCGGCCTCTTCGGGCACGCCCCGAACCAGCGCTTTGTCGAAAAATTGCTGCGCGAACTGTCGCTGTGGGACAAGCGTTCGGAGCGCCTGATGGCCCTATCGGGCGGCATGAAGCGGCGAGTCATGATTGCCAAGGCGCTGGCCCACGAGCCGCAGATCCTGTTCCTTGATGAACCGTCCGCGGGAGTAGACGTGGAGCTACGACGCGACATGTGGGCACTCGTGCGCGCCTTGCGCGATAGTGGCGTGACCATCATCTTGACCACACACTATATTCAGGAGGCCGAGGACATGGCCGATCGGATCGGCGTGATCAACAAGGGCTCGCTCATCCTGGTCGAGGACAAGGCAAAGTTGATGCAAAAACTCGGCAAGAAACACTTAACGCTGCACTTGCAGCAGCCTTTGCCCGCCATCCCGGGAGAACTGAGCCAGTGGTGCCTAACCCTCAAAGAGCAGGGGCGCGAGCTCGAATTTTCCTTTGACACCTCCGAAGAGGGCACCGGGGTGCCGGCGCTGCTCAAACGCCTTGGCGAGCTGGGCATCGGCTTTCAGGATCTGAACACGCAGCAAAGTTCGCTGGAGGACATTTTTGTCAGCCTCGTGAGCGAGCGCACGGCGACACCGCAATGAGTACGCCCGCAATCAACGTTCACGGCGTCTGGGCCCTGTATAAGCTGGAGATGGGACGCGCGCTGCGTACCCTGCTGCAAAGCTTGCTCACCCCGGTAATTACGACGTCGCTGTATTTTGTGGTTTTTGGCGCCGCAATCGGCGCGCGCATGAGCGAGGTTCATGGCGTGTCCTACGGGGCCTTCATCGTTCCTGGCCTAATCATGCTCGCGATATTTACGGAAAGTCTTTCCAACGCCTCATTTGGCATTTACCTTCCAAAGTTCACCGGAACGATCTACGAGATTCTCTCCGCGCCAGTATCACCCGTCGAGATCGTGATCGCATACGTTGGTGCCGCAGCAACTAAGTCCATCGCGCTTGGTTTGATCATCTTGGCGACGGCGGCTTTTTACATACCAATCCAGATTCTGCACCCGCTGTGGATGGTCGGCTTTCTTCTGCTCACCGCTGCCACGTTCAGTCTCTTTGGGTTCGTCACCGGAATCTGGGCCAACAGCTTCGAGCAACTCCAGTTCATCCCCATGCTGATCGTGACACCGCTGACATTTCTTGGCGGGGCCTTTTATTCGATCGACATGCTGCCCCCAGCGTGGCGCAACGTTACGCTCTTTAACCCGGTGGTCTACTTGATCAGCGGTTTTCGCTGGAGTTTTTACGGCAACTCGGATGTGAGCGTTGGTATCAGTGTGGCGGCAACGATGGGCTTTTTGTTGACTTGCCTGGCGATCGTCGTTTGGATTTTTCGAACCGGCTACCGACTAAAGAGCTGACGGCGAAATCGAGCGCGCACGAAGCAACCACGGGTTCTAATGGCATGTGACAGCCCTCGCCAAATCCGAGCGCCACAACAGACCCCGGGCTGAGGAACTGCGGTCAGCCTGCGGGAGCCGCCAAGCGCTCGAAGCCTGGGACAATGCGGTGGACCGGCAGCTTCCACATCTGCCATTGGCCACTCTTGGCGTCGTAGCACGATCCCGTGAAGCAGTGCCACTCGCCGTCGTCGAGTTGCGGATAATCGCCGCGATAGTAGTAACCCGGCCATCGCGTCTCTTTGCGGAAAAGCGTATGCCTTGCGACTGCCTCGCCGGTTACGATGCGGTGCTGTAGTTCCCACGCCCTCTGGAGCTGGTGCAGATTCTCTGCGCCGATGTGTTCAAAATCCTCTTGAAGCATTTGAAGAAGCTCCAGTCCTCGGTTCAGCAGCTCTTCGCTTGTGACGTAAAACATGCTGTAGCCGCCGACGTACTCGTCCATGATCTTCTCGAGCCTTTGCAGGCCCTGCAAGGGTGTGATGTAGCCCGGTGCCACCGTACCGGCAACGATCTCATTTCTGTGGACTCGATAGGTTTCCAGTGGCTTGAATACCGCTTGCTCCAACTCCTTGATGCCCTCCTGGTCGAACTGCGGTGACTGCGACTTTAGGTTCAAGACATACTTGACAGCCGCCTTTCCCGCGAGCCTTCCCTCGGTGAAGGAGCCGGCCGAGAACTTGTGCGCCGAGCCACCGATCGTGTCACCGGCGCCGAAAAGCCCCTGCACGGTTGTCATGCGGTTATAGCCCCACTGATACTCGGCGGGCGCACAGTCCTCGGGCCCGCTCGCCCACGCTCCGGAACAAGTCGCGTGAGAACCCATGATGTAGGGCTCGGAGGTGGTGAGCTCGGAGGGCTTCTCCTTCGGATCGATGTTCTGCGAGGCCCAAACGACCGCCTGTCCGACGGTCATGTCGAGAAAATCCTCCCAGCCGAGTTCTTCCTTCTCCTTGGTATCCAGGACGTGCTGCGTGTGCATGTAGATCGGGCCCTTGCCAGCCTTGATCTCCTCGAGCATCGCGTGGTTGCGCAGACATGTGGGCATGGGCTGGATATCAACGTAGTGGCCAACGCGCGCCTTGATTTCAGGATAGCGATCCTTCTCGTACGACGCCCCCGCAGCGTTTGTGGCCTGCGATTTCAGAAGCAGGAACCAGGCACCAACTGGGCCGTACCCATCCTTGAAGCGCGTCAGAACGATCTTGTTCTCCATCTGCGTCATCGTCGCGCCGGTCGGTATCAGAAGCCCATAGGCCGAGGCGGTGCTCCAGGGCGCATACCAGGTTCGTCCCATGCCCTCGCCCACAGCCCTGGGCCTGTAGAGGTGCGAGCCTCCCCCGGCACCCACGATGACGGCCTTCGCCCTGAAGACGTAAAAATCCCCGTTGCGGACATTAAAACCTACGGCGCCTGCGATGCGATTGGGCCGTAACTTGTCCATCAGAAGGTGCGTCACCATGATTCGGTTAAAGACCGCGGTGGCGGACTTTCTCGCGGCCTCGGCAACGATCGGCTTGTAGCTCTCACCGTGGATCATGATCTGCCACTTGCCTTCCCTCATGTACCGGCCGGTCTGGGGATTTTTCAAGATCGGCAGCCCCCATTGCTCGAACAGGTGCACCGTGGCATCTACATGGCGGGCAATGTCGTAGACGAGGTCCTCCCTGACCAGACCCATTAGGTCGCCGCGCGCATAGCGCACAAAGTCTTCCGGCTGGTTCTCGCCCCACTGCATGCCCATATAGCAGTTGATCGCCGACAACCCTTGCGCAACCGCACCACTTCGCTCGACATTGGCCTTTTCGACCAAAACGATTTTCAGATCCCGCCCCCAGTAGCGCGCCTCGTAGGCGGCGCCGCAGCCGCCGAAGCCGCCACCAACGATAAGGATGTCCGAGTCGACGAACCTCGTCCTTCTACCCACGTTCTTAGGCCTTCTTGATTGTGGGAAGCGCTCCGATGTGGAGCCCCTCGGGTTCGTGCGCGAGCAGTTGCGAGTCAAGTAAGCGCAAATCCGCCGTCGGATACTCCTGCGGCGCCTTGATCGAACCCCACTTTGTGGTCCTGATCGGAAAGGTGAACTCCTTTACCCGCCCGTCGCGATAGCGGATCTTCCAGGAGATCGATCCTTTTTCCGGTTCTCGGAGCACCCTGACCTTGTGCCCGAGCGGCGCGAAGTCCGCATAGCCTCGAACGTCGATCGCATGCTGCTGACACGCTTTCACGCAGGAGTAGCACTCCCAGCAGAAATTGGGCTCGATGTTGTAAGACCTGCGGTACACGGGGTCGATGTGCATGATGTCGGAAGGACAGATGTCGACACAATCCCCGCAGCCGTCGCATCTCGTCATGTCGGTATAGGCGGGCATAGAAATTAACTCCTGACAATGTAGCTGGCAGCGGCAGGGCTGGGCAGATCCGATGAACCGTTGGCCTCCTCGATCCTTCTTTGGAAGGCGACTGCCGGTTTGAAGAACATGTGCGCAAATTTCGACCAAGGGACAGAAACGAAAAGCAGCGTCGTGAAAAAGATGTAGACGCCGAACAATGCGCGGCTCAATTCGCCATCGCCTACCAAGGCCTGCGCGTAGCCCCATGCGAGCGCAAATGCGGTGCTTGCGAGCAGCGATCCAACGAAGAGGTCGGCGCGGCCAAGATGGAAAGGCGAAGCGCCGTCGTGCGCCACGTCGACACGCAGGAAAAAGAAAAACCACAAGCCCCCGACGAGGATCATGAGGGCGCCGAAGACCCACAAGCTGGACAGGACGTTGGGCGCCGTGACGCCTGCGGGGTACGCAAAGACCATCACCGCAGTCGTGATCACGTATGTCAGGAAGCCATACATCATCAACAGGTGGGACAGCCTCCTAGGCCATTTGCAAAACTCGCCCGAGACAGCCGCTTCGGCGACAGTCGCGATGGCTAGCAAGAACATTTTGCCGGCACCAAGCCGCCGCTGCGCTGCAGCCTGCGCCCTTTGGCTGCGTAGCGCAAAAAACTTGGCGCTACCCTTGTGATAAACGTCGAATAATGTTCCCGCGACCACCGCGAGTGCCATAACGAT
>DASPWJ010000204.1:0-5024 GCA_035621895.1 Burkholderiaceae bacterium | reverse complement strand
CCCAAATACAGCGTCGAAATCGCCAGCGTCAACATCAGCAGCTGAAATTCAAAGGCCGTCCCCGGCCGCATTCCCGCCAGCGTGAGGGCACCCAGCAGCCCGAGCTGAGCCAGGGGAATGGTCGTGGCGATGCCAAACAGGCCATAGCGCATCGCCACAACAATCATTGGCAAAAACAACAGGTACGACATCCGGAACTCGTCGAGCGGCCGCAGTCCAAACACGAGCAGTAAGAGTGCGCCCAGCACGAGGACAAAGATCAGTGCGTCGCGGGCGACGACCCAGTAGCGCGCCTTTTGTGCAATCTGCAAACCCGCATTGCTAGCCCATTGCAACAGCGCCGGCGTCAGCACAACAAGCCCGAGCAAATCGGCAATGAACAGACGAAAAACCAAAAGCGGCAGTGCCGAGGTCGCAAGGTCCGAGCCCGCGAACTGGCGCAACGCCTCGACCACGGCGATCAAAATCGCGGTTGCAAGGCAGATGAGCAGCAGGCGGTTCACATCACGTGGACGAACTTGCGCGCTGCTCCATTGAGTCCAACGACGCAATATCAAGCCAGCGCCCCAGTACACCACGGCCATGACGACGGCGGCCAAGACGGAGTCGGCACCGAGATGCACGGTAGGTACGACGTACCAAGCCGCCAAAATGCCAACCAGTACGACCGGAACGTACGCGCCACCGCCGTGCGCAACCAGCGCGAGGGCCAGTGCGGGCTGCGGATTCCAAGGCTGAACCCCGAAGCGCGGATTGGGAAACAGATCCACCGCATCGGCCGCCGCATACGCGAGCAAAAACATCAATGCGAACTTGTGGCGACCAACCCAGGCCCACACCTTGGACAATCGCCTGAAGTGGTTGCGTGCCTCGCTGTTTGCCGTGATGCCGGTGTCGTGGACCGCCGCGGGCGGCAGCGAATCGCTGTCTGCGTTCATAGCAAGAAGCAATAGCAAATTTCCCGACCCCGGACAGCCCGGGATCATCGTATGGGTTCCCCCTACGCACCCGCGTCGCTGCAGCCTGCCAGGAAAACGCGCGCTACCGCCTCGGGTGCCTTCAGGCACCCCGCTGTACAGCGGCCGCGACGCGCTTGCTGTCAGCAATGACGCGGTTAAGTGTCTTGGCGTCGAACACGGGTTCGTTCGGGCGTCTAGCGTAGCACCGCGGTAGCAAGATGGCGGCGTCCGAAAACCCGGTGCGCGTTCGGCTGTCCCTTGCGGGTTTGCGGGGAATGGGACATCAATGCGGGCGGCGCGTTGCGCAGCCGCACATACACCGCGCCTTGGGCCGAAGGCGTATGGGTTTTCCCTACGGAGCCGCACCGATGTGGCGCATTGTTCAATTAGGTACATTGGTTGCGCTCGAGTCTGGCAAGCTGCTTGGCTCCCGCGCTCTTCCGAGCCGCGCAACGGCCCCCTTTCCCCCGCACCTTTCGCGCGTTATGCGCCATTGAGCTCCCAAGGTGCAGGGGAATTTTTTCCCAGCGTAATCTTTGTACGCTGCGCCCAATTCAGGCCATTTGGCCTGGATCGTTGTTTGCGCAGCGCGAGCCAAGCAGGCACACGATGGGGCAAAGCGCATTTCCCAAGGGTCTGACGGGCGAGGAAGCCCACCGACGCTTGCTTGAATCGGGGCCCAACGCGATCGCGGAAGAGCACCGCCACCCTGCGCTGAGTTTTCTGCGCTTCTTGTGGGGACCCGTTCCTTGGATGCTCGAGACGGTGATCGTTCTTCAGCTTAGTTTGCGCAAGTTCGAGGAGGCATTGATCATTTTGCTGCTGCTCATGGTCAACGCAATCTTGGGCCTTGTGCAGGAGCAACGCGCCAATCGGGCCCTTGGGCTGCTCAAGGCGCGGCTCACGATCCAGGCGAGAGTGCGGCGCGACGAACGCTGGCAGCTCGTAAGCGCACGCAGCCTGGTACCAGGCGACGTAGTGCATGTGCGCATGGGCGATATCGCGCCGGCGGACCTGCGCCTAACAGACGGGCAGGTGCAGATCGACCAGTCCGTACTTACCGGAGAGTCGCTGCCCATCGACGTGGGTCCTGGCTCGCCGGTCTATGCCGGCGCAATGGTCACGCGCGGCGAAGCAACCGGCGAAGTGACGGCGACCGGCGCCCGAACGTATTTTGGCAAGACCGCCGATCTCGTACGCACCGCAAAGACCGTCAGCCATCTGCAAGAGACGATCTTTGCGATCGTCAAGTACCTCGTGCTCCTGGACTTGGTGCTGATCGCAGCGCTACTGGCGTATGCCCTAGCAGCCGCGCTGCCGCTTAGCGACGCGATACCCTTTGCGCTGGTTCTGCTGGTGGCGTCCGTGCCCGTCGCGTTGCCCGCGACATTCACGTTGGCCAACGCGCTGGGCGCGCGTGAGCTCGCGGCAAGTGGCGTGCTGGTGACTCGACTCTCCGCCATCGAGGAAGCCGCGGCGATGGACGTGCTGGCCAGCGACAAGACGGGAACCATCACGCAAAACCGTCTGCGGCTTGCAGCGCTCCACCCGTGCGTAGCTGGCAACGACAACGAGCTGCTTCGTCTTGCCGCCCAAGCCTGCGATGATGCAACCCAGGACCCGATCGATCTGGCGATTCTCGATGCTGCCCGAGCGCGCGGACTGCTCGCGGACATGCCGGCGCGTGTGCGCCTGATTCCTTTTGACCCCGAAACCAAGCGCTCGGAGGCAATTTACCGCGTCGACGGCAGCGAACGGCGCGTGCTAAAGGGCGCGGCGCGCACGATCGCGTCACTGTGCGAGGGGGCGCCCGACGTTGGTGCGGATGTCGGGCGGCTCGCCGCTGGTGGCTTTCGCGTGCTTGGGGTTGCTGACGGTGTGGGCGAGACCCTGCAGCTTGCGGGCCTAGTTGCCCTGCAAGACCCGCCGCGGCCGGAGGCGGCCGATGTCGTACGCGACCTAACCGCGCTCGGGGTGCGCGTGCTCATGGTAACGGGCGACGGCCTGGCGACGGCTCGCGCGGTGGCTAGCGCCGTTGGACTCGGTGCGCGAGCGGCTACCGCCGAGGCATTGCGCGGCGATTTGGCGGCCCATGTTCCCGACTGCGACATCTATGCGCGTGTGCTACCCGAGGACAAGTTTCACCTGGTCGTGGCAATGCAGCGAGCCGGCCACGTGGTCGGGATGACTGGTGATGGCGTGAACGACGCGCCCGCGCTACAGCAGGCGGAGGTCGGAATCGCCGTGGCCAACGCTACGGACGTGGCCAAGGCCTCGGCCAGCCTCGTGCTCACGAACCCAGGCCTCGGTGACGTGCTGGCAGCGGTGCAAAGCAGCCGCCGTATCCACCAGCGCATGCTCACCTACACCCTAAACAAGATTGTCAAAACGCTGGAGATCGCGGTGTTTTTGAGTATCGGCCTGCTGCTTACGGGCGTCTTTGTTATCACTCCGCTGCTAATGGTCTTGCTGGTCTTTACCAACGATTTCGTGACCATGTCCATTGCGACCGACCGCGTTGCGTTTTCGAGCAAGCCCGACCGCTGGCATATTCGCACCTTGATGATGGCGGGGGGTGTTCTGGCGGTGTGCCTGCTTGCCTTGTCCTTCTCAGTGTTCTTTGCGGCCCGCAGCTGGCTTGCGCTTACTGTTGCTCAGCTGCAGACCTTGATCTTTCTGATGCTCGTGTTCTCCGGCCAGGGAACGGTTTACCTGGTGCGCGAACGTGGCCACTACTGGCTCTCCAGGCCAAGTCGCTGGCTGCTGCTTGCGACGCTCGCGGACATTGTCATCGTCACGGCCTTGGCAGCATTCGGAATTTTGATGACGCCGGTTCCGCTGGCGCAGATCGTCGGGCTGATGTTAATAATGATCGCCTATCTGACGCTTATTGACTTTGTCAAAGTTCCGCTGTTTCAGCGTCTTGGCTTGCGATAAGCGCGCCAGCGGAGTCGAAAACCAACATCGCGTCGACCCTTGCCCGCGTCGTTTCGCGCAGACCTTCGCCTTTCGCAAGTGCCGCGGGCCATCTTGCTGTTGCGCAAGGACCCCAGCAGCAACTAGGCCACCACCTTCAGGCCGAAGGCAAATTGAAGTAAGGCGTTGCCAGGCGGGTTTTGAACAATCCGCATCGGAAATCACGGAACCGACCATGCTCGAGGACTGCGACGTCTGTCGCAAAAGTCGACACAACCCCCGATAGCAATTTGGCGGCCTAGCGCTGGCAAAGGTGCCGCGGCGCCGGCGGCGGCAGTGCCGCCGCACGGGTTTGACACTACTGGCGTGCTAATTCGTGCCGGTTGGCTTGGCGCGGTTATGAGCGACGCTGCGCGAGGTGCTGACCGGGTACATATCCGGATTTAGCTCGCGAGGCGAAAGTCCTTGAAACCCGGTTACCACGCTACCGGCTTGCAGTGCCGCAGCGAGCTGCGCCTGCACCTGCGCACGGCTCATCCCAGGCCGAGCAGGTACCGCGGGGTACAGATCGGGATTTAGCTCACGAGGCGACAGCCCCTGAAATCCGGTTACCACGCTACCGGTTTGCAGTGCTGCATCGAGCTGCGCCTGCATCTGCGCGCGGCTCATCCCGGGCCCAGCAGGTAGCGCGGGGTACAGATCGGGATTTAGCTCGCGAGGCGACAGACCCTGAAATCCGGTTACCACGCTACCGGTTTGCAACGCGGCGGCCAGCTCCTTTTGCACTTGCTCGCGGCTTTTTCCCGGCGCGGCGTACGCAGCGCCCGCAACGGTGGCGAGCACCACAGTGCCGGCTATAAACACATATGCGGCGTTCTTCATGGAAGACTCCTCTCATCGTCAGAAACTTTGCTCCACCCATTTTGACGACCACTGGCGTCGGGCGAAACGAGAGCTCCTCGATGGCGATCGGAGTTGCACAATGCAACACCGATGCTGTCAAGTTAGCGTTGCGCGTCCGAAAAAAGAAGCCGGATATCGCGTAAGGGCTTGCCCCTACCCTATAGCGGTAGGGTCCAAGGGCAAGTTACAGTGGCGAGCGCCGCAGCCCTGGCTCGGCGCGTCCACACGTACTTGAGAATGCGCTCA
>DASPWJ010000203.1:0-13924 GCA_035621895.1 Burkholderiaceae bacterium | reverse complement strand
GCTCGCGGCGGTGGAGGTTCAATTCAAGGAAGGCGACGTCGAGGCCTTGCCGTACGAGGATGCTTCGTTCGATGTTGTGTTGAGCCAGTTTGGCCACATGTTTGCGCCGCGCCCCGATGTGGCAGTGGCAGAGATGCTCCGCGTGCTCAAGCCTAGCGGAACCATCGCGTTCTCGACTTGGCCGCCGGAACACTTCGTGGGTCAGATGTTCGCGCTCGTGGGCAAGCATGTGCCGCCTCCACCCGGCGCCGCACCGCCACCGCAGTGGGGCGATCCCAACATTGTCCGGCAGCGTCTCGGCGAATTCGTCACGGACATCCTTTTCGATCGCGGCATCATGACCTTCCCTGCGCTGAGCCCCCAGCATTACAGAAAAGGCGTCGAACAGACGCTCGGCCCGGTTGCGAAGCTCGTCGCAACGCTGCAGAGCGAACCTGCAAAACTCGCCGCGTTCCGATCTGAACTGGACGGATTTCTGAGCCGCCACTTCGAGAACAACATGGTGCAGCAGCACTATTTAATGACGCGGGCGACGAAGCGGTAACTGCGATACTTGATATCGGGCGGCCACCATATTGCTGTGGGTCGGCAACGCCGCAATGCGGCCGCGGTCTGCGAGAGCTCGTCTGCGACCGCAATCAGAGTGCGGTTTCAACCGGTCGACGCAACAGCTAGGCTAAATCGTTCTGCCGGGGTTTGCGCTTGCGGATCGCTGCTTGCTGATGTAGACCGGAAGCGCGGCCTTGACTTAAGCTGACATCGGTGAAGCCCCTGGCTGGCCATTAGCAAACAAAGAGATATCGTGTTGCCGGCCGCAAAGTGGACTTCTTCGAAACCGACGACGGTGCCCGAGTTTCGCTCGTGGGGAGCGCTTCTTCAGGAATCCACAAGAAAGTCTCCACTCCAGAAGGGCAGGTTCGTGAGCGGGTTCGGCACACCCCTGACCGCCGAACGGGAGGGTGAGGCAAGATGCAAGGGGAATCTGGCGGCCTAGACCATTCGAAAGCTTGCGCTCGCCCGTGCAAGCAATCGCTCACCGCACACAACCCGACACTCGACAAATGCCAGGGTTCGACCCACCTTCAATACGATGGGGTGGAATTCGACGCAATCACCCACCTGAGCTGTGTCGATGAAGTCCAACGTCAACGCCACGGTCAGGGCAGTGGCCTTCTCGGCGCCTGGTTGCTTGCGCGCGCACTGCACGGCTGACAGGCCCATCGCGTTGTCGGCGAGCGACGAAATCAAACCACCATGCGCAAAACCGCGAGAGTTGCAGTGTGCCTCGCGGATTTCCAGCGCTAGTTGAACCGTGTTGCCAACCTCACGCGCGAACAGCGGTTCCCACGGGTCGGTGAGGGGACTGCGCCGCGTATGTCGCTGGTAGCCGACAGGTATCATGGTGAAATTACCTCACGTCACTTGCGGCGCGCGACACGTTTCGCCCACCGCTCCGCCCAGGCTCCCAGCGGGCCGTACAGATCAAGCAGCGCGCGCCCCTCCTGGGTCAACTCGTAGCCGCCGGCACGCAGCGCTACGATATCCGCTTCCTTGAGTTCGGCCATGCGTCGCGCCAGCACACTGGACGAGAGCCCGTCGCAAGCGGCCTGCAACTCCCGAAAAACCATCGGGCCATCCCGCAAGACCCAGATCAACCGCATGGACCAGCGCCGCCCCAGCAGATCAAACAAAGCCATGATCGGCTTGCCGGTATGCGAGCCGCGCACCGCCCTCCCCGGTTCGGGTATCGCCACGTTCGACCTCTTGCGCTTCTTTTTGCGAAGCAATAGACTGCTTCCATTATAGAAGCGACCGGCCGTTTGGTCTACCTGCTCTGGCCCGTCGCAAGGAGGGCCCGCGTGGACTTCCAGGTCAAACGCGCCGACATTCGAGAAGGCCGATTCGTCGACGAGGCCAGTACGACGCTTGACCACGGCTGTGCCAGGCTCAAGGTTGATGCATTCGGCTTCAGCGCCAACAACGTGACATATGCCGTGCTGGGCGAGTCGTTGTCCTACTGGTCCTTTTTTCCGGCGCCTGAAGGCTGGGGTCGCATTCCCGTTTGGGGATTTGCCGACGTGGTCGAGAGCCGGCACCCGGGTTTGCGCGAAGGGATGCGGGTCTTTGGCTATTTGCCGCCGTCTACACAGTTGCTCGTCACCCCGGACCGGGCCAGCGCACGAGGTTTCGTGGACGCAAGTCCGCACCGATCCGCACTTGCGCCCGTGTACAACAGCTATAGCAATGTCGAAGGCGATCCAACTTACGACGCGCAGAGCGAGGATTCCTACATGCTTCTGCGACCGGTGTTCTTGCTGTCGTTCGCTCTCGATGATTTTCTGCTTGAAAATGCCTTCTTCGGGGCAACGCGTGTGTTGATCTCAAGTGCGTCGAGCAAAGCAGCTTTGGGTCTAGCTTTCCTGCTCGCACGGCGAAGCGATATCGGAGTCGTTGGTCTCACATCGACACAGCGCCTGGAAGAATTGAACAAGTTGGACGTCTATACGCAGGTCATCGGATACAACGACGTCGCCCATCTAAGCCCCCAGGCCTCTGTCTACGTCGACTTGAGCGGCAACGCTGACTTGCGCGCCGCCGTTCACGCGCATCTTGGCAGCGCGCTAAAACTGAGTCTTGCGGCCGGAACAACGCACGGTCGCCCAGCGAGAGTGGAAGCAGCGCCCGTGGGGCCAAAGCCGGTTTTCTTCTTTACCCCGGACCACATCGTGAAGCGCACCCACGACTGGGGACGCACCGGTTTCAACGAGCGCTTTGCGCGAGCGTGGCTTCCGTTTGTCGCCTGGACGAAACCTTGGTTGCAGATTCAGCGCGCATCTGGACCCGGGGGCATAGTGGCTGTCTACCTTGAAGTGCTGAACGGCCGCGTTGCATTCCACGTATCGCATGTCTTGACGCCCTTGTAAGGGTTTTGCAGTGCCAATCATCAAACAAGAACGCCGATATTCGGGCTTCACCGTGGCGGATCCTTCCCGATTTAGTCGACGCAGAGCGTTGGTCCGCCAAAGCTGCATCGATAACTCCTGGGCGTTGGCATCGAAGTTGAATCCGCTTGCTCATGTCAATGACAATGACGTGGCTACCGGTGACTGCCATCTTTGGCTACTTCTAACCGGTCCGTCGTCGACTTCGAAGAAGTCGGCCATGCGTTCTCTTGCTGCACATCGACGCGCGGGATACGCTACTTTTTCCTTAATGACCGAGGTGGGCCATGGCTAGCATTCACAAGGAAGTTGAGATCGATGTGCCGGTGGAACTCGTCTGGGACGCCGTGCGCGACATTGGCGCGGTGCACACGCGCTTGGTGCCCAACGTGCTAAAGGATGCGCGACTTGAGACCGATTCTCGTGTTGTCACGTTTGCCAACGGTTTCGTCGTGCGCGAACTCATCGTCGCATTGGATGAGGATCGGCGACGATTCGCCTACGCCGCCGTTGGGGGTCGTACAAGCCATCACAATGCGTCAATTCAGGTCTTCTCGGAAGGACCCAGCAAAAGCCGCCTAATTTGGATTACCGATTTTCTTCCGGACACGATGGCCGGACCTATCGCTGCGTTGATCGAGCAGGGAGCGCTGGACATGAAGATTACGCTCGAAAAAAGCAACCGCTAAGGTCTCACCCCGAAGAAAGGGGCACGATAAAATCCTGCGCGGCGTTTAAAGCCCTGGTCTCGTCTAACCCGGACAAAACGTTGAAGTCGCAGAAGCGACATCCCTGTTTTGAGCTTCCCGACCACCTCGGGGCCTGTGTGCGGGACGCTTCGTGTTTGTCCGGTATACGTGAGCAGCACGGCCGCTTTGCGCGAAGCTGCGTGTCGACTCAGGGTCGCGTGCGTCGAAATGGGTCTCGTAGCGGGAGCATCTAGGGAAGGCCGCTCTGGGAGGTATTGCGGTCGGACGCGCTTCCAATGTCTACAATGCGCCGAACACCGACCAGTTGGGAAGGCGCAGACGCGACATCGACGAACCGACATAGACGGCCATCTCCCGACATGCGACCTCGATGCTTAAATTTGCGCATAGCGGTCTCTGATCTTTGTCTGGGAGACCGTCGGTTAGCACCCGGGGGTCGCGCTGCGAACCCTTGCCCTGCATTCGCAGCGGACGAAGCCGTCTCCGTCTCGGCCCACAAGGGGACACCATGAGCGCCAGTGATCAGAAAGTGACCAACTTGCGGCCCGACAGGGAGGTTCTCACCCGGCAAAGGCTTCCTTACTTCATCGGCATTTCGGGGCAAACTGTCGGTGCGCGCGGGCTGTCGATGCACCTCGTCGTGATACCGCCTGGTGCGCGCGCCGAACCGCATCGACACGTCGGCTATGAGACCGGCATATATGTCCTGGAAGGGACGGTCCTGACGCGCTGGGGCGAGAAACTCGAGAACGAGGTCGTCAGCCGCGCCGGCGACTTCCTCTTCGTGCCGCCCGGCATACCGCACGAGGCGGTCAATCTGAGCGCGACCGAACCGGCCCGCGCAGTGGTCGCGCGCAACGATCCAGCCGAGCAGGACAAGGTCGAACCCTATCCGCTCAGAGGAACCGATCAATGAAGTTCCGAAATGCCGAACACACTTCTGGAACCGGCGCAGGGCGGAAATGTTGGGTTCATTTGTTCACATTAAGGGCGCCGCTGCGGCGTAGATATCAGCTTCGGAGCGGTCCACCCTTGCGTGCAGTCGGCCACCCGTCATAGGTCGCCTCAAAATTCTGGCCCGAAAGGCGACGTCCGCGAGGGCGCGCGCGACGTCCCGCGGGTGGCTCACGGCCTAGTAACCCTCGTATGCAGCTTGGGAGGCTTCGACTCTAGAGCCCACCCTTGCGGGCACCGCCACGGTCCCCGGACATGCGATCGTGCTCGACCGTCGCCGGTACGGTTTTCAGCACGGTTCGGCAAATTTGAGGAAGCTTCAAGCCGCCGCATGACGCGCGAGCTCGGCCTTGTAGAGCGCCATTTCCTCGGAAACCGCTTTGGCGACGCTGGGCCGGGTGGAAATGCGGCGGTAATACTCGCGGATCGCCGGCCATGGGGAGAGGTCGACCTGGGTCGGCACGGTCCAATTCAGGATCGTGCACAGGTAGGCGTCGGACACGCTGAACCGGTCGAGGAGGAACTCACGCCCCCGCAGGTAGTGATCCAAGTAATCCAGGCGCGAGCGGTACTTGGCCAGCGTGTGGGTCTTGGTCCCCTGCGGCGCCTTCGGGTCGAAGAGCGGAATGAACATCCCCTTGTGCAATTCCGTGCCGATGAAGCACAGCCATTGCTGCAGGCGGGCGCGCTCCAGACGGCCCTGCGGGGCAAGCGCGGCCTCTGGGAAGCGCGCTGCGAGGTACTGGAGGATTGCGGCGTTTTCCGTGAGGAGCGAGCCGTCGTCCAGGCGCAGCGCCGGGACGAGCCCCAGCGCGTACACGTCGAGATAGTTATCGCCCTCAAGGGTTCGCTTGGTCTTGGGATCGACCTCGATGTAGTGCAGCTTGGCCTGCGCTTCATAGCAGGCGATGCGACTCGCGAGCGAGCAAGCCATCGGAGAAAAGTACAGGTCCATGGGATTCTCCTCGTTGAATTTTGTGCAGATTCGCATAAAATAAAACTCGGTGTCAAGGATTTTTATGCGAAATAGTACAAAACCATCGCCAACAAACGGTAAGCGCCCACGGGGGCGGCCACGCCAATACGACGTCGAGCGCGCGCTGTCCGCCGCGGCCGACGTCTTCTGGACGAACGGATTTGCGGGAACCTCGCTCGACGACCTCGCAGCGGCCACGGGGATGAACCGGCCGAGCCTCTACGCCGCCTTCGGCGATAAGCGCGAGATCTACCTCGCGACATTGCGCCGCTATCGGGATCGCTCACGCGCCATCGCGCTCTCGCTGCTCGCCGACGACCCCCCACTGCGCACCTACCTGCGCCGCTTCTATTCAGTCGCGCTCGACATCTACCTGGACGACGAGACATTTGCGCGCGGCTGCTACCTCACCGGCACTGCAGCGACCCAGGCCGCGGTCGATCCGGTGGTGCGCGACTTCCTGGCTGAAAGTATCCGCCGGACCGACGCTTTCCTCGCGGACCTTATCGCCAAAGCGCGCGTCCGCGGCGAGATCGACGCCCGAGCCGATCCCGATGTACTGGCGCGCCTCGCGAACTCGATCCTGCACACGCTCGCGGTGCGTTCCCGAGCGGGTTTCCCGCGCAACGAACTCCAAGCGCTGGCCGACGCCGCCGTGCTTGCGATCTGCGGCGCCGCACCGGTGACCCGCGGCAAGGCACGGGGCATAGCCGGGACCCGCCGGCAGTAACTCTTCCGCGAGTGCCGCATCCCCCTAGAACGCCGAAAGCCCCTTCCGGAGGCCGGACATGGATCTGAAGCTTGAATGTGAACAGGAGACCGACGGTCGCTGGCTGGCCGAGGTGCCGGAACTGCCGGGTGCCCCAGCCTAGGGTCCCAGCGTCGAAGAAGCTATGACGAAAACCGGGGCGCTTGCGTTCCGCGTTCTGGCGGAGCGACTCGAACACGCCGAAGCCCGCTCGCTTCCGATTAACTTCTCCCTGCAGATCGCCGCATGACGCAGTGGCCTTCAGCGAAGGCCAAGCGGGTACTCGCGGCACTCCACAAGATCGGCGGGCGCCTTAAGTGACAATCCGGGTCGCACCGAACCTTGACTCGGGACGGATGGCCGGATTTCGTGTTCGCGTTCCACGATGGCGATGAAATCGCCCCCAAATGCTGGCTCCCATCGCCAAACACACCGGCCTGAACCCCGTGGGTCTACAGCATCTGCGCGGGCATGACGGCGACTGACCGTCCCGTCCGCAAACCTTCGGATCTGCCAGGCACAATTGCCTTTTGGATGTGGACGCGGAACACCAGCGACGACATCGACAGATTCGGCTCCAACAGGCGTCAGCTCGCGCTTGAATTAATTTCGCCGATTTGATCGCCTTCTATCAGCCCGTGGTGGCCCTGGAAGCCTGCCCGCGGAAAGAATCCGCGTCGGCGCTACGGCCTTTCATCGCCCGAAATCGCACGACCCCCAGGCGTCGTTCAATGGCAGGACCTGAGCTTCCCAAGTTCCATGCGAGGGTCACGCAAGTTTCGTCGCCGCAAAGCGGTCAGCACCGAACGGCTCCTTTAAGTCGGTTGCGACAAAACACCCCGGCTGGCTGTCGGTGCGACGGATAAATGTCCGCGTTGCATTCAACTGCGGTCACGCGCCCTTCCCTTTCCACTTTCGCCAGTGTTGCTTCGTGACCGCAGCGTCCGCAGCACAACGCTGCGCGAACACATCGATGTGTTAGGGCGGCTCTTGCCAAGCCCTTGTGGCAAGGTCGTTCGGCTAGTGCACTGAAAAATAGAAAAAAATTTCCCAAGCGCTTGGATTGGCAGGGGGCGATACCCACGCCTGCTAACAATGTTGAGAGGATTTAAATTTTTTTGCCGAAAGGGGCCTCCCGAATCTGGTACCTGCTAAAAGCGAGCCAGATCCCTGAGGACCCGAGACGCTAACAACTGTCCGAAGGTCAACGGCGGTTAACCCTTGACCCTTTGCATGCATGTCGAATGTGGTCAGAAACTGCTTGGAGCGAGCTACATTCCAGACGGCTCGCGGCGCAAACAACTGTCCGGAGGTCTAGAGCACCTAACCCTTGCGCGGTTAGGTGTATGCCGATTGCGATCACTGTGAACGCTTATTGGAGAAGGAGATCATCATGTCTGAAGTTGTCACTGCATCGACGGCAGTCGTGCTAGTCCACGGCGCGTTCGTGGACGGCTCCGGCTGGGAAGCTGTCTACAAGATCCTGAAGAAGGACGGATACAACGTCAGCATCGTCCAGAACCCGACCTCGTCCCTGGCCGACGACGTGGCGGCCACAAAGCGCGCCCTCGCAGCACAGAGGGCACCCGTCGTCCTTGTCGGCCACTCGTATGGCGGGGTAGTTATCACCGAGGCTGGCAACGACCACAAGGTCGCCGGGCTTGTCTATATCGCGGCTTTTGCTCCGGACAAAGGCGAGTCTGTGGCCGCCCTCATCAAGGATCCGCAGCCTGGCGCACCCGTCCCGCCGATACTTCCCCCGCAGGACGGCTATCTTTTACTCGATCGGACCAAGTTCGCCGGCTCTTTCGCAGGCGACGTGGCCAAAGAAAAGGCCGAGTTCATGGCCGACTCGCAGGTTCCCTATGGCGTGGCGGCGCTCAACGGCACAATCAGCGAACCAGCGTGGAAGACCAAGCCGAGCTGGTACCTAGTCACAACCGAGGACAAGATGATTCCCCCCGCTGCTCAGCGGTTCATGTCCAAGCGCGCGGGGTCGACGGTCGTCGAAGTGGGAGGCAGTCACGCGGTTTACGTGTCGAAGCCAGGGGCGGTTGCCGCACTTATAGAAAAGGCCGCCAACGGTCTGAAATTGGCAAGAAATTAATCTAACGCAGGGCTGCCGGCAAGCTTCTTAGTGAGGCCTTGCCAGTGGCGTCAGAGTATTGAGTTCGAATTTGAATCCAAGGCTTAGGCCACGACAAAAGCAGGCTGCCAAGTAACTTTGACCTTCCACGCGCGAACAAACAGCGACCGCTAACGGGTAACGCTCAAGCAACTCCTTTGCGACTGGTTGGGCGGTCGCTGCGAGCGGAGGGGGCAGGAAATGGCAGCCTTGTTGGCTGGCGAAAGGTACATGCGTATTCGCCAATAGGGGGAGACGCAGCGCAGCTTTGACGAACGTTCGCACTTTGGCGCACAGACGGTCTATCGAAGGTTGGGTGCCCAATATACGGTGGTCACTGCACGGACGCTCAATTACTCGACGACATCCGCTCCGGAAGCAAAGGAAACGCCGACTGTTGGTGGTTGCATTGGATTTCGGTTTTTCATTACACGGAGATGCGGACATGACTAGCAAGATTCTTATCACCGGAGCCAGCGGCGGATTTGGCACTTTGACTGTCCACACGCTGATCGCCAAGGGTCACCGCGTTGTCGGGTCGATGCGCGGCCCGAACGGACGTATTGCCTCGGCCGCCGCTGCGTTGCGCAAAGTTGGCGCAGATGTCGTCGACATCGACGTAACGAATACCGCAAGCGTTGACGCCGCTGTGGCAACCGCTATCTCTAACCTCGACGGTCTGGATGTTGTCATCAACAACGCTGGCGTCGGGGTGTTGGGCTTGCAAAAGAACTACACCGCCGAGGATTACCAGCGCCTTTTCGATATCAACGTTTTTGGCGTACAACGCGTCAATCGTGCCGCCATTCCCCGTCTGCGGTCTCAAGGGCGTGGTCCGTTGGTGCATGTGTCGAGTCTGCTTGGCCACATCACGATCCCGTTTTACGGACCGTACAACTCTACCAAGTGGGCGCTCGAAGCCATGGTCGAAAACTACCGTAGCGAGCTCTCAGGCTTTGGTATCGAGTCTGTTCTCTGATCGAGCCTGGCGGCTTTTCGACAACGTTCATCGACCACCTGGTGTAGCCAAGTGATTCGTCGCGCAGCGGCGAATATGGCGCCATGGCCGATGCGCCAAGTGCGGCCTTGAAAGGCTTTCAACAGTTCCTTGCGGCGAACCCGCAGCAAAATCCACAGTTCGTTGCTGACGCCGTCGCGATGCTGATTGAATTGCCGCACGGCGAGCGCCCCTTCTGAACAGCAGTAGATCGTCTTGGGATGGGCGACGCTGTGAGTGAGTACAACAGGCACTTGGAGCAGATTACTCGCACGATTTATACGAAGTTTGGTACGGCGCACATGCTGCAGATTAAAGTTTGAGAAAAGAGGTGGTTGATTGCCGTTCGGATTTGACCCGGCTATGGTGGGTCTTGCCAGCTGCGCGGAACCCCTCCAGGGCGTGTAAGAACGCGAAGTTTCGGTTTCGTCATATGCGGCGAGCGCCTTCGGGAAGCTGGCGGGCCTGCAGTGGGTCGAGTCCGCCGGGTGCGGTCGGCTTTCGCGCGCATTCGGCGATGACGGCTCCGCGGGGAACGCTATGAAAAAAAGAATCAAGAACACGCGAATCAAGAAGCTAACGGGCAATCCAATTTGCATCGTTTCTTACGCTCAGCGGCGATGGCATTACCGATCGGACGGCAAATCGCAAACCGCCGAATCCCTCGCCGACAACACGAACGGTCAGTGGCATCCTGGCACAGTGCTTGGCGAAGTCCAAAACGTATACACCTCGCAATCGTCCGTGGACGGCGCACGATCGGCCAGGACCTTGTTGGGGACGGGAGGCATCGCGCGCAGGTAGACAAGGAGCGCGCGAATGTCTTCTTCATCCCAATTCGAGGCGTGATCCCAGATCATGCCTTGCCAGTGCAGGACATAGCCGTCGCGGCTAACGCCGCTGCGGATGGCGCGTGCGATCTGCGCGTCGGACCATCGACCGAGACCCGTATCGAGATCCGGTGTGATGTTCCGAGACCAAAGCGTACCCATCGGCTTCCAGCTAATCTTGAGGCCGCCTCGGCCATCGTTGCCGTGACACAAAGCGCACGAAGCCACGGTGTACAAGTAGCGTCCGCGGGCTGCAAGTGATATCTGTTCCTTTGTCCTCATCGCCGAAGCGATCGGCTCGGGTATGCCAGCCGTTGCTCCTGCGACGATCTTCTCTGGCGGAATGACCCCAAGCAATGGCAGTTGGTACCAGAAATATCCGACGCCGCAAATCAGGAGCAGTGCCGCTCCGCTGGCGATAGCGAAGAAGCGGCTTGGTCGAGGCTGACGCCGTGGCGCGAGAACAAACGCAACAACGCCCAAAGCCAACACGATGACTTGTCCGCGCTGCAGCCAGGTCTGAGGCCAATCGCGTGATGGCCCCGACCTTTGGCCGAACTGCTGATCGGCGAAGGTCAGTTTCGTCGTCGGCAAAGCCGGCAGCTGGCGCCCGAGTTTGCCCAGCGCCGTTTCGATGACGCCGTAGCGCAGGGGCGCCGGAATGAGATTTTGCACGGGGGGCAAGGACTTCAAATGGCGCGCAATGGCGGTCGCATCGTCGTCGCTCAGGCTATGGAGATATATCCACGGCATGTCAAAGAAGTTCAGCACGCGTTCACCGGAGCGCCCATTGCGCATCGCTTCGACGATCTGCGCTTCAGACCATCCGCCGAGTCCGGTTGCGACATCGGAGGTGAGGTTCCGGCTCACGAGGACGCCGTGCGGAAAAGCTTCGACCCGCATGCCGCCAGCGAGGTAATAGTCGTCGGCCCGATAAATACCCGCCCCATCGATCATGGTATGGCACAAGCCGCACATCTCGGCATGGACCAGATACGCTCCGCGCCGGGCGAGGTCGCGCTGTTGGCCCGGGCCATCGAGCTGGCCGCCGGGTTCCCACGGCGGGGTGCGCGCCAGAGACTGCACGTAGTTGACGATGTCCCAGCGCTCGCTCGCGGTGGTGGAATCGGCAAAAGAAGGCATGACGCCCACGCCGGTGGTCAGCCGCAGCCAGATCTGCTCAGGTTCACCGCCGCCGCGAAAGGTCCAAGGTGCGGTCAGGTCCCTTGCAATGACCGGATACCCTTTGGAGTCCCTGAGCTCGGTGCGTTGGTGGCCGTCTTCGCCATGGCAAGCCGGACAACCGCGCGATTCGAAGAGCTCCCTTCCTCGCGCGATGCTTTGAGCCGATGCAGCGGCGCGCTGGGGCACCGGCAAGTTGCGTGCGACGTGGCCCTCGAACACGCTCGAAAACTGCTTGATGTACTGGACGATCGCTTGCAGGTCGTCTTGGGAGAGCAGGTCGTGAAAGTAGGGCATCGCGCTCGCCTTCAGACCCCGATCGACCACGCGCATGAGATCGCTGTCACTGGGCGGGTCTGCAGCCGGCGTGGACTTGTATTTGAACTGTCCTAGCGTGAAGTCGCGCGGGCGAGGAATCAAGGACGGTGCAGCCGGTCCGTTGCCGCGTCCGTCCGGGCCGTGGCAGACGGCGCAGTGCCGTGCGTAAAGCAAGGCGCCGCGCGGTGCATCCGACCGCTGGTCAGAGCCCGGTGGCCACGCGATCGCGGCATACCTTTGTGGTTCCGGATGCCAGCGCTCGACCGGTTCCCGGTAGCCGAAATGCGCAAACAAGGAACGCCCTAAATCGAGCGCAATAAGCAGGCCAAGCGTGACGCAGAGCACTCGGCGGCGTGAGCCGAGAAATCGAGCGACAACGTTCCGCATGTCGGCCTCTATAAGAAAAAAGCCTGGTCTGGCTTCCAGTTAAACACTTTCGCAATCCTCGTGTCGGAGGTCATTTGTTCTCCTCGATGGCCGGGCATCGCCGTTGGCGAGCACTGCGGGCGGTGGTCGTGGCACCGAACCCTCGCGTTACCGTGGCCCTGATGTGCGAATACATGGCGCCTGCCTTTTCCAACCTGCAGGGACGTGCGTTTTTCCCTCAAGATATTGTCCCGAATCCGCGTGCCATGAGGGCTGCACATCCGAGGACAACGATGATCAATAGCGCTTCGAGCGTCAGGCACAGCCGCAGCCGTCGCACAACGTGCTCTTGGGCCGTCGGGGCCGAACCGCTGCGCATGGATCGACGCCAGGAAAGAAAGGTGAGCGTCGGATAGATCGAAATCAGCCCTGCGACGAGGAACGCGAAGAACTTCGTGAGGAAGTATGCGTTGTGCCAGTAATAGGCGCCGCCCTTCTCGAAGAACGTGACGCGCAAGAGGCCCACAAGGAGCGCAACCGCCGCGGAGACACCGAAAAGAAGATCCGCCTTTTGCACACGTTGTGCGACCGGAATGGTCAAGGGCAGTTGAAGGAGCGTCGCCTCGATCCCAAGGCTTGCGACCAGAATGAAGGCGGCACAGTGGTGCACAAATGCCATCACTGCTGACAAGAACACGGCGTGCGCCTCAATGGGGATCAACGCTCTGCCGATGCGTGCAGCGCCTGAAACCAGTCTCCCGAGAGAACATAACGGGGAAACGTGATCCACTGTTCGGCAAAGATTCGGACGATCGCGTTGGTCGGGCCCGTGAACAGTTCTGGAGGAGTTGACTCCCGCCGGTGACCACGTCCTTGCGCGAAGACCGAACCCCCCATTGCGGCGAGCGACACGGCAGCGGCGAGCCATGAGCCCGAGGCTAGGGCGAAGATCAGCACCACATTGGAAGCGATAAAGGCCGGAACCGCGACAAAGTGGATCAGCAAATTGCCTGGCGAGCGGTGAAACTGGGGGTAGCCTTTCCACTGATGCGCCAGGAGGCTTTTCGTATGCGTGGCGTTCATAGAAGGCTCCTGAAAAAGCTCTTTCGTTTCGATGTTCGACGCTTGGGTGGTACCGATGTTGACGGCGTCAATATAGGTCCTTAATATTGACGTTGTCAACATTGTTTTTTTTGGCCGAGGATGGACCCATGAAGCACGCAAGACGGGAGCAGTACCACCATGGCGATGCGCGAAATGCGCTACTGAACGCGGCGGCATCCCTCGTCGAGGCCGTCGGCGCGCAAGGACTTTCCTTGCGGCAGGTCGCCGGGCAGGCAGGCCTCTCGCGTCAGGCACCCTATAACCATTTCGCGAACAAGGAAGCATTACTCGCGGAGCTTGTCCGCGTTGGATATGAGCGCCTCGCGTCGCGGCTTCGTGGTGTCAAAGGCTATCCACGTGGGGCCTCCGCGCTTGAGGGAGCGGCGGACGCATACATCGGATTCGCCCAAGCGGCGCCGGCGCTCTTTCGCCTTATGTTCTCGCGCGAGCTCGTCGACCAGTCACGCTTCCCGGCGGCCGCCGAAGCCGCCTCGAAGGCGTACGAGTGTCTCGTTGTTATCGTCGCAACGCTGGTCCGCCCCGAACACGTAAAGGAACTGAGTCTTGCAGCTTGGTGTCTCGTTCACGGATATGCAACGCTTTGCCTCGAAAAGGGCTTGGAAAAGGAAAGCCGCCGCCCGCGCCGCGCGCGCCTATTCGCGCAAATCCTTG
>DASPWJ010000202.1:0-3933 GCA_035621895.1 Burkholderiaceae bacterium | reverse complement strand
CTCCGGTGAATCGGTGGCAATTCGCAACCAGTGTTCGATGGCCAGCGCCGTATTGCCGCTGCGATCGGCGATGTCTCCCGCCAGGATGCTGGCGCGCACGGAGTTGCGATTGGCAACGAGTGCCTCCTCAAGGCTGCGCTTCGCGCCTTCAAGGTCGTTCTTGGCCACGGCGCGCTCTGCAATCTCGCAATGAAAATGCGCAATGGCGATGCGATGCATCTCACCGGCCTCCCGCTCCAGGCGCCGAGCGCAGTCAATGGCGCCGTCCCAGTCGCGCTCCATGGCGTGAATGCGCAACAAAGCGCGAAGAGCATCGAAGCGGTGGCGCGGATCCTCGACCAATTGACCAAAGCTCGCCTCGGCGCGATCAAGCAGCCCGCCCTTAAGGTAGTCCTGCGCAAGTTCCGACAAGGCATTGGCGCGCTCGGCCGCAGGAAGATCTGCGCGGCTAAGCAGGTAGTTGTGGATCCGCACCGCACGCTCGAACTCGCCACGGCGCCGAAACAAGTTGCCCAGCGCGTAGTGCAGTTCGATTGTCTCCGGATCGACTTTTGCGATCGCAATGAAGGCATCGATCGCACGGTCCGGCTGATCATTGAGCAGCAGGTTTAGTCCCCGAAACAGCGAATGGGGCGCACCGCCCTGATCGGCCTCGCGGACCCGCGCTTCGTACCCGCGCGCCCACCAGCCGATCAAAAAAAGAAGCGGCAAAGCCAACAGGTACCAAAGTTGCAGATCCATGGGGTTGCAAGGCCAGTAGTTAGCCCGCGCTTAACGTCGATTGCGCGTTTCTAGCTCCAGGTCGCCCGCCGCCCCGCCTTGGCGCGCCGCGCGCGTCAGGGCAAGTTCCGCGGCCTGCTGCGCAGCCGCTTCCGACGAGGGTGTGCGAGCCAACTGGCGTCGAAGCCGAATCAGTCGTGGCGTCAGCGCCAGCGTCCCGGCGAGTACCCCGGCAACAAAGCACACCAAAATGATTGCCAGCAATGGCACGTTCTGCCACTGAATGGAAGAACTTAACCGAAGAGGCACGGTCGCTGTGTTCTCTAGCGCCAGCCAAAGTGCCAACAAGAAGAAAATCAGTCGGCCGATCCAGGCTATCAGGTCCATGCCGTCCTTTCCCTATCGCGAGGCAGCCATTTTACGGCGCCCCCGCTTTGGGTTCGGGCGTCGCCCTAACCGGTGGCGCGAACCGGTGGTTCGCCGGCAGACGCCGTGTCGGCCTCCCCCTGACCATCGACGCGCTCACGCAGCTCCTTGCCCGCCTTAAAGTGCGGAACGTGCTTGGCAGGAACCTGCACGCGCTCGCCCGACTTCGGATTGCGCCCGACACGTGCCGGCCGATAATTCAACGAGAAGCTGCCAAAGCCCCGGATCTCGATGCGTCCGCCTTGCGATAAAGCGTCTCCAAGCATGTCGAGAATCAACTTCACGGCCTCATCGGCATCGCGCGCAGCAAGCCGCGGGTTGCGCGCAGCCAGCCGAACGATCAGCTCCGATTTGGTCAGGGCGCGAGGCGCAGTCATGGCAAAAAAGGTGGCGGGATGCGATCTTACGGGCGCGCACCGCGCGCCCGAACCGTCGGGCCGTCCCGCTACTTGGTCTGGGTATCGAGCTTCGCCTTAAGCAGTGCGCCAAGATTGGTAGTACCCGTCGTAGCTTCGGACTGCATGCGTGCCATAGCTTCGGCAGCTTCGGCATTGTCCTTGGCCTTGATCGAGAGGTTGATATTGCGGTTCTTGCGATCAACGTTGATGATCATTGCTTGAACCGTATCGCCTTCCTTTAGGTGGTTGCGTGCATCCTCGACGCGGTCGGGTGCAATTTCAGAGGCGCGCAGGTAACCTTCCACATCGTCGCCGAGCGAAATCACCGCACCCTTCGCATCAACGCTCTTTACCGTGCCACTGACCAGCGAACCCTTGTCGTGGGAGTGCGTGAAGTTCGTGAAAGGATCGCCACCAAGTTGCTTGACCCCAAGGGAGATGCGCTCGCGCTCCACGTCGATCGCGAGCACCACGGCTTCGATTTCTTCTCCCTTTTTGAACTTGCGAACTGCTTCCTCACCCGGCTCGCTCCATGAGAGGTCGGAGAGGTGCACCAAGCCATCGATACCACCCGGCAGCCCGATAAAGACGCCAAAGTCCGTAATCGACTTGATTGCGCCCTTGACCTTGTCGCCCTTCTTGTGCGCAATGGCAAAATCGTCCCAGGGATTGGGCCGGCACTGCTTCATTCCCAGCGAGATCCGCCGGCGATCCTCGTCGATCTCGAGCACCATGACCTCGACCTCGTCGCCCAATTGAACGATCTTGCGCGGATCGACGTTCTTGTTGGTCCAGTCCATCTCCGAAACGTGCACCAAGCCCTCGATGCCAGCTTCGATTTCAACGAACGCACCGTAGTCGGTAATGTTGGTGACTTTGCCAAACAAGCGCGTGCCCTGCGGATAGCGGCGCGCCAGGCCAACCCAGGGGTCCTCGCCCAACTGCTTCACGCCCAAAGAGACGCGATTTTTGTCCTGATCGAACTTGAGCACCTTGGCCGTGATCTCCTGACCAACGGTGACCACTTCGCTGGGATGGCGCACGCGACGCCAGGCCAAGTCCGTGATATGCAGCAGGCCATCGATGCCGCCCAGATCGACGAACGCACCGTAGTCCGTGATGTTCTTTACGACGCCCTTGACGATCGAACCCTCCTTGAGGCTCTCCAGCAGGCGTGCGCGTTCCTCGCCCATGCTGGCTTCGACCACCGCGCGGCGCGAAACGACAACGTTATTGCGCTTGCGATCGAGCTTGATTACCTTGAACTCGAGTGTCTTGCCCTCGTAGGGCGTGGTGTCCTTCACTGGTCGCGTATCCACGAGGGATCCGGGCAAGAAGGCGCGGATACCGTTGGTCATAACCGTCAGACCGCCCTTGACCTTGCCGCTGATCGTCCCGGTGACAAGCTCGCCGCTTTCCAGCGCCTTTTCCAGGTTCATCCAGGCCGCCAGACGCTTGGCCTTGTCCCGCGAAAGAATCGTGTCGCCGTGACCGTTCTCCAGCGCCTCGATGGCGACGGAAACGAAGTCGCCGGGCTTAACGTCGATCTCGCCCTGATCGTTGCGAAACTCTTCGATCGGGATGTAGGCCTCGGACTTCAGTCCGGCATTGACGACGACATAATTTAGATCGACACGAAGTACTTCGGCGGTAACGACTTCCCCGGCGCGCATTTCATGGCGCGCCAGACTCTCTTCAAAGAGCGCGGCAAAGGATTCGGGTGCGGCTTCGGAACTGCTTACGCTTGCGACAGATGACATGAGGACTTTCGTTCTCGCCAGGGTCTTGCACCCCAGCGGAGTTGATCAAACGCACGTGGGAGATATCTCCGACGTGCCCCTTGCGCTGCCAAATGGGCGCAAAGCCGCGCGCTTCGCGAAAAACGCGTGCTGATTGCGCCCTACAGGCTGCGGAACCACTGCAGCACCTGCGCAACGACCTCCTCGACCGTAAGCGCGGTGCTATCGAGCACTTTCGCATCTTCCGCAGCCACAAGTGGCGAGCAATCACGCGTTTGGTCGCGCCGATCTCGCTCTTGCAAGGTCTGCAAAAGGTCTGACAGGTTAGCAGAATATCCCTTTTCCATCAACTGCTTAAGCCTTCGCTCGGCCCGAACGCGAACATCGGCCTGCAGGTAAATCTTCAGGCATGCATCGGGAAAGACCACCGTGCCCATGTCCCGACCGTCGGCAACCAACCCCGGCGGGCGGCGCTGCGCTCGCTGCAACGCCAGTAAAGCCTTGCGCAGTGGCCCGAGCGCGGCCACGTGCGATGCGGCCCGTCCCACGTCCTCGCGGCGTATCTGCGCGGTGATATCACGACCTTCCAGTAGCACTTGCCCACCCTGAAACACCGGCCGCAAGTTCGTTGCCAGCGCTGCCAAGCCCGC
>DASPWJ010000201.1:0-5080 GCA_035621895.1 Burkholderiaceae bacterium | reverse complement strand
GGCGCAACTGGTTCACATTGACCTGATGGGCGAGGACCTTGAACAACGACCCGTTAGCTCATTTCCTTCTTTGCGTTTGTTCCGTCGAGATGAACGCATCCGCTTTCGCGGTCGAGTTCATGAAGATGTGGCCGGATCTCTACTTGATGCTGGCAGTACAAATTGGCCCGACTCCGGCGTGCGATTGCGCGACACCGGTTACGTCAATGTATCGGAGCGTCAACGCAAGCGAACACGCAATCTCCAGCTTCTGGAGCGGGCACGAAAAGAAAACCCGCAAGACCTCTACGTAGCATTTAAGCTGGCGACAGTGCTGCCGGCGTCCCGGATCGAGGAGCGACGCGCAATTCTTTCTCAGGCCACTTCCATCGCCTGCATCCTTGATCCTGAAGAGCTATGCGCGTTGCCTTTTCGTCATCGGTTGTTCGCCGAAGCCATTGACGATCTGGTCGAACAAGGACACCTGAGCGAAGCGGTCGAGCTTTGTCGCCAGCTGTATCCCGCACTGGGGCCGGGCAGCCACTTTGCGGCCGGCCGGGTCCTTGCTCGGGCAGGAATCGCGGATCCCGGGGTCGATGCTCTCAAAGCCTATTTGGAGTTTCCTTCAGCAGACACAAGCTGCGTGACGCTTGCGGACCTCAGTGCCAATGCCGCGGAAGCCTGCCGTTGGCTAGCTTGGCTCGCGTCCGTACAAGGTCAATCGTCCTTGGCGCGTGCGTGGCTCGAAAGAGCCTTGAAAACTGCAAGCATCGATCAGGCCGTCGCGATCCATTGTGATGCGATGCGATTAAGTATCGCCGCTGGGGACCTCCCGGCCGTAGCCAGGGAGCTTGAGCGCTTATATCCGACCGCCCGCAGTTCTCGAAGCGCTTATGTCGAATTGATGCTTCTAAGCGGCGAACTGTCGGTTGCCTTGGGTGATCGTACGGGTGCGATCCCACTGTTGGAAGCAGCGCTCACACCAAGCGATGACCGCGCTGCGGCTTTACTTGCGAAACTCGGATTGGACAATGGCGAGGTGGGCGAGACACGCCTGCGTGAACTTTTACCGGCCGTCGTCGGTCGTCGATTTGACACGCTTGGGATCCGGGTCCGGCTCGCCGAACGAATCGGCGTTGGGCTGAAGTTTCAAATTCCCGATGCGACACGACAATATCTCCTGGCCCCTGCATAGCGCCTGGTAGGGTGAGGCCATCTTCTTAACTCGCTTTTGCGCGAGCAGCCGGCCGCGAAAAAAATGGACGCTGCCGGCGAGGCAAGCATCCTATTTGTTGCATTAAACGACGTTTTGCAAGACCGAGCCCACGCGGCCATTTCAGGCAATCGCTAGTGAAGCATGCCCTGCGTTAGCACGTACGCGCGTCGTACCATTGCGACCTTAGGATCTGTGTGAAAAGCACCGGCGCGATGTCGATTGCCTATTTGCCGTTGCGCCGTGTCAACAACGCTACCGGGCTGGCGTTGATCATCTCGCGCCGCATCGCCCTTGATCGGTTGAGCATGCGAAACCGAGCGATCCGAAAAACAGTAGCATCAGTTTTTAGCTGGATCCGCTTTGCTGTTTGAACATGAACAGCCGGCCGGTGCCGCGAAACGCTTTCACTGTAAACCAGCCTTGGGAACATCGAAAGGGCGAGCGAAAAGACAAGGTCGATTGAAGCCGCGCCTACCGTAGTAGCGCCCGCCGGAGCGACTGTGCACAAACTGCCATTGCTTCGCGGCAAGCAAAAACTTGCAAATCGCAGCGACAACTGCAAAGCGCACCGCTTTTGAGCGTTTGGAGCGGGCGAAGGGAGTCGAACCCTCGTCACGAGCTTGGGAAGCTCGGGTAATGCCGTTATACGACGCCCGCGGTTTGATGCCGATTCTAGCCGACCGCTGCGCGTCGATGCCGCTGACTCTGATAACGGGGCCGTCGGGGGCGTGGAGCGACTTGCCTCGATGACACAGCAAATGCGCAGTTGGCACAGCAATCGGCCAGTGCCGCACAGACTCTGTGTCAGCACTCCGATAAGCTTGCGACGGCGGTCTGGCTTTTCAGGATGCCGTCGGTACGGGAAGACTTGGTACGCGTCTGAGCGATGCGACCGCCCAGGCAGGACGGCCGAGCACTAACCCCCGTCGGAGGCCGTGTGAATGCGACCGTCGATGATTTCGATGCGCCGATCCGCCACGGCGGCAAACGTTGCGTCGTGCGTCACCGCAATGACACTCTTGTCCATCGCCTTGGTCAGATCGCGCAGGATCTGGCGCACGTTAGCGCTTGATGCCGAATCGAGATTGCCTGTCGGCTCATCGGCCAGTATCACAAGAGGATCGTTGGCGAGCGCACGTGCAATGGCCACGCGCTGGCGCTGCCCGCCCGAGAGCTGGTGCGGACGCTTCGCGGCCTGGTCAGCCACGCCCAGGCGTTCGAGCAAAGCATTGGCGCGGTCGACGCATTGGGCTGGACTCAGGCGGCCAAGACGTTGCATTGGCAGCGTGACATTCTCGCGCACGGTGAACTCAGCTAGCAAAAAGTGATACTGAAAAACATAACCCAACCGCTGCAGCCGACAGTTGGCCAGCTCGCTTTCACCAAAGCGGGAAGTATTTTGTCCGTCAAGCAGCACGTGGCCCTCGTCTGGCACATCGAGCAGACCCAGCAGATATAGCAACGAAGACTTGCCTGACCCTGATGGGCCCATGATGCAAACAAACTCGCCGCGCTCAACCTCCAGGCTCGCATCCTCGATCAAAGTAACCGGGACGTCTCCGGTCAGCCGCCGCGTAACGTGCTCCGCGCGCAGAACGGCGCTCACGTGGCACCACGAAGGATTTCGACTGGATGGACTCTGCTTGCGCGCTGCGCTGGCAGGTAGGCGGCCGCAAGACAAGAGCACAAGGCAAACGTTGTCGCCAGGGCAAATTGCTCCGGACCCCACCATACGGGCAGGTGCACGATTTCCGTGACGCCCGGCGGCCGCAGCGCGACGTTGGCAAGCACACGCATCAGGATCGCGCCCGCAACTAAACCAAAGGCACTGCCAACACAACCGATGATCAATCCTTCCAGCAGGAAGATCGTGCGTACGTCTCGAGCATGGAATCCTATTGATTTGAGAATCGCAATGTCGCGCGTCTTCTCGATCACGATAGTCGAGAGCGTGTTGTAGATCCCGAACGAGGCCACGACCAGAATCGCTGAAACGACGCTATACATGATGATGTTGCGCACCAGCAGCAGACTCAGAATATCCTCCGACGCCTCGATCCAGGATACCGATTTGTAACCGATTGACGACTCAATCTGGGCAGCGACATTGCGCGCCGTCGTTGCGTCGTCAAGTTGAATCACAAATCGGTTCACGCGATCGGGGCGCTCAAGCAGGGCCTGCGCCCGTTTCAGCAGCACGAAAGTCTGCCCTTCGTCGTACGATGCGTTGCCGGTGCGAAATAATCCGACCACACGCAAACCGTGGTTGGTGCCAGCACCGGTTACCACACTCACAGTGCTGCCCAAATGCAGATGGAACTTTTGGGCCAACCCCGTACCCAGCACAATGCCATTGGAGTCAGCAGCTAAGGCATCAAGCGATCCTTCGACGATTTTTTCTTCGAGCGTAGTCACCGTCTTCATTTTGGCCGGCACAATTCCCGAGATGGTTACGCCCTGCTGAAGTCCTGCAAACAGCAGCACTGCCGAATCGGTCAACACCGGCGCCACCCGAATGCCGGGCAGCGACTCGACGAACGCAAGCTTCTCGCGATACGCTCGGATGCCACGCGGCTCGGCCCGCGGCTTAACATGGCTTACCTGGACGGCGCCATCGGGCCAGAGCAACTGAGCCGGTTGCACTTCCGGCAGGCGATACTCGTCATACACCGTGATGTGCGGGTTGTTATCAATCAGACGCTTAAGAAAATCCTTTTCCGATCCGCGCATTAGGGACGAAACCGCCAGAAAAAACGCCACGCCGAGCACAACTCCGCCGAGCGAGACCAAAGTCGCCCGCAGACGGCTCCGAAGGTGCGTGGATGCGACAGCGAGGGATATTTGCATCAGTGCGGATCGGCAAGCGCACCGACGCTTGCCGATGCCGGTGCCGCGGGCAGCAGACGCTCAAAGGCACGATGGTCCTCTACAAGCCCCTCGCCAGGCACCGCTACCACGTGCGCCATCGGATCCAGTCCATCGAGGATTTCCGTGCGTTCAGCGCCAACCACGCCAGTGCGCACTGCTTGGCGGTGAAGGCGCCCCTCTCGCACCAACCAAATCCGGTTATCAAGCACAGCGGTACTCGGAACCAGCAACGCATTGGCATGCTCTGCCACGATCAGGTTAGCATCGACCGTCATGCCGACTTTGAGCGCTTGCGGATTGGACAACCGAATACGCACCCGGTAGCTGCGCGCAACCGGATCGCCCTTGGGCGTGATCTGCAAGACCTCTCCATCAAGGCTGCGGCCCGGAAGGGCATCGGTCCGCAAGATGACTTTCTGGCCCACGCGCACCCGCGCGATGTCCTCTTCATCGACTTCGACGCTCACCCGCAACGGTGCGCAGCACGATAGATAAAAGAGGGCTTGGCCGGCAGCAAGGTACTGGCCGACTTCACCATCGCGCCGGATGATCACACCGTCGGCCGGTGCTCGTAGCGCGGTGAAATCGCGCTGTGTTTGTGCTCGCTTAAGCGAGGCATTGGCAGCGTCCAGCTCCGATCGCGTGCGATCGAGTTCCGTGGGAGAGACAAAACCGCGTTGCACCAAATCCTCGGTTCGCTCGAATTGTTCCTTTGCGTACCGCGCTCGGGCCGTGAGCTCATCAACGGTGCTACTCAAATCGTTGTCCTCAAGCCGCGCTAGGACTTGCCCCTTGCGCACCTGGCTACCCTCATCGGCCGCAAGCGCCGCAAGGGTGCCAGATACTCGAGGAGCAATCGGCAACATGACGGTTGGCTCAACGGAGCCCGTGGCATAGATTGCTTCGACCGCCGTTGCTCGGGTCGGCAACACAACTTGGACGCGCGTTGGGCCAAACTGCCACGCCAATACCGCGATCAGCGCCGCGACGCTAACCGCCGCCGCAATCCATCTCCAA
>DASPWJ010000200.1:0-30187 GCA_035621895.1 Burkholderiaceae bacterium | reverse complement strand
ACCCCGCTCAAAGTGCCCGCGGCGGAACAATATCTGCAAGGCCGGCCTCTGGATGACGCTGCGATCAAGGAGGCCGCGCGACTGGCAATGAGCATTTGCAAGCCATCGGAGGATCAGCGCGGCGACGTCGCGTACAAAACCGCGATGGCTGGCGAGATGACCCAGCGAGCGCTGCGCACGGCACTGTCGCGCAGCCAATAACCAACAAAGGCCAAAAAAACGCTCAGGAGCCCCACATGGCGACTTCACAAAACGTATCGTTCACGCTTAACGGCAAACCCGTTCAAGTGACGGTCGAACCGCGCGAGCTGCTCATCCATACGCTGCGCGAAAAACTGCATCACACCGGCCCGCACATCGGCTGCGAGACCTCCCACTGCGGGGCCTGCACGGTCGACATCGACGCCATGTCGGTAAAGTCGTGCACCGTCCTTACTGTGCAGTGTCAAGGCACCGATGTTCTGACGATCGAAGGCTTGGAGCGGGACGGCCAGCTGCATGCCTTGCAGGAAGCCTTTACCCAGGAGCATGCTCTGCAGTGCGGATACTGTACGCCGGGCATGATCACGCGGGCCTATCGGCTGCTAAAGGAGAACCCCCATCCCTCGGAGCAGGAGATCCGCTATTGGATGGCGGGCAACCTGTGCCGCTGCACGGGCTACCAGAACATCGTCAAGGCGGTGCAGTCCGCGGCCGAAAAGCTCGCGGCGCAGCCCGCGTAAGCCACGTTGCGGTGAGTGCGTAACGCGCATCGCGCACCCGATCAACGAAATCAACCCGGGAGTTTGCCACATGCCTGATACCAACGTCGTTGCGAGCGAGCGCCAAGACAAATTGCAGGGAATGGGCTGTTCGCGCAAGCGCAAGGAGGACGCGCGTTTTATTCGCGGCCAAGGAAGCTACGTCGACGATATTCAGCTGCCCGGGATGCTGTTCGGGGCCATGGTGCGCAGTCCCTACGCGCATGCGCGCATCAAGTCGATTAACAAGACCAAGGCCCTGGCCTTGCCGGGCGTGGTTGCCGTTCTGACCGCCGATGATCTGAAACCGGTGAACCTCGCCTGGATGCCGACACTCGGTGGTGACGTGCAGGCGGTGCTGGCCGACAAAAAAGTCTGCTTCCAGTACCAGGAGGTTGCGTTTGTCATCGCCAACGACCGCTATGCCGCGGCCGACGGTGTCGAAGCGGTGGAAGTGGACTACGAGGAGTTGCCCGCGATCGTGGATCCGCATCGGGCAATGGATAAGGATGCTCCGATCATCCGGGAAGACATCGCCGATAAGTCCGAGGTCGGGCACGGTCCGCGCACGCACCCCAATCACATTTTTACGTGGGAGGCGGGCGACAAGGCGGGCACCGACGCGGTGTTTGCCAAGGCCCCCGTGACCGTTCGAGAAGAAATCCTAAATCCTCGCGTACACCCCTGCCCGCTGGAGACCTGCGGCTGTGTCGCCTCCTTTAACAAGCCCACGGGTCAGCTGACGGTCTACATGACCTCCCAGGCGCCCCATATCGTACGGACTGTCGCGTCCCTGCTCTCGGGCATCGCGGAGAGCAAGATCCGCATCGTCGGTGGTGACATCGGCGGCGGATTTGGCAACAAGGTGCCGGTCTACCCGGGGTATGTCGCGGCCATTGTGGCCAGCATCGTGACGGGCGTGCCCATCAAGTGGATCGAGTCGCGCATCGAAAACATCTCGACCACGGGCTTTGCTCGCGACTACCACGGCATAGGCGAGCTGGCGGCCGATAAAGACGGACGCATCCGGGGCCTTCGCTTTACGGCCCTTGCCGACCACGGTGCGTTTAACGCGCATGTGTCCGCGACAAAGTTTCCCGCGGGGCTCTTTAGCATTTGCACGGGTTCCTACGACATTGGCAAGGCTTACTGCCGGGTCGATGCCGTTTACACAAACAAGGCGCCGGGCGGGGTGGCCTACCGCTGCTCCCTGCGCGTCACCGAGGCGGTGTACCTCATCGAGCGCATGATTGACGTGCTGGCGCAGAAGGTCGGGGTGGACAAGGCCGAAATCCGACGGCGCAACTTCGTCAAGTCCGAACAGTTCCCGTACACAACGGCTCTTGGTTGGACGCTTGACAGCGGGAACTACCAGCGCGCGCTGGACAAAGTGCTCCAGGCAGTGGACTACGATGGGTTGCGCCGGGAGCAGGCGCAAAAACGTGCTCGTGGCGAACTTATGGGTATCGGCATATCGACCTTCACGGAAATCGTGGGTGCTGGTCCAACCAAGGCCTGCGATATTCTTGGCATCGGCCTTTTTGACAGCTGCGAGATTCGTGTGCACCCAACTGGCAGCGTCATCGCGCGTCTTGGCACGATGAGCCAAGGCCAAGGTCATGCAACCACGTACGCACAGATCATCGCCACGGAGCTGGGCCTGCCCTCGGAGGACATTCAAATCGAGGAGGGCGACACGGACAAGGCACCGTACGGCGCCGGCACCTGGGGCTCACGCTCCACGCCGGTAGCCGGCGCTGCCGCGGCCCGGGCCGCCCGCAAAATCATGGACAAGGCCAAGAAGATTGCCGCCCACCTGCTGGAGGTTGGGGAAGGCGACCTGGAATGGGAAGTCGATCGCTTCAAGGTCAAGGGCAATCCGAGTGAAACCAAGACTATGAAGGAGATCTGCATGGCGGCGCACGGCAGCAACCTGCCCGCGGGCATGGAGCAGGGGCTCAACGCCGTGGAATACTACGACCCGCCCAACCTGACCTTTCCCTTCGGAGCGTACGTATGCGTCGTCGATATCGACCGCTACACGGGAGAGACCAAGGTTCGGCGCTTTTACGCACTGGACGATTGCGGCACGCGCATCAATCCGATGATCATCGAGGGTCAGATCCATGGCGGCTTGACGGAGGCCTTCGCGGTGGCAATGGGCCAGGCGATTCCCTTTGACGAAAACGGCAATCACCTGGGCAACAGCCTCATGGACTACTTCTTGCCCACCGCGATGGAAGCACCGAAGTGGGAAACGGACTTTACGGTCACCCCCTCGCCGCATCACCCAATTGGCGCAAAGGGGGTAGCCGAGTCGCCCCACGTTGGTGGCATACCATGCTTTACCAACGCGATCGTCGATGCATTTTCGCACCTGGGTGTCACGCACATGGACATGCCCCACACTTCGTTTCGTGTATGGCAGCAATGCAACGCCCTGGGCATCAACGGGCGCTGATCGTGGTACGCAAGGAGTAGCGGCGTGAAAGTGCAACTCGAACGCTCCTTTCCCATGCCGGCAGGCGCCGACGTCGTCTGGCGCATGCTGCAAGATGTCGAGGCGGTAGCCGGATGCATGCCGGGAGCAAAGATCTCCGAGCGCATCGACGAGCGGCATTACAAGGGAACCGTGAGCGTTCGCGCGGGCCCGGCAACGCTGTTGTTCCGCGGTGACATCGAGGTGATGGACTTGGACCCGGCGACCCGAAGCCTACGCCTCATGGGCAAGGGCACCGACAGTAGCGGGACGTCGGGTGCGTCCATGGACCTGACCGCGAGCGTGCAAGGCGATGGTGCCAGTAGCAACTTGGTAGGCAAAAGCGAGGTCGCCATGAGCGGCAAGGCCGCGGCGTTTGGCGGCCGGGTGATGAACTCGGTCGCCGATCAGATTCTGAGGCAGTTCGCAAGCAACTTCGCCGCGCAAGTGACCGCACGCGCGGGCGCTGCGGCACCAGCGCAGGCACCTGATACGGGCATCGCGGCCGGCGTCCAGGCAAATCGCCCGGCTCCATCGATGCCCAACGGGGGCCACATCAATGCTTTGGCGCTGCTTTGGGGTGTCATCAGGGACTGGTTTCGCGCCGTTTTTGGCAGGAAGGCAGCTTGAGTGCGGCGATGTGGCGAGCAGATGAACCGGCCAATCAGTTTCGCCACAGACCCTGGGGCTGGCACCGGCCTTAGGGCGAGTCGCGCACATGCGGGCCTTTGTCGACACCGAAGATCTCATCGGCAGACTGGAAGACGTCGGCTACATCGCCGAGCGCGGCTTGGCGGTGGCTCTTTTGTTAATGGAGCAACTCAAGCGCCCTTTGCTGGTCGAGGGCGATGCCGGCGTGGGCAAGACCGAAATTGCCAAGGCGCTGGCGGCGGCGCATGGCTGCGAGCTCATACGCCTGCAATGCTACGAAGGGCTGGACGTTAACGCAGCGGTGTACGAGTGGAACTACCAGCGCCAACTGCTCTCCATCAAGATGCGTGAGTCCGAGGACAGCTCGCTTGCCGAAAAAGAACGCCATGTTTTCAGTGAGGACTATCTGCTCCAACGCCCCCTGCTACAGGCGATCCGCCGGGCCCAGCCGCCGGTGCTCCTCATCGATGAGATTGATCGCGCCGACGAGCAATTCGAGGCATACCTGCTCGAAGTACTGTCCGACTATCAGGTGAGCATTCCGGAACTTGGTACGATCCGCGCGGTCAGCATTCCACACGTCGTGTTGACCTCCAACGGCACCCGGGAGCTAAGCGACGCGCTGCGCCGGCGCTGTCTGTACCACTACCTGGATTATCCGAGCTATGAGAAGGAACTGCGGATTGTCTTGCGGCGCGTACCGGGAATCGAAGAGCAGCTTGCAAGCCAGATCGTTACCTTCGTGCAAAAGCTGCGCGCCGAGGAGCTACAAAAACGCCCGGGCACGGCCGAGACGCTCGACTGGGCGGCAGCGCTCGTGCGGCTGCGCGTTAGCTCACTGGATGCGAACCCGGATTTCATTGTCGATACGCTCGCGTGCTTGCTAAAGACCCGCGAAGACTTGGCCGCAATGCCGCCGACCGTTACCGCGCGGCTACTGGCGCAATCGGTATGAGTCAGAAACGCGCAATGGCCGCGGATCTAGGGGTTCGGAAGACGCAAAGCGGCCTCGCGACGGTGCTGCCGGGACGAATCGTGGAGTTCGTCCGCCTGATGCGAGCCAACCATTATCGGGTCGGCATCCAGGAGGCCGTCGATGCGCTGCGCGTTGCACAATGCATCGATATCCTTGATGAGCGCCAGTTGCGCTGTGCGCTGCGGTCGCTCTTGTGCTCGAATCCAGCCGACTGGAAGGGCTTTGACGCGCTCTTCGATCGCTATTGGCAACATCAAAGGGCCGGAGCAATCGAGCTCACTATCAGCGGCCGCCTCGAGCGCCTCGAGCCTGGAGCGATGGTCGGCCCGCTGGTCAAACCACTAAGCGCTGCCGGCAGCCGGCCCGAGGAGCTTTGGCGTGATGCCCTGCGCGTGGGTGCTAGTGCGCATGAGGCGATGACGCGAAGCGACTTTCGCCTCGCGCAGTTACACGAGAACACCTGGCCGCTTGAGCAATGGATCGATGGCCTGGCGCGGCGCATGCGAAAGCGCTTGCTGCGCCGGCACCATATCCGCAGCCTTGGCCACCGAATCCATGTACGCCGCACGGTCCGCCGCAGCCTCACCTACGGCGGATTGCCGCTGGATCTGATGTACCGCGAACGCCGCCGCGAGCTGCCGCGCCTGGTCCTTATCATCGACGTGAGCCGCTCGATGAACGCGTACAGCTACTTTTTTTTGCGTTTTGCGCGCGGCATCATCGATGCCTTCCAGAATACCGACGCGTTTGCCTTTCACACGCGCCTCGTGCATATCGTCGATACCCTGCGAGAGCCCGACCGACATCGCCTAAAAGAAAAGCTGGCCTGGATCGCCGCCGGCTGGGGAGGCGGCACCCGTATCGGCGAGAGCCTGCAGGCGTTTAATCGCGAATACGCGCGCCGCCTGGTGGATTCGCGCACTTTCGTGTTCATCCTTAGCGACGGCTACGACACAGGTGCGCCCGAACTGCTCGGCGAGGAGCTGCGCCGACTGCATCAAAGAGCCAAGCGCATTGTCTGGCTCAACCCCCTTTTGGGCCGCGCCGATTACGCCCCCATTGCGAGCGGCATGCAGGCGGCATTGCCGTACCTTGATCTGCTAGCCCCAGCGCACAATCTGGAGAGCCTGATGAAGATCGAGGAGATGCTGCTGCGCCTATAGGGCAAATTGTCATGGGATCGCTTCCAAATAGCCCCAATCGCGCTGACCAACCCCTGGGCCAAGGGCAGGCTCCGACGATTGGCCAGTTGCTGCAACTTGCGCAGGAGCTTTGCCTGCGTGGCGAGTCCTTTGCCATGGTGACCGTCGTGCGCGCCGTTGCACCGAGCTCTGCAACGGCGGGCGCGCAAGCCATCGTGCGCTCCGACGGCACGCTGTATGGCTGGATTGGTGGGGGTTGCACCAAGCAAGTGGTCGTTGACGCTGCGCTGGAGACGATACGTCGAGCTACGCCGCGGCTGGTACACATTGGTAACGACGACCAGCAGATCGTCGCTGACGTCGAGTCGCATCGCATGCCCTGCGCAAGTAACGGCGAGGTAGAGCTTTTTTTGCATCCTTTTACCCCAGCGCCGCTATTGCTCGTGTTGGGTACCACCCCGGTAGCGCAGTGCGCACGCGCCTTCGCGCAACAAGTTGGTTTTCGCGTGACTGAGGATTGCGAGGGCACCATGCCGCAGCTTGCGCTGGTCGCAACCCAAGGCGATGGGGACGAGGTCGCGCTACAGGCAGCGCTCGCGAGCAGCGCGCAGCACGTGCTGCTCATCGCCAGCGCGCGCAAAGCGCAGCGGCTGCGCGAGGAGCTGTCTCAACAGGGAATAGGCGAGCAGCAACTGGCGCGGCTAGAGGCGCCCGCCGGACCGGATATTGGCGCCCGCACCCCGGCGCAAATCGCCCTTGCCGCAGTCGCCGGAGCGCTGGCCTGGTGGCAGCGTGCGCCGACGCGAGAACTGGCGCCGGCAAGCAGCCTCATGCCTTCTTGTGCCGTCTCCAACGCGCCGCCCGCTGGCGCGCAGCACTTTGCCGATCCCGTCTGTGGCATGCTGATCGATGTGGCCAAGGCGCGCCACATGCTCGACTACGAAGGAACGCGGTTTTACTTTTGCTGCGAGGGCTGTCGTTTGGCGTTCGCGCGCGAACCCGCGCGCTACGTCACGGGCCGCGCCGGCGTGCCGCAGACGTTCGCCTCCGGGATGCTGACGTGACGGGCGCTACGACTCGCTTTTCAGCCATCGTGCTGGCTGCCGGCACCTCCTCGCGCATGCGGGGCGTACACAAACTGCTGCTGCCCATCGGCGATGAGCCGTTGATCCGCCACACCGTTTGCGCCGTCCTCGAAGCCAATCCGCAGGAACTAGTCGTCGTGACCGGCTTTCAGGAACCGGCGATACGCAGTGCGCTGGCAGGGTTGCCGATCCGCGTGCAATCCAATCCCGCCTTTGAGCAGGGACAGATGAGCTCAGTGACCGCCGGGTTGCGTGCGCTGACCCGGCCCGCCGACGCCGTAATGGTGTGTCTGGCAGATATGGCGCTGCTCAGTAGTGGCGATTATCGGGATTTGGTCGAGGTTTTTGCGCGGCGCGCCGGGCGCTCTATCGTCGTGCCGCGGTTTGAAGGTCAACGCGGCAATCCAATAATCATTGAGTGGAGCCATTTGCCAGTGCTGCTGTCGAGTCAGCGTAATCTGGGCTGTCGTAAGTTGATCGCGGACCATCCCCAAGAGGTCCTCGCCTACGATGCGCCACATGACCGCTTCGTCGTCGATATCGACACACCCGAGGATTACGCGCGAGTCGTGCGCCGCGTCGCATTTGCACAAACTCAGTCAGCACAAGGCGGCGCCATATGATGCGCACGGCCACTACCCTGTGGAGCCGCGCCGCCTCTGGCACGCTTGCGGCCGCTAGCCTGCTGGCGCTGCTGGCTTGGGTCTGGCGGCTGGCCATCGTAAGCGACCGGCACGATACCTTCTGGATCGAACTGACGATCGTTGCCACCATCGGCGGCGTTGTGGCGCTAGGTTGGCTGCGTTCCCCGCGCGTTGCGATGACAGCACCACAGATCATGTTGCTGTTGGGCGCTGCTGGTATGGTCGCCGGACTTACCTACGATGAGCACTCCGGAGGCTTTACTGCGCTCGTGTCTTTGTGCCAAGCCGGCAAGGAGGACTTTCTGGGTACGCTGCAGCTGCACTGGCGGCTGTTGCCCGCTATGCATCTTGGCATGATCGCGGGCGGCCTCGCAACGGTACCGCTGCTACGCACCCTGCGCCGCGGCTGCCGAAGACAGTTCTGCGCGCGCCTGGTGCAAAACCTGGCGTGCTCGGCGTGGATGATTGCTGGCATGAGCGCGGGGGTGCTCGGCTTCCTGCAGCTGGCCACTTGGGCGGGAGGACGCAGTCCGACTGCCATGCTGGGCGGCATGTTTGCCGGCATGGTGTGGGGTATGGTTGCAAGCGTCGCCCTGTATCGCCTGTGGTTTGCGCTCATTGCGCCGCGGCTGGTCCGTGAAGAGGTGTAATCGGGCACTTTGGCCGTGGCCTCCGTTTGCGCGTCGTGAAGATCCTTGCAAATGTTCCTATGGTGTGCGGTATCGCGTCGGAACGAAAAGGCAACGCGGCGATGCAGGCAAATTTTCATGAAGCTTGGCTGGGCCATGCCTCTTCGCTTTTGCAATCGACCCCATAGCCTGAGGCGGGGCACACCCAGAAAATGGCCTGTGCATGGGACTGCGCCTCGATGAGAAGGTGAGCAGCGCCGCGGTGGCCGGTAACTTGTTGAGCGCACCGATTGCGCCACCCCTACAATCCCTCCATTGCGAGCCGTCAATCGGGGCGCTTGCGAGTCGGACCTGAAGGCTGCGCAGCACGCTGCGATTGCGAGCCGACAATTACGAATGGCGGATTTTGCGCTCAGGCGCGTGCAGCAACAGGTGCACACCGCTCGCCGGTGCCTGAGCGATCTTGATTTGAGGAGGGCGCGTTGAGCAGCAGCCGAGTTCAATCCCCGTCCTGGCTCTTGGCGGACGTAGGGGGCACGAACGTGCGCTTTGCGCTGGCGCAGCCCTCCGCAGTCGTACCGTTGTCAACCGAGAGCATCCGCGCTTATCGAGTCGCGGATTTCGCCTCCCTGGCCGATGCGGCCCGCTCCTATCTGCGTCCGCTTGCTAACAAGCCGAGTCACGCAGTGTTCGCATTGGCCGGTCGTGTGGAAAACGGTCACGTGAAAATGACCAATCATCGATGGTCGATTTCCGCCGCGCAGCTGCAAAGCGATCTGGCGCTCGAGTCGGTTCACCTCATCAATGATTTTGCTGCCATCAGCATGGGGCTGCCACTTTTGCAGCGCGACGACGTGATGGCATTGGGCCACGGCGCCGATGTGATCTACCGTCGAGCAAGGCCGCAAACATTTTGTGTATTGGGGCCTGGCACCGGCCTGGGGATATCGGCATTGACGCTCCGCGATGGGCGCGTCGAGACGCTGCAGACGGAGGGCGGGCACGTCGGATTTGCACCCACCTCGCCAGACGAGATTGCGATCTTGCGCCAACTCATGAACCGTTTCGCTCGCGTATCGATCGAACGGGTGCTTTGTGGCAGCGGACTGGTTAACGTCTACCAGGCGGTCTGTGCAATCGACACCATCGAGGCTTCGCCTCTTGCGCCAGAAGAAATCACGGAACGCGCGCGCCAGCTGACCGATCCGCCGTGTGTGCGTGCCGTCGAGATGTTTTGCGATATTCTGGGCTCCGTGGCCGGCGACTGCGTCTTGAGCTACGGCGCATGGGACGGTGTCTATCTGGCCGGCGGCATGCTTGCGCCCTTGACGCCATGGTTGCAGCAGGGCAGGTTTCGTTTGCGTTTTGACAATAAGGGTCGCTTCGCGCAGGCGGTAAGCCGTGTCCCTGTGGCCCTTATCACCCATCCGCAGCCGGGGTTGCTCGGGGCGGCCGCACACGCGGTGCTCGCATCCGGAAGATCTCCTCTTCGAAACTTCGATCCCGTGCCCAGTAAGACGTAAGTCAAGTCACCATCGCCGCTGCGCGCCGCCTGTTCGTGTTAGCCCCGATGCGGGATCCACTAGGTCGCTGGGGCGCGTTGAATACGGCACCTTTCCTTTTTTCTGCAATCGAATCACGTGATGACCGACACTTCCCATTCTTCGAGCACGGCGACAGGCAGCGCCTTAGGACTTGCATCGTCCTCACCGGCACGCAGGATCCATCCTCTCGTGGCGACGGCAGCGGTCGCCGTGACGGCGGTTTGCGCAATCGCGGCGGTGCAATTTCTTTCGCCGCAAAATGCGCGCTCGGCGGCCCAGCCCGGTATTGGCGCGCCGGCCTCACCAAGTGCAACCACTTCGGCGCCTGCTGCACCCGCGGCCGCTTTGCCGGCACCTGCGACGGTTTGCGCCGACTGCGGCGAGATCGTCAACATCCGCACCTCGCGCCAGGAGGGCAGCGGCACTGGCCTGGGGGCCGTTGCCGGCGGGCTGCTTGGTGGCGTGCTCGGGCATCAATTGGGTGCCGGACGGGGCAAGGAAGCGATGACGGTCGTAGGCGCCGTCGGGGGCGCTGTCGCCGGAAATCAGGTGGAGAAGCAGGCCAGGGCACAGACGCTGTATCTTGTCGACGTGCGCATGGCAGATGGCTCGGCGCGAACGCTCACGCAGACGGCCCCGCCCAATCTTGCCATTGGCGCGAAGGTGAAGGTGAGCGGCAACACCATCGTGGCGCGCTAACGCGCGCTTTAGCATTCGACGATATTCACCGCCAGACCGCCTCGTGCGGTCTCCTTGTATTTGGTCATCATGTCGGCGCCCGTTTCGCGCATCGTCTTGATGACTTTGTCCAAGCTCACATGATGGGTGCCATCGCCGCGCAAGGCCATGCGGGCCGCGTTGATCGCCTTTACCGATGCAATTGCATTGCGCTCGATGCAGGGAATCTGCACAAGACCCCCAACCGGGTCGCATGTTAGCCCCAGGTGATGTTCCATGCCGATTTCGGCCGCGTTCTCCACTTGCTGCGGCGTTCCACCAAGTACCGCACATAGCGCCCCGGCAGCCATCGAACAGGCAACACCAACTTCTCCTTGGCAACCGACCTCGGCCCCGCTAATCGAGGCGTTTTCCTTGTACAAAATGCCGATCGCGGCGGCCGTCAACAAAAAATCGACGACACCCTCGTCGTTCGAACCGGGCACAAAGCGGGTGTAGTAATGCAAGACAGCGGGCACGATGCCCGCGGCTCCGTTGGTTGGCGCCGTGACAACGCGGCCACCCGCGGCGTTTTCCTCGCTGACAGCCAGCGCGTAAAGGTTAACCCAGTCCATGACGATCAACGGATCTGCCTGCTCGTCGTCTGCGGCGCTGCGCAGCGCACGCAACAAGGCCGGGGCCCGGCGCTTGACGTGAAAGCCGCCGGGCAGCGTTCCCTCGGCATGGCAGCCACGCTCGATGCATTCGCCCATCACCCGCCAAAGGCGCAGTAAGTGTGCGCGCGTGTCCTCCTCGCTGCGCCAGTGCTTCTCGTTGCGCTTCATGATCTGCGCGACGCTGCAACCATGGCGCCGGGTGAGTTCCAACAGTTCGGCGCCGGTGCAGAAAGGGTAGGGCAGGACGCTGGCATCGGGCGCAATCCGCTTTTGCTTTTGCCCGTCGCCGGCCACCTCGTCGCTCACGACAAACCCGCCACCGACCGAGTAATAGGTGCGGACTGCGAGCACGCTGGCATCGGCGCGATAGGCGCTAAACCGCATGCCATTGGGATGAAACGGCAGGCTCTCGCGAGCGTAAAAAAGTAGGTCCGCCCCCTCGTCAAAGTCGATCGCGTGTTGTCCCAAAAGCACCAAGCGAGCGCTGCTGCGGATGTCATTGATTAGCAACGCTATTTGGTCCACATCCACGGTGTTGGGCTGATGGCCGGCAAGTCCGAGCAAAACCGCGTTGTCACTACCGTGGCCTTTGCCGGTTGCGCCCAACGAACCAAACAGCTCGGCCCGAACCCGTGCGGTATACGCAAGCGTTTGGTTTTGCAGCAAGCCCAGCGCGAACCGGCGAGCGGCGCGCATCGGGCCAACGGTATGCGAGCTTGACGGTCCGATGCCGATCTTAAAAAGGTCAAACGCACTAATTGCCAATCAGATCTCCTTGCGACGCTGCAGCTGTCTTCGCCGTGCCCAGCGCCTTTTGCCGCAGCATAGCGCTGCTGCGATAGCCAACCCACGGCAAGCGCATTGCCCCCGCTTTGGGCTGTAGCCTGCGGTCTGCGCAGCGGGCGATTCCTGCGCTAGATTTAGGGCAACGCGCCGCAAAAGCCCAGCGCCGGCGCTTTGCCCAAACCAGCGGAGGCAAGAACATGGAGGAGGAATCGCGCAGCATCCTTTGGAAATCGATCGGCGCGACGGCCGTCGTGGTCATTGGCCTCGCGGCCGGGGGCTACTACTGGTACCAACGCAGTGCCGAGGTTAGTACCACCGCACCACCCGAGGCGCCAGTGCCCGCTCCGTCAGCACCAGCTCCCGCAGCCACCGCCGAACCCGAGTATCTGTACCCCATTGATGAGACCAATTCAGATCACGCTACGGCGCTCGATCAAAGTGATGCAAAGATACTCGATGCAATCACGCATCTGCAGGGTTGGCGCGCGAGCGCATTGCGCTTGTTGCTGCCCAAGGATCTGGTGCGTCACATTGTCGCCACGGTCGACGGCCTCACAGGGGAAAAGCTCTCGTTGCAAGTGCTTCCGACGCGACCGGTGAGCGGACTGATGCAGGTTAACGGTTCGGCAAAAAGTGCCACGATTGCCGCTTCCAACGCGCGGCGCTATGAACCCTACGTTCAAGCCCTAACCGCGATCGATACGGCGCAGCTCTCGTCGCTGTACCGACATTTTTATCCGCTTTTTCAACAGGCCTATCGCGAGCTCGGCTACCCCAAGGGTTACTTTAATGATCGACTTGTGGAGGTCATCGACGACATGCTGGAGGCGCCCGAACCCAAGCCGCCGATTGCGGTCGTGGCGCCGCGCGCGATGTTTCACTACGTCGACCCGGATCTGGAGGCGCTCGACTGCGGGCAAAAGATCCTCGTGCGCGTGGGAACAGCCAACGAAAGCGCGATCAAGGCCAAGTTGCGCGAAATCCGCCAGGCAATTACGACGCACTGAGGCCGCGGGCCGTCCGTCCTATTCGTGAACGCAATCCAGACAGTACTCGACCTGGCCGTTGCGCTCGCGCTTCACCAGTCCGTGGATGTCGGTTTCAAAGCCCGGGAATAGCGCATTGAACTCGCGCACGAACTTCAAATAGTTGACGATCTGCGTGTTGACCCGCTCCCCGGGGATCAGCAGTGGAATACCCGGCGGATAGGGAGTGAGCAACACGCCGCACACGCGCCCTTCGATCTCATCGACCGGCACGCGATCGATGTCGTTGTGCGCCATGCGAGCATAGGCCTTGGCCGGAATCATCACCGGCTCCATCTCAGAGGTGTACATCTCGGTCGTGAGGCGCGCGATGTCGCTGGCCCGATAGATCGAGTGGATCGCCTGACACAGATCGCGCAGTCCCAGGGTCTCGTAGCGCGGCTGTGCGCGCAAAAATTCCGGCATCACACGCCACAGCGGCTGATTGTTATCGTAGTCGTCCTTGAACTGCTGTAGCTCTGTCACCAGAGTGTTCCAACGGCCCTTGGTGATTCCAATGGTGAACATGATGAAAAACGAGTACAGGCCGGTTTTCTCCACCACGATGCCATGCTCGGTGAGGTACTTCGTCAGTACCGCCGCCGGTATGCCGGTTGCGTCAAAGGAGCCGTCGACGTCAAGGCCCGGTGTGATGATGGTCGCCTTGATCGGATCAAGCAAATTAAAGCCAGGCTCGAGTTCGCCAAATCCGTGCCAGCGCTCCCCGGCGCGCAGCATCCAGTAATCGCGCTGGGGCGGGCCTTCGGGCAGCGGGGCCTCGGGCCCCCAGACCTTGAACCACCACGAATCACCGTACTCGGCGTCGATCTTGCGCATGGCGCGGCGAAAATCCAGTGCTTCGGTCAATGACTCTTCCACCAGCGCCCGACCGCCTGGGGGTTCCATCATCGCTGCCGCCACGTCGCACGAAGCGATGATCGCGTACTGCGGCGATGTGGAGGTGTGCATCATGTACGCCTCATTGAAGGTCCAGCGGTCAAGGTTTTCACCTTGCGAATTCTGGATCAGGATCTGCGAGGCCTGTGAAAGGCCCGCGAGCAGCTTGTGCACGGACTGCGTCGCAAAGACCATGGTGTTGCGGGGTCGCGCGCGCGGCGAACCGACGCCTCCGATGGCGTGCATGTGGCGGTAAAAGTCGTGAAAAGCCGCATGCGGCAGCCAAGCCTCGTCAAATAAAAAGGAATCGACTTTGCCATCGAGCAGCGACTTGATTGTCTCGACGTTATAGACGATGCCGTCGTAGGTGCTTTGCGTTATGGTCAGCACGCGCGGCTTGCCCTCGTTGCCGCGAACCAACGGATGCTCGCGAATGCGCGTCTGGATGGTTTCCCAGCGAAACTCTTCCAGCGGAATCGGCCCGATGATCCCGTAGTGGTTGCGCGTGGGCCTGAGAAACACCGGTATGGCGCCCGTCAGCGTAATCGCATGCAGGACGGACTTGTGGCAATTGCGATCGACAACCACCACGTCGCCGGGCGCGACGATGTAATTCCAGACGATTTTGTTGGAGGTCGACGTGCCGTTGGTGACGAAAAACAGGTGATCGGCACCAAAGATGCGCGCAGCATTACGCTCGGCGGCGGCAACCGGACCGGAGTGATCGAGCAGCTGCCCGAGTTCATCAACCGCATTGCATACGTCCGCGCGAAGGAGGTTCTCGCCAAAGAATTGGTGAAACATCCGCCCCACGGGACTTTTGAGGAACGCCACACCGCCCGAGTGGCCCGGGCAATGCCAGGAATACGAGCTGTCTTGCGCGTACTGGGTCAAGGCGCGGAAAAACGGCGGCGCCAGGCCGTCAAGATACGAGCGCGCCTCGCGCGCGATATAGCGCGCGACGAACTCCGGCGTGTCCTCGTGCATGTGGATGAACCCGTGCAGCTCGCGCAAGATGTCATTGGGCAGATGCCGTGAGGTGCGCGTTTCGCCGTACAAAAAGATCGGAATATCGGCGTTGCGAAAACGGATTTCTTCCAGAAAGGCGCGCAAGTCGGCGACAATCGGACTGCCTTCGGTTGCGGGCAGCTCCTCATCATCGACCGACAAGATAAACGCCGACGCGCGGCTGTGCTGCTGTGCGAATCCGCTAACGTCGCTAAAGCTCGTCGCGCCGATAATCTCCACGCCCTCCTCCTCGAGCGCGCGCGTCAGGGCACGGATGCCCACTCCGCTGGCGTTCTCCGAGCGAAAGTCCTCGTCAATGACGACGATGGGAAAGTGAAAGCGCATTGTCATGGTGGTTCTGGATCTTTCGTGACAGCGCTAGGCCCACGCTGTCGATGCAACAAAGTACGAGGAGCGGGACTGTATACGATTGCGGGGGCAAACGCGCGAACTTTCCGCGCCAGGCCGACGCTGCGCGTGCGGCTCAAGCGCGCTTATTTCGGATAGCCCGTCGGATTGGCCTGCTGCCAGGCCCAGGCGTCCCGGCACATCTCGTCGATCGAGCGCTGTGCGCACCAGCCCAGTTCGCGCTGGGCTCGGCCCGGGTCGGCCCAACAGCTGGCGACGTCGCCTGGCCGTCGCGGCGCCACCACGTAGGGCACGCGTCGGCCCGACGCACGCTCAAAGGCTTTCAGCGCCTCCAAAACGCTGTATCCGCGGCCAGTGCCCAGGTTGTAGATGCGAGTGCCTGCCTGACGATGGCGCTGGCGCAGGGCCGCCACATGGCCGTCGGCCAAGTCCAATACGTGAATGTAGTCGCGCACGCCTGTGCCGTCGGGCGTCGGGTAGTCGTTGCCAAAGACAGTAAGGTGCTCGCGCAAGCCCACGGCAACTTGCGCGATGTAAGGCATCAGATTGTTGGGGACGCCCTGCGGATCCTCGCCCAGCAGGCCACTGGGATGACCGCCTACCGGGTTGAAGTAGCGCAGCAGCGTCACCGACCAGTCGGCCTCGGCCTGCGCCAGATCTTGCAGTATCTGTTCGACGACGAGCTTGGTGCGGCCGTATGGGTTGGTCGCGCCAGTCGGAGCCAGCTCGGAAATCGGCATGCTTTGGGCATCGCCGTAGACGGTTGCCGAGGAGCTGAAAACGAAGGTGCGGACGCCCGAAGCGCGCAGTGCACTGAGCAAAACCAGCGCGCCGTGCACGTTGTTCTCGTAGTACTGCAGCGGAAATTGCACCGACTCGCCCACCGCCTTAAGTCCTGCAAAATGCAGCACCGCATCGATACGGTAGCGCGCCAGCAACGCGTCAAGGCATGCACGGTCGCGCACGTCACCTTGGATAAACGGCGGACGCACCCCGGTGACCGCCTCGATCCGCTCGAGCACTGTGGCCTTGCTGTTCACGAGGTTGTCGAGAATGACAGGCTGTTCGCCCGCCTCGATGAGGCGTACGCAGGTCAAACTGCCGATGTAACCGGTGCCACCGGTGAGCAAAATGTTCATGTTGGCAAAGTGTTCGCTGGCGCATGGGCGCGCGCCACGCGAATTGTGCACGCAAACACCCGGCGGCCCGCATGGTCCGCTGGCAAAGCAATCGGCGGATTTTGGTGCCGCTTTTCATTGCATGCCCATTGCTGGCGTGCTCGGACCTTACCAAAGTGCGGCAAAAAAAAAGATGCGCTTTGTCCTCAAGTTCCCGGCTTTGGGGCCGTTGACCCAGAAAGCAGCTCTCCAAAACCCAGCGCAAAACGTCGCAGGCACCCGCCATGCCCGATTCTGCCCCGCCGCAAACCTACGAACGCGCCGCAAATCGCGACTCATTTGAGCAAACGATCGGCGAAATACCGATAGTGAGCGCTAACATATCAGATAATGGGCGCGGTTGCCTTGCGGCACCGCCACGCGACGTCGGCCGTATGCTTGAGCGATACGGTTCCGCACTTCCGCATTATCTGGATGCGCAGCGCCTGCGCGAAATCCAGGTCTCGCATCAGCGCTGGCCGATGCTGCGGCCCCCGCGCGCCGCCAACGACAGCAGCGGGTCGTGAGCGCGCCAAGCGTGTCAGAAAACGTGTTACGGGCGCCGGCGCTGCCGTCGCTTGGCGCATTTTTGGGCCATCACCTGTGGCTTGCGCCGCTGCGTGCAAATTGGGCCACCACGCTGCCGATTGCGGATTTACCCAGCGGCGTTGGCATGCTGCCCACGGGCGAGCTAACTCTGGTACTGGCCAAAGAAGAAGGCACCCGCGCCAGTTTGTTGCGTTGCTTGTTCACTAGTGCGTTGCCTCGGCGCCGCGTGACCTGGGTTTGCGCTTCCGGCAAGGCCCCGCAGGGCTTAACGAGTGAGGTGCACGCCGCGGCGTTGCGCCGTCAGCTCCTGGCCTTTGCCTGGGCACACGAGGCGGCAAGTCAAGTGCGCCAGCTCGGTGCCACGCAACTATTGCGCGAGCTGGCCCTAGCCGGCATGCGCCCCCACGATCTGCTGGTGCTCGACGCACTGGACCCATGGCTCGCACAGCTGCCTGGGGACTCGGCTCTGGAGGCCCTCGTCGAAGAAGCGCTGGGCAGCCTGCAGCGCCTGGCCAAGGCCCATCGCGGGCCGGTGCTCGCGTTCGCACCGACGCAGATTCGCGGCCAAAGTCTGCTGCCCCTGCTCGCGCACACTAGCGTCGCGCATATTGCCGCGCTCGATCTGACCTCGATACAGCCGCACCTGGACTTCGTGCGCTGGCGCGCGGCCCATAGCCTGCGCTCCAGTAAGGAGGGTGCGGGCTTTTCGCTGCAGCTTGGCACGGACGGCGCTTGGCACTGTCGCGAACGCCGAAGCACCGACATGCAGCATTTGCTCACCTCCAACGACGCGCAAACGACGCACGTTCAGCGCGGCGTGTTGCTTGACGCCTCGACCACCCCGGCCAACTGGCGCGTGCACGCGAGCCTGGAGTCGCTGATGGAGGCCGCCCGCGACGCGGTGGCCGCGACGGTCGTATTAGCCCACGAGAGCCCGGAGGATGTCGTAGCACTGGCCGACGCGGTGTACCGATTGCGACGCGAGCATCCGCGCCTGCTCAAAATCATCGTGCGGGAGACTGGGGCCACCTTGCGCAAAAACGGCGAACTAGCGCTGCTGCGCGTCGGTGCCAACGCGGTGGTAGGGCGCGAACAAGGTTTTGGTCACCTCGCGCAGATCATCGACGAGATTCGTGAGCAACCCTACGGCAGGAGCTCCGAAGTGCAGCCCGCGCAAGCGCTGCAAGCCCTGGCCCCAGATCCGGTTCAGGGCTACCTTCCGCTGCCGGCGTTTTGTAACGCCGTCGAGCGCATGCTCGAGCGCACCGCGGGCACCGCGCTCGAGCACAGCTTGGTGCACATACCGCTGCTTGCACACGTAGCGCACCTTGACGCTTTGCTGGCATGCCATTCCCGGCGCGACGGTGACGTGGTGACCGCCGACGCACAAGGCCTTGTGCTGTTCTTGTTCGGCTGCGCACCGGAAAACGCCATGGCGGCGCTCGATGCCGTGTTCTCAATTCCTTGCTCGGAACTGGCACGCATGGTTCAAATCGAGGCCGACGCCACCTCGCAGCGCCAAGTGCTCGCGCGGCTGCGGCGCGCCGCCGATCAGGCGCCGCTGGATTTTTCCACGGTACTGCGCGGCATCTCGCCAGCGCGACGGCCCACGCCGGTGCAGGCGGTGGTGTTGCCCACGCGAAGTGCCGAAGCCGCGCGCAGCGTCCACGCACACGTGCTGCCGCTGCGCGTCGCGGCCGCGTAAGAGGGCACCGCGCAGATGCTGCAGATCTTCCTTCAATCGCTTCTGATCGGTGCGCTGCTGGCCACGGCGCTATTTATCGCTCGCGCACTGCTGCGCCGAGCGGCGGCCAGACGTGAGCAGATCGCACGCGTCACAGGGGCGCTTCGCTGCATACGTCCACTTGACCTGGGCGAGCACTAAATATGCCTTGTATCGCCGTCGTTTCGCCGTGCGGAGGAAGCGGCCGTAGCACGTTGACCGCATCGCTCGCCACGCTCACGGCGCGAAGCGGCGTCTGGGGTCTGGCGGTCGAATGCGATCCGCAGAACCTTCTCGCGCTGCACTTTGGCGCCGAACAGGCCCCCACGGAGGGCCTGGCAAGCCGCGCCGCCCGTGGCTTGGTCTGGAATACGGCGGCACTGGCGGCCAGCGACGGTACGCTGATTCTGCCTTTTGGGGCCATGGACGCGCCGGCCTTGGTCGACTGGGAGCGGCGGCTCATTGTCGAGCCCGACTGGCTGAGCGCCCGCCTCGATACCTTGGCGCGACCGGCAGAGAACTGGACATTCATCGATACGCCCCGCGCACCATCCGTGCTTACGCGCCAAGCGGTGCGCGCGGCCAACGCCGTACTACTTGTGCTACGCGCCGACGGGGCGTCCATGGCGCTGCTTGAACCGGCGCTAGCGATTCTGGAGGACAAACCGGTATTGGCCGTGGTTAACGCCTTTGATCCGGGTCGCGCTCTACAAAAAGACGTACTAGCGGTGTTTTACGAACGTCTGGGCGAACGGCTCTCGCCCTATCCGGTGCATCGCGACGAGGCGATGCCGGAAGCCTTTGCCCGCCGCATGTCACCTGAAGACCACTCGGCCCATGCCCAGGTCATACATGACCTGCATGGGCTTTTGGGCTGGATTCAGCGACAATGCCGGCTTATGACGGAACCGCGAACCGGCAGTAATGTTCTCTGAGTTGCTCGCTGCCAGCGCACGAGCGCTGGAGGTCGAGCATCCGAGGCGCTGGCGCAGCTGGCTCTGGCGCCTGTTCATTCGACCAAGAACAACGGCGAGCTCGCGAGCCGCACGCGCGTTTGACGCCGCGCTGGCCTGGCTGGCGGCAGCTTTGGAGGTGCGCCGGGGCGGGCCCTCCCGTGGCTTCGATGCACGCCTGAGCGCCGCTTGGCGGTGGCTGTATGCGCGTGTCCCCCAAATTGACCACGATCGGTTGGGCAAGTGGTTGGAGGCCTCCGCCGATGCACCATGGTTGCAGAGCCGGCCAGTACGCCTCGTCGGCATTGTCGTTTGTGCGGGGGCGTTTTGGTTGGCGGTCACCACACCGTTTAATTGGATCTCGCAACTCGTTTTTGGCATGGCGCTATGCCTGCTCGCGATCCAGATCCGCAACACCCCCGGCACGGTGCCAACGCTCATCCTCATGACGCTGGCCCTTGTGGCCTCCTGCCGCTACGGCTGGTGGCGCATTACTCAGTCAATGGACCTGGATCCGGGCTGGGAAATCGTACTGGGGTCATGTCTGCTGGCCGCAGAGGTCTACGCGTGGCTGATCATGTTGCTTGGCTTTTTGCAATGCGCCTGGCCGCTGAAGCGCCAAACCACGTCGCTGCCGCAACGACTGGAGCGTTGGCCCCAGGTGGACATTTTCATTCCCACATACAACGAGCCGTTGGCCGTGATCCGGCCCACGGTCCTCGCGGCCAAAGGAATTGACTGGCCACCTGAAAAAATGCGCATCTACGTGCTCGATGACGGGCGGCGCGAGCCGGTGCGGCAGTTTGCGCTCGAGGCGGGAGTCGAGTACCTCACGCGGCCGGACAATAAGTTTGCTAAGGCCGGCAACCTTAACCACGCGTTGACCCAGACCAAGGGCGAATTCATCGCCATCTTCGACTGCGATCACCTGCCGGTGCGCTCCTTCTTACAGACGACCATGGGCTGGATGCTGCGCGATAAGCGCTGCGCCATGATTCAGACACCACATCATTTTTTCTCGCCGGACCCCTTTGAGCGCAACCTCGAGACCTTCCGCCGCATTCCCAACGAAGGTTCGCTGTTTTACGGCCTAGTGCAGGATGGCAATGACTTTTGGAACGCGACGTTTTTCTGTGGCTCCTGCGCCGTGCTGCGGCGCGCTCCGCTGCTCGAAGTCGGTGGCATTGCCGTGGAGAGCGTGACCGAGGACGCGCACACGGCCTTGAAGCTGCACCGGCACGGCTATACCACGGCGTACCTGAACATGACACAGGCGGCGGGTCTGGCTACCGAGAGTCTGGCGGCGCATGTCGGCCAGCGCATCCGCTGGGCGCGTGGGATGGCACAAATCTTCCGGCTGGACAACCCCCTGTTGGGCCGCGGACTGAACTGGATGCAGCGTCTTTGCTACAGCAACTCAATGCTGCACTTTTTTTACGGCATTCCGCGGCTCGTTTTTTTGACCGCGCCGCTTGCGTACCTGTACTTCCAGCTGCACATCATCCGCTCGTCGGCCGCAATTTTCGCGCTGTATCTGCTACCGCACTTGGTGCTGCCGCACATCACGACCGCGCGCATGCAGGGCGCCTATCGCCATTCGTTCTGGGCCGAGGTCTACGAGACGGTGCTCGCCTGGTATATCACGCTGCCGACGACCATCGCGTTCGTAAACCCGCACAAGGGCCGCTTCAACGTCACAGCCAAAGGCGGACTGGTGCAACGCACCCACTTTGACTGGCGTATCTCGCGTCCGTATTTTGGCTTGGTACTGCTTAACGGCATCGGCCTTGTCATCGGGCTGATACGCCTGGTTTCCTGGAACCGGTTTGAGGCAGGCACTGTCGTGCTGAATTTGCTTTGGACCACGTTTAACCTACTCATGCTTGGCGCGGCCATTGGCGTTGCACACGAGCGCCGCCAAGTACGGGTGTTTCACCGGGTATCTGCACGCCTGCCTGTGAGCTTGCTGCTGCCAAACGGACATACACAGCGCTGCTACACCAATGACTACTCGCTCAATGGCCTTGGCCTCGAGCTGGCCCAAGAGATTGCCTTGGAGCGCGGAACCACGCTGCAAGTAACGATGGAATCAGGCAACGTCGAGCATGCCTTTAGCGCGCGGATCACTGCGCAGCGGAGCAATTACGTAGGTGTGCAGTTCGTCAATATGTCGTTGCGCCAGCAAGAGCAGCTGATCCAGTGCACGTTTGGTCGCGCCGATGCCTGGTCGCGCTGGCAGGAACAGTACGCAAACGACCTGCCTTTGCGAGGCCTGTGGGAGATCGCCTCCCTGGGCCTGCGTGGCTATGGGCAGCTTGTGCGCTGGGGGCTGCTGGAAGCCCGCCGCTATCTCGCGCCCTGGGGACAACGTACCGCGGCGCCCGTGGAGACCTGAGGCGGCAAGAGTACGATGCATGCCGCGCCGATTTGCGCGGCGCCGCTTCACCGCAGACGGTACAGCGCATAACGCTTTTGGCGGCACAGTCCCCCGCCGCAGCACAGTCACAATGGGCGCCTGGAGCCTTTATTTTCTTGCCAAGCTGGGCCTGTACTACGCTCACCGCATCGATCTGCAGTGGCTCGCCAACGTCGGCTTAGCGCTCGCGCTGGCCTTGCCGCTGCATCGCCCGGGAGCAAGGCGCCTACGCGCCGCGCTGGCGATACCGGCTGCGATCGCACTGACATACCACGAATTGCATCTGCCGCCCTGGATGCAACTCATCGATGATGCGGCCGCGCTTGCCAATTTCCGGGCGGACTACCTGCTCGAGCTGGCGCGCCGGGCGGGTCTGCTGCAAATTGTCGCGGCCCTTGCGTTATTGATTCTTGCCTACACACTGCTGCGGCATCGCCTGCGTTTTGCAACTCTAGCCTTCCTCGGTCTTGCGATGGCCGCCATCCTTCCACCACCGGCGCCAGCGCCGGCAACGGTGCCCTCCCGGGTCTATGTGCGCGCGGGCGAACCCCAGGAGCCGCAAGAGCCGCTTTCGCCTTTTGCGCTCGATGAGGTGCTGCGCACCTTTTATGGCAGCGAACATGGAAAGACTGTCAACTTTGCCCGAGTCGGCAATGCGCGCTTTGACCTCGTGCTGCTATCGGTGTGCTCGCTGTCCTACGATGACCTGGCCTACACCCACATGCGCGAAGATCCGTTTTTATCGCGCTTTGACATCATCTTTCGCCAGTTCAACACCGCGGCGACCTACAGCGGCCCGGCGCTTTTGCGCCTGCTGCACGGCACCTGTGGACAGACACCGCAAGGCAAACTGTACAACGCCACCGCGGCCGACTCCTGTTACTTGTTTCGCAGTCTCGCGGCCGCCGGCTACCAACCTGCGCTGCTGCTCAACCATGACGGGCAGTTCGACCACTTCGCCCAACAACTGCGCGAGCAAGGCGGCATGGGGATCGACCCCGAGGATAACCGCTCCTCACCGGTTTTCATGACGGCCTTCGACGGCAAGCCCTTGCGTGCCGATTTTGATGTGCTCTCGCGATGGTGGATGCGGCACCAGCCCGATGAAGCTCACAACGCTTTGCTCTATAACACGATCAGCCTGCACGACGGTAATCGCGTTGCGGGGCAGGCCACACGCAGCAGCATCGATTCGTACACACCGCGCTTGCGGCGCCTTTTTACCGATCTGAGCCGGTTCATCGATCTAGTCGAGGCAAGCGGCCGCCCGACCGCGATAGTGCTAATACCCGAGCACGGTGCTGCGCTGCGCGCCGACGCGATGCAAATCGCAGGGCTGCGCGAGCTACCCACGCATGCCATCACAAACGTTCCCGTCGCGGTTAAACTCATCGGCTTTCCATTGCTGCGAGGTGCGGCCTCAGCACCATTGATGGTCGAAAGGCCATCGAGCTACCTCGCTCTTACGGCGCTCATCGCCGGACTCACACAGCTTGGACCGAACGAAGCGACACCCTCCGCACTGCGATCCCTGGTTAACGCCCTGCCCGCGACGCAGTGGATAGCCGAAAACGAGGGAACCGTGCTGCTTCAGCGCGCTGGCCGCAGTTATCTGCGTTCGCCCGGCGGCGAGTGGACCGACTTTGTCACGGCGACACCGCCGTAGGCCAAATGCCGTTGCGGTTGCTTTTTTTCCGGTGCCATGACAGATTGCGCCCGGCCGCGCCATCGATGGCAACCCCGAAAGGCGGCCGCTCGTGTTTTCACCTAATGGTAGCCCTATGACTGTTTCTGCAGCACGACTTAATGACCGCTACGGCCTTCCAGGAGAGGTCGAATTCCGCGATGGACCCGATGGTCTGGTTTTTGCCGAAGTGCAAAACGATCTGGCAAAAGCAACGCTGTGCCTGCAGGGTGCGCACCTGACGACTTGGCGGCCGCGCTCGCAGCAAGTTCCTGTGATCTGGATTTCCGCTGCGGCGCAGTACGCGGCACGCAAGTCTATTCGCGGCGGCATTCCGCTGTGCTGGCCGTGGTTCGGGCCTCACGGTACCCACAACCAGCTGCCGAGTCACGGTTTTGTGCGCACGATGTTGTGGGAAATGCGAAACTGCCGACGCATGGGTGGCGGCGAAACACAACTGACGCTGGAGCTGAGCGACAGCGAACACACCCGCGCCCTGTGGCCGCATCATTTCCATCTCGAGTTGCAGCTCACGATTGGCATGTCGCTGGAGGTGGAGCTGATCACGGTCAACACCGGCATTGCGGACTTCGTGGTCGGCGAAGCGCTGCATACCTACTTTCAAGTTGCCGATATTGAAGCGGTTCGCATCCTCGGCCTGGACGGCGCTGAATTCGTCGACAAAGTCAACGGCGGACGCAGGGCGCGTCAGGAAGGCGCCGTACGGTTTCACGCGGAAGTCGATCGCGTCTATGTCAATAGCGTCGCGGATTGCGCAATCGAGGACGCGGAGCTGCGCCGACGCATACACATTTCCAAGACCGGTAGTCGCTCGACCATCATCTGGACTCCGTGGGCCCAGAAGGCGGAGCAGATGGGTGACCTCGGGCGAGGCTTGAAAGATCAGGGCGGATGGCGAGAGATGGTTTGTGTGGAAAGCGGCAACGCGCTTGAGAACACCCTCCGCGTTGCGGCGGGAGCAGAGCATCGCCTGACCGCCTTGTATCGCGTAGAGGACTTCTGAGCTTGGCGTTTGGAGCTCTGACCTGCATCCATGCCTGCGCTCCCGCAAGGGGCGGACTATGGCAACGAGCGCTGGCCCCGGGGCAGCGCTCGGCAGCGGGCCCGTTAGCAATTGCACCGCCAGTCCGAGATAGCCAAGGACACTGGATGGGGTAGCCCATAACGAACCCCGATATCGCCGCGGCCTTGTGCGCACACGTTTGCCAAGCACCAGCGCTTTTGCAAGCACGATTTGCCTTGCTTGGTAAGCGCTAGCAAGGCTTTTGCCCGTGCAACAGAGGCGCAATCGCGGCAATTACCGGCAATTTTCGCGTTTTTCCGTGCGACGCATGGCCCCACTCTTGGCCAAACTTGCAAAGCTCGGGGACGCAAAGGCGCTATGCCCCGCGCCAACACCACTGAAGAAAGCGTGCCATGAATTCCTTGCCTCGCCCCTCCGACTTCACTAGGCAGCGCGCTTCTGCATCTAGTAACGACGAAATTGCCCAGGCGCTCCTAAAAAGCGATCTGGTCGCCTTTGCGCTTGTCGACTCGGGCAACATCGTTGCGGCCTCACCGTTATTGCGCGAACTGCTCGGTGGCACGGCACCCGGGCAACACGTTGATGGCCGCAGCCTCCTGTCCATCGTCGCCGACGTCGACGCTCCGGGTGTGACCGAATTTTGCCGCACGGCGCTTAACGGCGCTTCGCGCGCTGAGCTGCGCTGCCATCTCAAGCGCGCCGACGCAACGCTGCTTCCCGTATTGCTCAGCGCCGCAGTCGTCGCAGTCAACGGCGCGCGCAATTTGCTGATTGTGGTGACCGACATCTCGCCCTGGATCGGTGATCTAGCGGCCAACGACTCGATAGCGGAATTTGCGGCCTTTGATCGGGCGACGAATTTTCCTACGCGCGCCCTGCTGCTCGATCGCATGAAGATCGCCCTGGCAGCGGCGCGGCGCTACCGCCGCCGCGCAGCGGTCCTGCGCATTGAGCTAGATCGGTTCAAAGCCCTGTTGCAATCGCTCACCAGTGAGGCCGCCGATGAGGTCCAGTCGACTTTGGCGGAAACCTTACGAAACTGCGTGCGGGACTGCGATACGACCTCGCGCCTTGGGGTGACGGAATTCGTTGTGCTACTGCCAGAGGTCGGGCAGCGCGAGGACGCTGGCGTCACCGCCGCACGTATCGTGGAAGCAGTCGAAGCGCTTTTCGCCCGCAACGAGCCGCGCTTTCGTGTTACTGCCCATGTTGGCGTGGCGCTCTATCCGGCCGACGGTACGAACTCGGAGCGCCTTTTGCAAAGCAGCGAGTCGGCCATGCGCAAGGCCCAGTTCACCCGTGACGGTGGCATCGCGCTCGCCGATGCAACGAGCGCTGAGCTTACTGCGCTCAAGCCACTCGAGTTTGTGCAAAAGTACCAGATCGGGGTTCCCGAAATAGACGCCGAGCACCGTGACCTTGTGGCGCGGATGAATGCACTTGCGGACGATTTGGCGGGGGGAGCAGATCCGAAGTCGTTGGAATACGACGTGCGCGCGATGATCGAGATGCTGCGCGCGCATTTCACTACCGAGGACAGTTTGCTGGGACAAGTAAGGCAAGAAGGCGGCAGTGAGCTCAAGATGCACAATCTGCGCTTTCTCGAAGAGCTGCACTGCATCTTGCTGCATGTAAATTCTCAGAGCGTCGCGTTGGCCATTCGACACTTGTACGACTGGCTCATACCTCATCTGCTGCAGCCCGACCAGAAGAAAGTCTTTTAGCGTCGCGAGCGGCCCTTGCCAAAAACTCGCGCTGACCACCTCGGCCCGGCCGTTCAAAACAGCGATATCGGCAGCACCGGGTGCGGCGGAAACGCTGGCGCGCCGCTTTGCGGCTCCAGCCAGTAGCGCAGGTAGATCATCAACTGATTGGGTGCGTAGTAAGCCGAGCGGTCGATATTGAGCCAGGCTCCCACGCTCCAGTGGGCGGCGGGGCGGTACTCGATGTCGCCGCGAATGCTGCCGGCCGGCCCACCGCCGGTTCCCGTCCCTGACGTGTACACCGGGTCACCCGCTAGGGCCTGCAAGCTCGCATCGGTAGGGTAGTAGGCTGCGGTTTGCACGTACGTCCAGGACCAAGAGGGCACGACGCGCAGGTCATAGGAAAGCGCTCCGCGCCGTCCTTGAACCTCAATGGGAACGCCCATGGACACGAAGCGCTGCGGACTGTAGTAACCGCCTTGGCCAAAGGTGTAGAAGTTCTGGTCGTATTGGTAGTGCCAAATGTTGAGCACCGCACCTGCGCTAAACCGAAAATCCGGCTGGTGGATCCAGTCACGATCGACCACGCTGCGCCACTCCACGTTAGGGTTCGATAACACATTTCGGCCCGTGACCACGCCCATCGATAGGCTGCTCGAGACGCTCCAGCCATACTCCAAATCCCGGCTAAGGCGAAGCGTCATTGCGGTGTTGGTCACACCACCCCACAGCGCTCCGGTGACGGGGTCGGCGGCGCCCGCGTAAGAGAGCAAGCTGGCGGTCAGAACGCGTCGAGAAAGTTCCGCACTGACGTCGGACTCGTTCCAAGTTGCACTTTCGCGCCAGGCGCCAACAACGTTGGGGACCTTAAACCCGGCGCCGACGACGCCCAGGTCAAATCGCCTCTCATCGCCGCGCCAACCGAGCTCGGCGGAGACTCCCTGGGCCTGTTCGGAAACCGGTTCGGCGAGGCCGCTCGGCGCCAGCGCCGCAACCTTGCCGAACTGCGAGGAGTACGCAAATGGCGCCGGTAGCGTGCCTGCGCGCGCACGCACCGCATCGAGCTGCCCAAACCAGTGTCCGTCGTAGCCTCCCGGCCACAGAATAAGCAGCGGGATCTCCGTGCCACGCAAGGTCGAGAGGCCATCGGTCGCGCTGCGCGAATATTGCAGCCAGGCCGTATCGACCTGCGGTTGACGCCGTGCTTCAATCGCGGCGAGTTCGCGCTGCGCCTTGGCTTGCACGCTGTCTTCCAAAAGACTTTGTACGCTCGGCGGCGGTGCGATGCTCGATGCTGGCGTGGCAGGCTGCCCTAACAGGGGAATTGGCGACTCCGGCGTGGCCTGCGACGGTGCACCAGCCACCACACCCAGGTATCCAACCGCCGCCGCGTATTGACGGTCGCGCTCGGCCTGGCGTGCCGCCTCGAGCAGCACTTCCGGGTCCTGGGGATGCGCTCTGAGCAACTCGGCCATCCACTCATGCGCTGTGCTTCGATCGGCGCCCATGAGGCCAAGTGCTTCGATATGTAGCTCGATGTCCTCGGGCGCAAGCACGTCGTGCAGTGTCTTGAAGTCCTCGCGCAGTGCGGCCGCGTTGTGCTGGGCACGATGCAACCGCGCGCGCAGCAGTGCTAGCTGGGCCTGGGCTTGGGTGTCACCCGAAACCTCGCCGGCCATGTGCTCAATTAGCGCCTGAGCAAGATCCGTCCGCCCCGCTTCGATCATCACGCCGGCAAGGCCACGGCGCTCCTCGACCCCAAGCGATCCTTGCTCGACCGCAAGCCGGTCGATAAGCGCACGCGCCCCGCTCAGGTCGTCGGCCGCCAAATCGGCTCGAGCCACGCGCAACAGCCGCGCAGCATCATTGCCGGCCTGGGCCAGCGCCTCGTTGCGCCAGAAGGCGTCTTGCTGCGTATCGGAGGCCGCACGCGCACTGCGCGCACGTCGCAGCGCGCCTTCAAAACGCAAGCGCTCGACCAGATCACGCATACCCGCGGATTGCTGCGCGAGGGGAATGGATTGCACCGTGGCGAGCGCTGCATCTTCGCGCCCACTGGCCGCCGAAACCAACGCGGCGGCGTAGTGCATCTCGGTATTCTCCGGGGCCAGGGCCTCTCCCTGGTCCATCACCTGCTGCCCCAAGCCGGGCAGATGCAGCCGCAGGTACAGTCGTGCAAGGTCATATCGAAGCCAGGGATCGCGCGGCAGCAACTCAACGCTGCGCTCCAGAAGGCGCAGTTGCGAGTCCGGATGCTCGGCACTGGCCAGGCTGATGGCATCGCGCAACGTCGTTGGCTCCAGAACCTGGGCAGGGTCGAGGTTCGCTCTAAGCGCCAACCGCTGCACCTGGTCAAGCGCTTCTTCGACGCGTCCCTGCAGCAGCCACAAAGATAACAAGCCACGCCAGGCGCGGGCATCGCCTGCATCGCGCTGCAGCAGCTCGCGGTACAGTCCCTCGGCTTGCGCCCCGCGCTTTTGGGACACGCGCAGGGAGGCGAGCAGATAGATTGCCTCGACCTGATCGGGCTGTGTATCGCGCACGGATTCGACCAAGCGCACAGCCCCATCCAAATCGCCAGCGTCGCGCAAAGCACGTGCCTGCGCGAGCGCGTTCCAATAGCGCGCGGTCTTGGTCAGATCCAGCCAGCGCGCACGCAGGTCCGGCTGCGTTTTTTCGCGCTCGCTGGCTTGCTCAAACAACGTGAGTGCTTCCTGGTTGCGTCCCTGACGCAGGCGCAGCAGCCCGAGCATGCCGATCGTTTCGCCATCATCCGGGCGCAATTGCAGGCTGCGCAGCAGCTCGCTTTCGGCTTGCGCCAGCGCACCGGCTGCGAGCGAGCGCTCGGCCGACAAACGAAGCTGCACCCCAGGGTCGTTCTCGAGCTGCTGCGCCGTCATCGTTTCGGCCTCAACGCGTGCAACCTCCGCGCGCATTTCGGTGTCGGTGGGATAGCGCGTAAGGTAAAGGCGCCGCTGCGCCAAGGCCTGCTCATCGTTGCCGAGCGCCAGCAGGGCGTGGCGCCACGCGCTGGCAATTCGTTGCGGGTCCACGTCGTGACCTAACGCCAAGTCGGCAAAGCCACGCAATGCCTCTTCACGGGTATCAGCGTGAAGCGCCAACAACTCGTAGAGCGTCAGCCGATCGCGCGGATTCGGATCTGCGTCGATGCGTTCTTGCAGCAGCTCACGCATTGTCTGCCAGCCACCGGGCGTCCCGGCGAGCACCAACGCAAATTCATTGGCCAGATCCCCCGGAGGGCGTCCGTCGGCAAACAGGGCGCGCGCCAACGTCAGCGCGCGCCCCTGGTTGCCGCCGCGAACAAGCACTCGCAGCTGCGCCAAACGCGTGTGCTCACGCGTGTAAATACGCACCAGGTCCCCAAACTCGCGCGCCAGAGCGCCGGCGTTGGGACTGCGAGTGAGCTGCGCCGCCACTTTTCGGGCCTGCTCGATGTGGCCTGCGCGCAGCTCGAGTTCGCCCAGCAAAAAAAGCGCGCGTGGCTGATCGGGCTGGACCGCCAAGAGCTTACGCAGCACTTCGCGTTCGGCATCCGCATGTTCCAGCGCCTGCCACAACCGTGCACTACGCATCAACTCGGCAACGGCTTCCTGATTCGACGAAGAGGCTTGCGTCGGGGCGGCCACC
>DASPWJ010000199.1:0-9372 GCA_035621895.1 Burkholderiaceae bacterium | reverse complement strand
TTGATCGGTGCTTGGAGACTCGCTGCGCCTCAGGTTGGTGGGCGCACGGCCGAACGGTCGCCATGCTCCACCGCGAAAACAGCCGCTTCGACGCGCGAAGTCAGATTGAGCTTAGCGAGAATATGGCGCACATGAAGCTTGACGGTGTCGTGGCTGATGTTCAGAACTTTAGCAATTGCCTTATTGCTCTTGCCGCTGGCCACGTGGTGCAAGATCTCTCGCTCGCGTTCGGTCAGCTTGACGGCGCTATCCTTCGCGGCATCGGTGCGCCCTTGCAGCAGTAGCGCAAGTTTGGCCGCCATAGCCGGAGCGACAACCAGCTCGCCCTTGGCAGCGCGACGGATGGATTCGACGATATCGTTTGGATCCATGTCCTTGAGCAAATAGCCGCGAACGCCGGCGCGCAAAGCATTTGCCAGGTCATCTTGCGAATCGCTCATAGTCAAAATCACAGCCGGGACCTCGCAACCATCCGCACGCAGCTGCCGCAGCAGGCTCACGCCGTCCATTAACGGCATGCGCAGGTCAAGCACTGCCAGATCGGGCATGTGGGTCTTAATCAACAGTTCGGCCTGCTCGGGGTTGCCCGCTGTCCCGATCACAGTAAAACCACCGCTTCGCTCGAGCAGCTCGGCCAGCCCCTTCTGACACAGCCGATGATCGTCGACCAACACCAGCCGCACCGGGTCGTTCATTCAAACACCCCACCCGTTGCGGCCCGTGAAGGAAGCGTCAAGCGCACCTGCGTGCCGCCTTGCTCGCCTCGCTTCAGCTCGATGAGGGCCCCGATGCGCTGGGCCCGTTCGCGCATGATGTTGATCCCAAAATGGCCGTGGTCGGCCGCCCTGGCGTCGTCAAAACCAACCCCGTTGTCCTCAACGAGCAACTCGTAACTGCCTGCATTTTCGTCCAACGCCAGACGCACGCGATCCGCCTGCGAGTGCTTCAGGGCATTGGTGAGTGCCTCGCGGGCGATATAAAAGACCTGCACTTCCTCGTACGCAGACAGCCTGGGCTCGCGCACTCGGCATTGCAGTTCGATGTGCACTCCGCTGGCACTGCGCAGCTCCTCAATTGCATATTCGAGCGCCGGCAGCAGGCGCGGCGCGTCCATCTGAGCACGGAATTGCGTGATGATCTGGCGCACCCGCGACTGCGCCACAGCCAGGGACTCGTCGATCTCCTCCAAGTACTGGGTTGCGCGATCCTCTTCGTGCGTGGCCACCGCATTGCGCAGCAGCGAGGTGCGCATCCGGATCGAAGTCAGGTGCTGGGCCAGGGAATCGTGCACTTCATTGGCGAGCAGATGCCGCTCCTGCATGACACTGGTGTGCACATCTGCTCCTGCACGTCGGCTGTTTTCCATCGCCGTGCCGACCAGATCACCTAGGGCCGGTAGCAGATCCAGAAAGCCCGCGGGCAATTGTGTTGCCCCCTCGCGTGTGTCCAGAAACAAGCTCAGCACACCGCAGGGCCGCTCCTTGTATCGAAGCGCTACCGCGACCACTTGCTGGGCACTTTGATCTTGCGGGGCCAATTCGCGCACACAGTCGCACGAACGGTCACTCGTCTGCACTTCGCCCGAGTGCAAGGCAACTGCGCAAACTCCGCAATCGGCATCGGCGCAAGCAATATTCGCGCGTTGCAGCTCGGTGGCTCCAGACGCGGCGACTAGCTCCATCGGGCCGCCCGCCTGCGCAATCGTGCGCACCGTCACCGCCCGAGCGGCACTCATTTGTGTCAAGGCCCGCACGACCCCTTCAATGGGCTCTTGCAGATCCGTATCCAAGACGCGCGTATCGGATTGGTCGGCACTATCTTCGTGCGGCAGTATCGGGCCGCAACGCTGCAACATCCGTATATTTCCCTTGTTTGGTGCCGCCGGAACAAAACGGCACCATCGCTCGCACCGCTCCGGCGTCGTACGGCGACTGTTCCTTTGTTTGTTTTGTGACAATTCTCCTCGTTCACAGTTCGTGGTGCAAGGAACTGCGACCCCATTGCTGCTTGGCATGCATCAAGCTTTCTGCGAAAAGGCGGCCATACGAGAGTGATGCTGCGGCGCAATATCGCGCACTCCATTTGGGTATGGCAAGGCTCCCCGATGCGGTAATAGACAGCTGGCGGTCCGGTTTCGCCTAATAGCTACTCCAAAACAGGCAAATCGGGCGCGCGGCCCGCTGTGGCGCGCGTGTCCTTTTGCGCGCGCGATGCCACCGCTTCACGACCCAACCGTACCGCCGCTACCCGACGCCAAGGTCGAGGTACGCACAACAACTTGCTACATGTGTGCCTGCCGCTGTGGCATTCGCGTGCACCTTCGCAACGGCGAAGTGCGCTACATCGACGGCAACCCAGACCACCCGCTCAACAAGGGCGTGATATGCGCCAAGGGCTCGTCGGGCATCATGAAGCAGTACTCACCGGCGCGGCTGCTGCAACCGCTCAAGCGCTGTGCCGATGCGGCGCGCGGCACCGGACGCTTTGAACCCATCAGTTGGGACGAGGCACTGGGCACATTAAGCGAGCGTCTTGGTGCGATCCGCTCGAGCGATCCGAAGAAATTTGCACTCTTCACCGGGCGCGATCAGATGCAGGCGCTGACCGGACTTTTTGCGCGCCAATTCGGCACACCCAATTACGCGGCGCACGGGGGCCTTTGTTCCGTCAACATGGCCGCTGGCATGATCTATACGATCGGCGGATCGTTCTGGGAGTTTGGCGGCCCGGATCTTGAACGCGCCAAGCTCTTCGTCATGATCGGAACCGCGGAGGATCACCACTCCAACCCGCTGAAGATCGCGATCTCACAATTCAAACGCGCGGGCGGTCGCTTTATTTCCATCAACCCGGTACGTACGGGATATTCGGCCATCGCCGACGAGTGGGTGCCGATCCGTCCGGGAACCGATGGAGCGCTATTGCTTGCGCTCATTCACGAGATCCTGGCTCTGGGACTGTACGACCGCGACTTTCTCGTCCGGTACAGCAACGCCGGTCAGCTCGTTAACGGCGACCCCCGCAGCGATGAATTCGGCATGTTCGTCAGAACTGAAGTGCCGGAGGAAGAAACCTGCTACGACCCGCAAAACAAGCTCTGGTGGGATCGCAAGCTTGATCGCGCAGTGCGCACGCATTCTCCTGCAGCCGACCCGTACTTGCTGGGTGAATTCCGGCTCTCCGATGGCACGCCAGTCAAACCCGCGTTCCAGCTTCTGCAAGAGCGGGTGAAGGAGTACACACCCGAGTGGGCAGCGCAGATCACTGGAATTGATGCGGCGACCATCCGTCGCCTCGCACACGAGATGGGCGTTACGGCACGCGACCAGCGAATCGAGCTGCCGATCGCCTGGACTGATTCTTGGGGCACGGAACACGAGTCAGTGAGCGGCAACCCAGTCGCGTTTCACGCTATGCGTGGGCTAGCGGCGCACTCCAACGGCTTTCAGACCATCCGCGCGCTGGCCATATTGATGTCGATTCTGGGCACCATCGATCGGCCGGGCGGCTTTCGTCACAAGGTCCCTTACCCGCGTCCGATCCCGCCATGCACACGCACGCCCAACGATGCGCGCGGTGTCAAGCCCAACCATCCGCTCGATGGACTTGCGCTCGGTTGGCCATCTGATCCGGACGATCTATTCGTCAACGACGATGGCAGTCCCGTGCGGATCGACAAGGCCTTTTCGTGGGAGTACCCCCTATCGGTTCACGGCTTGATGCACAACGTGATCACCAATGCCTGGCGCGGCGACCCGTACCCAATTGACACGCTGATGATCTTCATGGCCAACATGGCCTGGAATTCGACCATGAATACCGAGGCGGTGCGCGACATGCTCTGCGATCGCGACGCCGAAGGACACTACAAGATTCCGTTTCTCGTCGTTGCCGATGCCTTCCAGTCGGAAATGACCGCCTTCGCCGACCTGATCCTTCCGGACACCACGTATTTAGAGCGCCACGACGTAATGTCGATGCTCGATCGGCCGATCTCGGAGTTCGATGGTCCGGTTGATTCGGTGCGAATACCGGTCCTGCCGCCCTCGGGCCAATGCCGGCCCTTCCAGGACGTGCTGATCGACCTGGGCACACGCCTGAAATTGCCGGCCTTCGTCACCAAGGCGGGAGAGCGCAAGTACCGCGACTATCCGGATTTCATCGTGAACTGGGAGCCTGAGCCTGGAGCTGGTATCGGTTTTCTGGCCGGCTGGCGTGGGAAAGGGGGCGAAAAATCTCTGGTCGGGGAACCCAATCCGCGTCAGTGGGAGATGTATCAGCAAAACGGCTGCGTCTTTCACTACACCTTGCCTCGCAGCTATCAGTACATGCGCAATTGGAACCTGGGCTATCTGGAGTGGTCGCGGCGCAACCGCATCACTCGCTACGCTGAGCCTATTTTGATTCACCTGTACTCGGAGGTACTGCAAAAATTCCGGCTCGCCGCCCAAGGTCGCGGCATCACGCGCAAGCCTCCGGCTCACCTGGCGCAGCGCGTGCAGACCTATTGCGATCCACTGCCGTTTTTTTACGAATCGCTCGAGTCCCTGATCACGGACCACCGCCGCTATCCGCTGGCCGCGGTGACACAGCGACCCATGGCGATGTACCACTCCTGGGATTCCCAAAATGCGTGGCTGCGCCAGATTCACGCGCACAACTATTTATTTGTCAACACACGCACGGCCCGCGAGCTGGGAATCGGCGACGGCGACTGGATCTGGGTCGAATCCCAATGGGCCAGGGTGCGGTGCATGGCCCGACACTCCGAGTCGGTGGAGCCGGGCACGGTCTGGACTTGGAATGCAATCGGCAAGGCCTCCGGTTCCTGGAACCTGGCTCCCGACGCCAACGAGTCGCAGCGCGGATTCTTGCTCAATCACCTGATTCACGAGGAATTGCATCTTGCTGATGGTCTGCGTGTCTCTAACTCCGATCCGATCACCGGGCAAGCCGCTTGGTACGACGTGCGGGTGCGCATTTACAAGGCCGATGAGAGAGAACCGGCGCACACGTCGCCACAATTTGAGGCGCTCGCGCCCTACCCTGGCATGAGGCGGCGCAGCCAGGCGCTGGCCTTTATCGGCGGACTTTTTCGCAAGGCAGGAGCGCTGTGACGCAACTTGCACTGGTCATCGACCTAAACGTCTGTGTCGGCTGCCACGCCTGCGTAACCAGCTGCAAGGAGTGGAACACCTCCGGCTCGGCCGGGCCCTTGGTCGACGAGCGCCCCTACGAGGCCGATCCGACAGGCACGTTTTTTAATCGCGTACAGACCTTCGAGATTGGCCAATTTCCTGATACCGAAACCGTACATCTTCCGAAGTCGTGCCTGCACTGCGAAGATCCGCCGTGCGTGCCGGTTTGTCCGACGGGTGCCTCTTACAAGCGCAAGGAGGATGGCATCGTTTTGGTCGATTACGACAAGTGCATTGGCTGCAAGTACTGCGCCTGGGCATGTCCGTACGGAGCCCGCGAGTTTGACGAGCACAGCAAGGTAATGAAGAAATGCACGCTGTGCGTCGACCGGATCTACGATCGCTCGCTGCCTGAAGCCGATCGCAAACCAGCTTGCGTGAAAGCCTGTCCGACTTCGGCGCGGCTGTTCGGGGACCTACACGATCCGCAATCTGAGGTGTCGGCTGCCATACGCGGCAATGGTGGCTACCAGTTGATGCCCGAATGGAGTACCCAGCCAGCCAATCATTACCTGCCACGACGGCAGACTCGCATCAAGATTCACCCCGATGAGCTCGAGCGTTCGGACAACCCGCGCAAGCGCGACGCGCAGTTGCCCAAGCCGGGACCGACGGGACCAACGATCGAAGATGCCGTCGGCTGGTAAGGAGACCAACTCGTATGCGACCGCCAGTATCCGTGATTTTTCTCACTACGCTAATTGGGGCTGGCCAAGGCTTGTTTCTTGCCCTGTTTACCGTTCAGCTCTACACGCTATTTCAGCTCTTGCCGGCGCCCGAGCCCCGAAACTTTTACGCCCCGGGGAGCCTTTTGGTCGTGCTGTTGCTGCTTGCGGGTTTGATCGCGTCATTTTTCCACCTGGGCCATCCCGAGCGCGCGTGGCGGGCTGCGGCGAAGTGGCGCACTTCTTGGTTGTCTCGCGAGGTCATCGTGCTACCTGCGCTCTTAGGCGCGGTCGCGCTGTTTGGTTTGGCCCACTGGGTGGAGTGGAAGAGCACCCTTGCCACGCTGCCTTCAGGCGGCCAAATTGATCTGACGGTGCTGCTGGGCACTTTGGCGGCCGCCCTCACTTTCGGGCTGTTTGTTTGCACCGCGATGGTCTATGCGTGCCTGCCCTTTCTTCGCGAGTGGCACTCGCCGTTGACGGTGGTGAATTTCATTTTGCTCGGCGGCGCCTCCGGTTTCACACTTGCCAGCGCGGTTGCTGTGCGGGCCGCGCCATCGCTGGTGGGTTTTCTCGGTGTATGGGCGCTGATCATTACAGCCCTGGCGTCGGCGGCGCGCATCGGCTCGCTGGTCCGCAACGCCCGTCTGCGACCGAGGTCGACAGCCCAGAGTGCGATCGGCGTAAAGCACCCGAAAATCGTGCAAAAGAGCCAGGGCGCGATGGGCGGGTCGTTTAACACGCGGGAGTTCTTCCACGGCGCGCGCCCGACGACCATGCGAATGGTTCTACTTGGTTTTCCACTTCTTGCTTTTGCCGCGCCGGCGCTGCTGCTGGCGGTGGGGCTTATACAAGATGCGCCGTTCGCATTTGTGGTGGCCTTCGCACTGCAGTATCTGGGTCTGCTCGGCGAACGGTGGTTTTTTTTCGCCCAGGCCCGCCACCCACAGAACCTGTACTACCAGTCGATCGCATAGGAGCCGGCAATGCGCCTGTCCTGGGCCAGTTGGAAGAGCCTGCGCCTTGAGGCTGATACGGTGCGCCATGACGTGGTCGCGGGCATTACAGTCTCTTTGGTCGCAGTGCCACAGTCCCTGGCCTACGCGCAGTTGGCCGGTGTGCCGGCCTACTACGGCCTGTATGCGGCGTTCATTCCCACGATCGTTGGTGCGGTGTTTGGTTCTTCGCGCCAGCTGTCCACTGGGCCCGTCGCAATGACCTCTCTTTTGACCGCGGCCAGCGTGGCACCGTTCGCCTTGCGGGGGACAGATGCGTTTTATACCCATGTCATTTTGCTGGCGTTGCTATCGGGCGTATTTCAAGTCGCCTTTGGCCTGTTTCGCGCGGGGGTACTGCTGAATTTTCTCTCCTTCCCGGTGCTGATGGGCTTTATCAATGCGGCCGCGCTAATCATCGGACTGTCGCAGTTGCCGACTTTGCTCGGAATTCCATCGCGCCAGTCGGCGCACTTTTTGGCCGACACATGGCAAGTGCTAACCAACATCGACACCACTCACGCGATATCGCTGGCCTTTGGCATGACAGCGTTCGTACTGCTGCTTGCCTTTCGTCGCTTTGCACCAAAGTTGCCCGGTGTGCTGTTAACGGTTGCCGCCCTGACATGGGTTTCGGGCTTTATCGGCTATGCGGACATGGGCGGACGGGTCGTGGGAACGGTCCCGCAAGGCCTGCCAACTTTCGCAGTCCCCAAGGTCGAGTGGGATGCGGTCGTAAACCTGCTTCCAGCCTCCTTTGTCATTGCCGTGATCAGCTTCATGGAGGCGATGTCCAGCGCCAAGGTCATCGCCATCAGGACCCGTCAACCGTGGGACGAGAACCGCGAACTTGTCGCGCAAGGATTGGCCAAGGTGGCGGCGGCGTTTGTCCAGTCCATGCCGGTGAGCGGGTCCTTTTCCCGTTCGGCCCTAAACCTTGCCTCTAACGCCAAGACAGGCCTTTCGTCGGTAATTTCCGCTTGTGCCGTTTTGCTGACGCTGCTTTTTTTCACCTCGCTGCTATACCACTTACCCAAGCCGGTCCTAGCCGCGATCATCATCATGGCCGTCGTTGGCCTGATTAACTTTCAGGCACTGCGCAGTGCCTGGCGGGCCAATCGGGATGACGGCGTCGCCGCTGTAGCGACATTTGTTGCCACGCTGGCGTTTGCACCTAACATCCAGAATGGCATCGTGACGGGAATCATGTTGTCGCTCGGCCTGATGCTGTACCGCTTGATGCGACCACGTGTTGCAATACTCGGATACCACTCGGACGGCGTCTTGCGCGACGCACGGCGCTTTGATTTGCCGCCCTTGCATCCGCAGCTGGGCGCAATTCGTTTTGACGGATCATTGCACTTCATCAACGCGTCGTTTTTTGAGGACGCGCTGTTAAAGCTCGAACGCGACACTCCTAATCTGCGCTATGTGCTGGTCACCTGCGGCGGCATCAACGACCTAGATGCCTCCGGCGTCGAGGTCTTGGGAAAGCTGGTTGAGCGCTTTCGCAGTAACGGGATCGAGTTGACCTTCAGCAGCCTCAAAAAACAGGTGCAAGACGTTATGGATCGCAGCGGTCTTACCGAGCAAATTGGCAGAAGCAACATCTTTGCAACGGATGCTTTCGCGCTTGAAGAGCTACGCACCCGGCTAAACCAACAAAGCGTGCAAATCACGGACAGCGTGCCGGCTTGACCGCGTGGAACCGGGTGAAAGGCTCGCCGCATGAAACCAAATACAGCGCCGACAGACGATGAGGGCTACCTGCTCGATCCGCTCGATTGGAGTGAGTCCTTTGCGCGCACGGTTGCCACAAAGGAAAACATCGAGCTAACCGAGGATCATTGGGACGTTATCCGCTTCATGCGGGACTTCTACCAAACCCGTCAAGTCGCGGCCGATGCGCGCTTTGTGATCAAGCATTTGTCGCAGCGTTATGGCACGGATGCGCGAAACCGCCTCTTTGAATTGTTTCCCTACGGGTACGTCAAGCAAGCCTGCAAGATCGCGGGAATGAAGCGCCCGCGAGCCTGGAGCACGGGTTAACCATTCACCGCTGGGGGCGCATTGGCACCGCGCCCTACCCGTCGCGATCGGCACTTCGGCCACCTATGGAGCAAGTTAGGAGCCAGGACGATTTTTTTCCTCAATTACACTTTTTTCGGCTATTTTTTTGGGTAACCCATGCGTCCAACGGTTGCGACGCAGCGCTTGAGCGCTTCGCGTCGCGCGCACGAAAAAGGGATAATTGTCGGGAGCAAGCAGGTGCGCGGCAGGCCATAAAAGCCACCCAGGAGAGACAATGGCGGATCGAAAAATCGTCGTCGACGCACGCGGCTATTCTTGTACTGGCCCTCTGATGGAGCTGATCGCCGCCCTGAAGTTAGCCGCCATCGGTGACGAAATCGAGGTGTTGTCGAAGGATGCCGACTCGGCCGCCGATATCCCCGAGTGGGTGCAAAAAGTACGGCATGAATTCTTGGGCACAACGCAGATCGATGGGGGGTGGCG
>DASPWJ010000198.1:0-4997 GCA_035621895.1 Burkholderiaceae bacterium | reverse complement strand
TTGGTATCTGGGATGGTTCGAGCACCGCTTCAAGTTGCGCGAGTTCAAATGGCTCGACAGCAATCTTGCACCGTGTGCGCAATCCGTGGCCGCGTTCATGTCCGTTACCCTGGAGAAAGTGCCAACGACGATCGCCGAGCGTATGACAGCACGCACCATGCGCCCGGACTTCGGGGGGCTGCTCGAACCCGTGGGCACGCCTCGCCCTGCCATTTTGCGTTCTGCCGCCGGTCCAGCGGTTGCACAAACGATGTCCGCGGTTCGCGAAAAATCCGCTGCCTGAGTACTCGGCAACTGCCTGATGAAAACGCGCTCGAAGGTTCCCTGTGTCGCGCCTTCGCGAGCGCACGGTCGCCCAAGCGAGTACCCAATTCCCGAGGATTGTGATGAGTGATTTGGCCGACGCGATTTACACACAGCTACTCGGGGCCATTTCCGGCGATGCAAAGCGCGTGCTCCAATTGGGGCCTGTGGACGAGCGCTTGGAGCAACGGTTCAAGCAATCGCATCCGCAAGCGCAATGGGTCGGCATTGGTTCGATTTCCGAGGGGCTAGGCGCCAGTACAGCCTATCGGGACCTAGCACCTTCGCAGCAAACGGACAAGAACGATTTGCGGCGGTTGGGGTCGGATTTTGACGTCGTGGTCGTTGCCAACCTCTTTGAGCAATTGCGTGAACCCCAACGCGTACTCACGCAGCTGTATGACATGACAGCGCCGCACGCGCGTATCGTCAGTTGCCTTCCCAACATGACGCATATTTCGGTTGTGCAAAGGATGCTTGCCGGCGAGGTCTCGTACGACCAAGCCGGGCCGCTCGATTGCAACCACACTCGCTTTTTGTCTCCGCCATCGGTTTTTAAAGCATTCCTTGACAGCGGGTGGCTACCGAATCTTCAAAACCAGTTTCGCGTAGAGCCAGCGCAAGGCAAGTTTTTGACGCACCTTGTGGCCGCCGCACAGGCGCTAGGTTTACCCACAGCGACCGCCCTGCGTAACCTTGGCCTCTACCAGATGGTGGTCGTGGCCGAGAAGTGGCCAAATCGACCGCAAGTTGCGTCCCAGGACCTGACACCTTTTTCCGTGATAGTGGCAGTCAATCGGCCTTGGCAGTACGAACTCAATATTGCTCGCTCTCCTGGATTGCGCGAAGTTGATGCCGATGTTGTGCCCGTGCAAGGGGCATCCAACGCGGCCGATGCCTACGCCAAGGGCTGCAGCGCTGCGCGGCGCGCATGGCGGGTATTTGCCCACCAGGACGTGTACTTTCCGTCAGGCAGCGGAATCGCAATCGCCCAGCAGCTCGCAGCTTTAGATAAAGAGTCGGAACATGGTGCGCCAATTGGATTTGCTGGTCTACACGCCAACGACGGGCTGGAGAGCGGCCTACGCTACGCGGGACTAGTGATTGACCGGACCATGCTTTTTAGTCACGACGCTTCGGCCCGCGCAGTATCCATAGACGAATTTGCGGTGGCCTTGCACCGCGATACGAAAGTGCATATTGATCCCACTCTGGGCTGGCACCTCTGGGCGACAGATCTGTGCTTGCAATTACTCGAGGCTGGTACCGGTAATTGTGGCCGGATCTTGCGAGTCCCCTTGTTTCACAACTCCACGACAGCGTACGAACTGCCACCGGAGTTTTACAAGAGTGCAAACCTGCTGATGGCTAAGCACGCCGGCTACCTACGCGTACCGACACTTTGCGGGCATTTAACACGTTCCGATCCCGTCGCACTTCCCGCAGCATAGCGCCTTGCTGGCGCGATGGCTCGCTGCAAGACGCTGACGGCACCTGCGCTGCCAGGCACTTTACCCAAAGTGCAAGCTTCGCGCGATGTGGCGGCAGGCGCCCGCGTCTGGCGACAAACTGCAATGCCAACGGCCCACAATTCTCGCAAACGGCGTCGCCACAGCGCATCTACATTGAACAGGTACACGCTCGGCAACTGTCCCTGCTTGCTCTGACCGTGTCGCGTTACGAAGCGGCGTGCGAAGACCCTTGCCGCCCGCGCCAGCAAACCCAAGAGTACTAATGCACAACACGCTATCAAGACCGATCGCAGGCAAACGTTCCTCGGTGGCCCGGGCCAGCAAGCGCAACGCCCGTGCTGAGTCCGATTATTTGCGCGGCCTGCAACTTGCCAAGCACGAGCGCTGGGCCCAGGCTGCCCAAGCCTTTGACCAGGCCACAAGACACAACCCGGACGACGCGGTCTTCTGGCTCAACCTGGCGCACGCACGGGTCAAGCTTGGCGATCTGGAGCAAGGCGTTATCGCGGCTCGGCACGCAGCTGCGCTTGACCCGCATTCGGAGCTCGCGATTTCGATCGCGACCCAGTGTCTGGCCGCCGCCAATCGGCACGAGGAGATGATCGAACTGCTGCAACGGCTCGACCTTGCGACGGTCGACGACCCAGGGCCACACTTTTCCCTCGGCGACGCCTATTGCGCAATGTATCAATACCCCGAGGCCGTCTCTGCGTATCTGGCCGCTTTGCAGCGCAAGCCAAGCTTCATTCCGGCCCACGTGCACTTGGGCAACGTTTTTGAACGAATGAAAATGCACGAAGAGGCCCGTGAGTGTTTCAAGACGGCGTTGGCGCTTGGCGCCAACCGCGCCGAGATGCTTTCGGCGATGGCCTATGAGGCCCAACACGCCTGCCGCTGGGATTTGGTCGCCCAAGACTGCGCGGACCTACAACGCGCATTCGGCGAAGGCGTCACCCAGGCGATTCCTTTCCAATTGCTCACCGTCCCCTCAACCCGCGCGCAACAGCTGGCGGCCGCACAGGCACACTGGAGGGACCGCTGCGGCACAATCAAGCCGCTAGCAGCGCCGCAGGCGCGCAGCGCTCGAACACCGATACGAGTCGCGTACGCAACCGGCGATGTGTTTCGCCACGCCACTGCGTACCTGATCGCCGACGTCCTGGAGCACCATGATCGGCAGCGCTTTGAGATCTTCCTTTATTCCTTCAGTCCCGACGACGGCTCTGAGATCCGCAAACGCATCATCGCGGCTGCAGACCACTTTGTCGATGCACGTGAAATGTCCGATTGCACGCTGGCCGAGCGTATCCGGAACGACGACATCGACATCTTGCTTGACCTGAAGGGCTACACACTGAATGCACGATTTGGGGTTTTCGCCTACCACGCTGCACGCGTACAGGTGAATTTTCTCGGTTACCCTGGAACCATTGGTGGAACGTGTTACGAGTACATCATCGGTGACCGGATCGTCACCCCACTTGAGCACGCGGAGAGCTATAGCGAAAAAATCGCACAAATGCCCCACTGTTATCAACCCAACGATCGGCAACGCCAGATCGGCACGCGACCGACGCGTGGGCAGTGCGGACTTCCCGAGGTGGGTTTTGTATTTTGCTCGTTCAATAACAGCTACAAGATTACCGCCAGCGTTTTTGACTGCTGGTGCCGCTTGTTGCGCCAAATCGACGGAAGCGTTTTATGGCTCTACGAAGCCAATCCACAGGCGCGGCGCAATCTGCTGTTGGAGGCACAGCGAAGGGGCATCGGGCCCGAGCGTCTGGTCTGGGCGCCCCACGTGCCCTTGGAAGCCCACCTGGCCCGCCTACAGCTTGCCGACTTAGCACTCGACACTTTGCCCGTGAACGCGCACACCACGGCGAGCGATGCGCTTTGGGCTGGCGTGCCGATGATCACGACGACGGGAGACAGTTTCGTATCCCGTGTCGCCAGCAGTGTGCTGCAAGCAGCGGACCTACCAGAACTCGTCGCCGCCGACAGCCAGGCTTATGAGCGGCTCGCCCTGGAGTTGGCACAAAATCCCACGCGCTTGCGCCAGATCCGAGAACGGCTTGCGAGCGAACTCACACGCTGCGCACTATTTGACAGCGACCAATACACGCGCGATTTGGAGGCTCTTTTCGCAAGGATGCTCGCGGTGTGGGAACGGGGCGCTCCTGCGGAACACCTGCCGGCGGAAAGCTGATGGGGCAAAGCGCGCACACCGCGCCGCAGACGCACACTTGCGATCAGGCAAGGCAGAGCGACGCCGGCCGCGATGCTGAAGAGGCGTATCTTCGCGGGCTTGACCACGCACGCGCGCAGCGCTGGATCGAGGCTGCTCACGCGTACGAAGCGGCAGTTGCGGCTGCGCCCAACGATTCGGTCCTGTGGTTAAACCTTGCTCATGCCCGACTCAAGCTCGATGACATGGAGCGCGCCGCCGCGGCGGCATCCCGGGCCGTGGCCCTCGATCCCGGCTCCGAACTCGGCTTAACGATCGCTGCCCAAAGTCTCGGGCGCGCAGGCCGCCATCAGGACCTCGTCGCATTGTTTCGGTCGATCGACATGCAAGCCATCAGCGATGCGGGTCTGCACTTGCAACTCGGACAAGCACTTTGCCGGGTAGGTCGCCTGGAAGAATCCGTCCTGGCATTGTTTGATGCTCTCAAACGCAACCCGCGCTGCGCGGAGGCCTTTGCCCAGCTCGGCAACGTATTTCAGTTCCTCAAGCTGCCGGAAGAGGCACGAGAGAGTTTCCGCAATGCGCTGGCCCTGGGGGCAGCTCCTGTGGAGATGATGTCCGCGGTTCTGTTTACCTCGCTCGAGGCGTCTCGCTGGGACATGTTCGAGGAGGACTTTGCCGCATTAAACGATCTTGTCGCGACGAACCAAGGGCAACCCGTGCCTTTTTACAGCCTTGCTTTTTCTTGGACAAGACAGCAGCAACTCGCCGCCTCCCAAGCGCACGCAGATCGAATCTTCCGAGGCATCACTGCGCTTGGGACGCGCGCCACGCGTCCGCGGGGTGCGAAGATCCGCGTCGGATACGTGTCCGGCGATTTTCATGAACATGCCACTGCGTATTTGATTGCCGAGATACTCGAACGTCATGACCGCGAGCGGTTTTCGATTCACGCCTACTCGTACGGAGTCGACGACGCCTCTGCCATGCGCCGCCGTATCGAGGCTGCGATCGGCCAGAACTTCGTCGACACAAGC